>JAOTSA010000002.1 GCA_030247515.1 Sulfurimonas sp. | reverse complement strand
AGGCTTGCAGGTACATCGCAAGTCGCTCCGTTCCGTATGTTATCTCGACTGCAACGGGATTGCATTCTATCCCTCCGACTTGCTGAAAGTAGGTAAACTGCGTTACTTCCATGCCGTTTAGCCAAACTTCCCAGCCAAGTCCCCATGCACCGAGTGTCGGAGACTCCCAGTTATCTTCCACAAAGCGGATATCATGATTTTTGACATCAAGCCCGAGATACTCTAACGATTTTAAGTAAAGCTCTTGAATGTTATCTGGAGATGGCTTGATGAGTGCTTGAAACTGATAGTAGCTTCCTAAACGGTTTGGATTTTCACCGTATCTTCCGTCTGTCGGGCGGCGGCTCGGTGCGACATAAGCAACCGACCATGGAGTAGAATCAAGTGAGCGCAAAAATGTAGCGGGGTGAAATGTACCTGCACCTGCGGGGATGTCGTATGGCTGGACGATATTGCACCCTTGATTCATCCAAAATTCTTGTAGTTTTAGTAACATGGAGCTAAAAGTTATCATAAAAACCTCTTGTAAATAGTTGCGCAATTATACTCAACCAAATCTAAGAAACAAACTCTATAATCATAAAAATTTTACAGGAGAAAACATGGCACACATAGAACTACCCGAATTTGAGCAGATGAGTCCCGCTATCCAAGAAAAAGCACTTCCTATATTGGAAAAAACAGGGAAATTAGGCGATATTTTTAAGCTTTTAGCGGTGGATGAGAAAGTTTACTTTGCAACTGACATGATGGTACAAAACTATCTGCTCAACCAAACGACCCTCTCTTACGACATAAAAGAGGCTATCGCACTTCTTGTTTCGATAGAAAATGGGTGCAAAATGTGCGTGGATGTCCACAAAAGCATAGCAAAAATGCTTGGACTCTCAGAAGAGAAGATAGAGAAGATTTTACAAGGCGTTGAGGCAGTCGATACCGACGAAAAAGGCAAAGCACTCTTACGCTTTTGTTTGAGAGCGGCACAAAAAGATAACTATAAAATCCTAAAAGAAGATATAGACGCACTCAAAGAGATGGGATATAGCGATGTGCAGGTTTTAGAAGCGGTGGCTATCACGGGCTACTTCAACTACATCAACACGCTATCAAATGTTTTTGGGCTTGGGCAGTAATTAAACCATTTTGCAGATGATATCACCGACCTCTTTTTTTAGGGAGGCGGCGACAACTCCGCATTTTACTTTGAGTAGAAAACAGATGTCGCTTCTGTGCGATGGGCTCATGCACTCGTAATTTCCCATCCCTTTGCTTATCACCAAATCGACACTATCAAAAAGCTCTTTTGAGTACGTATTTGCACGGTTATATGCAAACCCTGGGGTATTGACACCGCTGTCCACCACTTCACAAATTTTGTCAAACCCAGCTTCCACTGCTTCTTTTACGGTAACATCGTTGATGATGGGATTGCCTCTGACCATATAAAAGTAGTTTGTATTTGGATAAAGTTCTCTCATCATCTCTAAAAAAAGATAGTCAAAAATATGCTCCCCGACATTATCCCCGATAAGCAAAACACGCTTTGCGGTGCTAAGTTTTTCTTGCAAAAGTGCAAAATCATCATGCGCAAAATCGGTATGAAATATCTTCTGTAGCTCCTCATCCAAATCAAACTCCACCTCGGCGGCTAGGTCTATCACATTTCCCGCTACTGCTATTTTTGTAGCTATAAGAAGTTTGTCTTGAGATGTTGAGATATGCTCTTTTAAAAACGGAACAAAAGAGAGGGCTTTTTTAGTTGAGAGTTCTTTTACTTCATCGTATAGGTCTATTTTTTGGGCGATGCGTGCCATCTCTTCATAGACATAAGAGGCGATTTCTGGTGGAGCGTCATCATAAGAAAAGGTTTTGCTCATTTTAGTAACAGTTGATTTTAGGTTCTCTGTTAGGGCAGCAGAAGCGTGGATGGCGTTTGCCACTCTCAAACTTTGGTTGATTATGCACTCAACGCATGCTTTATCTATCGTCATTAGTTGTTAACATGCTCTTCTATGGCTTTGTTCCACATAAGTTTATATTTTCTTCTCATAAACTCAACCTCTTGCTGCGAAAGTTTGAGCTGTTCTTGAAGCGTGTGGATGGTTTTTCTGTCTTCATCATAGAGTTCTTGCAAAGAGCCGAGTGCTTCACGTAAAAACTCATTTTCAACTCGCACCGCTTTGAGCGTCTCATCCTTTGCATCAAGCACTTTTTCATGAAGATTTATGATAGTGCCTATGGTCTTTTCGACAAACTGCGGTTGAACCAACATCTCTTTTGAGTTGTAAGCAGAGAGTTCTCGAAGCTGCATTGGAACGACTTCACGTGCGCCTTTGGATGGGTCGATGTAGCGAATGCCGTGTTCTACTTTTTGTGTCAGTTTGCCTCTCTGCACCAAATCATCAATAGCAGAGATGTCTAATCCCGTCAACTCCATATACTCTTCATCGCTCATCCACTTCATGCTTACCCTTTTAATTAGATAATTGTCTCTATCTCCATAGAGTCCATCTCAACTTTTTTTGCCTTTGCTATGCGGTCTTCTTTAAGTTTTACTGAAAGTTCTTCATTGTCAAGTGCAAGTATCTGCATCGCCAAATATGCCGAGTTGATAGCTCCTGCTTTTCCGATAGCAACCGTAGCAACAGGCATTCCAGCGGGCATCTGCACGGTGGAGAGAAGTGCATCGATTCCGTTAAGAGCCGATGCGCTCATAGGAACACCGATGATAGGCTTGACCGTTTTAGAAGACAAAACACCTGCCAAGTGAGCAGCCATACCAGCAGCGGCTATGAAAACTTGCGCACCTTTTTTCTCCGCTTTTTCTATATACTCTTTTGTTCTCTCAGGTGAACGATGCGCTGAAGAGATAATCATCTCATACTTAACGCCAAACGCCTCTAGCGTGTCTGAACAAGATTTCATAATCTCATAATCACTTCTACTGCCTATAATAATTGATACAAATTTCATCTATCTTCCTTTGTTTTTTTGAAATTATATTATACTTTTGGGTATGTCCCCATATCTGGATGTGAGGGAATCCTCAAAAATGTATATGAAGGAAGCTTTGTCGGGAGCTTAATAGGGTTTGTGTTACCGCTATGCACCTCTTCCCACACTTTTTTGTTTTGTGCTACCAACTGCTTGAGCTTGAGATAAGTTCTGCCATCTCTCTCGTAAGTTGTGCCTATCTCATTATCAACTATCTCTATTACAGAACCAAGCGGTGCGACGATTTCAAGCTCATCATTTGGAAGGGTTTTGTACTTGCACAAAAAGTACTCTCCATCTTCCTCAACCTGTCCGCTTACCTGATGAGTACCCAACTGCATCGTAAAGTCAAGACTTTGGGTATCGTGCTTCTCAAAAGGTCTTGAGATAAGATACGCATCCGTATAACCACGATTTTGCAGAGAGTTTAGCTCATATTGGTATTTCTCTATATCATTTACACCATTGCAGTAGTCATCTATCGCCATGCGGTACGCTTTTGCGGTAACTGCGGCATAGTAAGCCGTTTTTGTACGCCCCTCCACTTTTATGGAATCCACCGCTCCCGTATCTAAAATCTCTTTGATGTGAGAAGCGAGATTTAGGTCTTTTGAGTTCATGATGTACGTTCCCACGCCCTCATCCTCTTCAAGCCTAAAGAGCGTTCCCGTCTCAGGATTTGCCGCATACATCTCATAAGGAAAACGGCAGTCATTTGCACAACTTCCACGATTTGGCACACGTCCGCTTTGAAGTGTCGAGATAAGGCATCGCCCGCTGTAGGCAAAACACATCGACCCATGGACAAAAACTTCAAGCTCCAGCTCTGGTAGCTCTTTTTTTATCTCCACCAAATCACGAAGAGAAATCTCTCTAGCCGTGATGATGCGAGTAGCACCCATATCTGCATAGACTTTTGCATCCAAAACATTCATAACATTCGCCTGCGTGGAGAGGTGCAGAGGCATTTGAGGTGCGAGTTCATGACAGAGTTTTAAAACACCTGGCGTTGCAACGATAAAAGCATCAGGAGCAAGTTCTGCCATTTTTAATATATGTTTTTTAAGAAGATTTAACTGCGAGTTGAAAGGAAATCCATTGATAGTTGCATATACTTTTTTGCCTCTGGCGTGTGCATACGCTATCCCCTCTGCAAACTCTTCAAAACTAAACTCTTTTCCAGAACGTATGCGAAGAGAGAAGTGGCTTACCCCTCCATACACCGCATCTGCACCAAAATCTATAGCAATTTTTAACTTTTCAAGCGTCCCTGCTGGGGACAATAATTCAACTTTCTTCATTATTTTGAAAACTGTGCCAAAAGTGCTTCTATATCTTCATTGGACGCAAGTTCGTTGTGCGTATCGCCCACGATATGTTGTGCAGAAGAGACTCTTTTTTTATCTTCGATTCTACCCTCAAAAAGAGAGTTCATGTAGTTGGATAGCGCACGCATCACATTGATAACACGCTCTATCTTTTGTCTATGGATATCTTGATACTGCATGATATCCATAACACTCATGATGGATTCGCCGCTTGTTTGAAGCCCTTGGAGAATCTGATTTGCCTCTTCTAAAGCGGCACTGTTTTTCTCTAGCTGCACTCCAAAAGCTGCGACATCAGGAAATTTTTTATGAAGTGTGCCAAAAAGAGCAATGTTACTTTCAAGTGTTTCTATCACGTTGCCAAGAGAACCCTCGCCCTCCATCAGCTGGTTTGAAACGCCGTCAATGATATCAAAAATCTCACTCGCCTTCTCTTCACTCTCTCGTGTGACATCGTCGAGTTGGTGTACCATTTTGTTCTCATCTGTTGCAGGCATCGGCCAATGATGCGCTGTATCTTTAGAGTAGCCTACAGGTGCATCAGGAACTTTTTTGGCGATAACATCATCTTCATCATCAAATGATTCACCATCTTGTTCTGGCAAATCTTCTTCCACTAAAAGAGTATCTTCTTCCAAAGTATCAATATCATCAAACCCGCCACTCATTAAAGCATCCAGTTCTTCCTGAGTCATAATCCATTCTCCATTTTTTTGAATAAATTTATTTTTTGTCACTATAATATCATAAAACTATATAAATTTGGAATCAATCAGGATGATAGCAGACCTACATAACCACACAAAACTTTGCAATCATGCAGAGGGTGAAATCTCTGAGTACATCGAACAAGCCATCAAATGCGGCATACGATATTTTGGCTTTTCAGAACATGCACCGATGAATTTTGATGAGAAGTATCGCATAGGTTTTCACCAGATGCAAGCATACGAACAGAGCATTCTTGATGCTAAAAAAAAGTATGAAAAAGAGATAGAGATTTTCTTAGGGTACGAAGTGGACTACCTCAAAGGGTACATGGATGAGAGGGTTTTAAACGCCAACGTTGACTATCTTATCGGCTCTGTGCATTTCATAGAAGAGTGGGGATTTGACAACCCAGAATTTATAGGAAGCTACCAAAACCAAGATATAGATGAGATTTGGCAAAAATATTTCGACGCCATAGAAGAGATGGCAAAAAGCAGACTTTTTGATATCGTCGCTCACTTAGACCTAATCAAGATTTTCAAGTACATGCCAAAAAGAGAGATAAACGAGATAGCAAAAAACGCTCTTCTTGCCATCAAAGAAGCCGACATGAGCGTTGAAATCAATATGGCAGGCTTTAGAAAACCAATCGGTGAAGCGTATCCATCTTTTCCGTTGCTTCAAGAGGTAAAAAAACTTGACATCCCCATAACTTTTGCATCCGATGCACACAAACCTGAACAAGTTGGATTATACTCCAAAGAGACAACAGATTTGGCAAAAAAAATCGGATTTAGCCAATGCGCCATTTATAGAGGCAGAAAAAGGGAATTTGTAAATTTCTAGCTACTTTACCAAACAAAGCAACTTTAAAGAGTTAGATTTGTATAATGCACGAACTTAAAATGAGAAGGAAATTACAATGGGAAAATATATAGAGTTAACTAGCGCAGATTTTGAAGCTACATTAAAAGAAGGCGTTTCTTTGGTTGATTTTTGGGCTCCTTGGTGTGGACCTTGCCGTATGATTGCTCCAGTTATCGAAGAACTTGCAAACGACTTTGATGGCAAAGCAAAAATCTGTAAAGTAAACACAGATGAAGAGCAAGAAATAGCAGTAAAGTTTGGTATCCGCTCTATCCCTACTATCATGTTTTTTAAAGACGGAAAAATGGTAGATCAAATCGTCGGAGCGCAATCAAAAGCTGCACTCGCACAAAAAATCGACGCACTTTTAGCGTAATTTAAAAAAGAGACAGGCAGTTATAAATTTATATATCTTTTGAGAGTCTTTCAGCAAAGAAGCTCTCAAAAAACTCAATTTCAAATAACTACAAAGTCTGTGGCTGTAAGTGTAGTATGGGTAGTAGTACCTATAAGTGTTATCTGCACTGCAACATCACTTCCATTTCCATCAGCATCATAGAAAAGCTTGCCTGTGTACGTTTCATAAACAATATAGTCATTTGCATCGGTTGCTACTCCGCTAGCATTTGCTTTAAAATAGGCACTGTTTAAAGTACCAGTAACAGTAAGTTTTTTAAAGATATCATTTTCAAGTCTTATAGTATCATCTGCCACATTGAAGTCAACAATAGTATCTACATTAGTAGCAGTATTTAATATAGTATTGAACACAAAGAGATCTTTTCCTGCTCCACCACTTAACTTATCTTTGCCAGCTCCGCCATTTAAGATATCACTACCTGCTCCTCCGATTAGAGTATCACTTCCTCCTCTGCCTATAAGTTTATCGTTACCAGTTTCTCCGCTTATTATATTATTGACACTATTGCCTGTTATAGTATTATTTAAGCTATTGCCAGTCGCTTTAATAGAGTTTGATATGTCGAGGCGTAAATTTTCTACATAGTCGCCAAGCGTATAAGAGATAGAGCTAATGACAATATCAACCCCTCCCATATTTATTGTTGACACTACAGTAGCAGTTTCATAAACTTTATCACCTGCGTTATCGACATAATAAGTATCATTACCCACACCTCCAAGCATAATATCTGCACCTCCGCCACCGTTTAAGATGTCATCTCCTCCTCCACCTATAAGCTTGTCATTACCTGTCTTACCATTTAAGGTATCATGCCCTCCAAGTCCATTTAGAGTATCATAGCTTCCAATATCTATAACATCCCCTTTTAGAGTATCATTTCCACTCGTTCCGTTAATAGTCATATCATCTCGCACGGCAGTTATATTGATGGTTGTCGTATAGGCTGAGGAGGAGTAAACAGTACCATCAGAGACTTTGAAGCCAAAAGTTACATAAGCTGTTCCGTTTGCATTGGTCTCTGGAGTAAAGATGAGTTTGCCAGAACTAATGTCACTTGCGCTAATCTCTTGGTCAAGTACAACTGCCACACCATTAAGAGTCAATGTCCCTTTAGTTGGTAAAGTAGTAATTTTTATTGCTCTTAGCATATCTCCTGTATCTTGATCTTTAAAAGCGAACGAACTTAATGTCACTTTATGGTTGCTATCTTCATTTATTGTTATTGTCTTATTTAATGATGTTGGAAAATCATTTCTGTCTCTAACACTCACTGTAACTGTTTTATTATCGTTCAAACTTCCATCGCTTGCAATAACATCAAATGTATAACTGCTTTTTGTCTCATAATCAGCAGATTTTTTAAGTGTCACTTTTCCAGTTGTTTTATCTATATTAAGCAAAGAAGCATCTGTTCCGCTGAGTGTATATGTTATGATTGGATTGAGATCCGCATCGCTTGCATTTGTATCATAGATAACTGTAGAAATTGCGGCATTCTCTGCTACACTACCAATTAAACTAGATGTTATCTTTGGTGCATCATTGATTGAACTGATGTAAAAAATCGTATTTCCAGAGACTGTTTTTGAACCGCCAATGCCTTGTTCTCCTCTATTGCCATCACCAAATATCCAATCAATTTCTATTTTTGACAATGGTGCATCGCTTGCATTTTTATAGCTCAATGAACCAAAAAAAGTTGAGACATTATCTTTACTAGAATTTTCATTGAATATCATCTTTAAGAGACCATTATTGTATTGATACGTTCCTATAGTTACATTATTTACAACCACACTTCCGCTTGGTTGTCCAGACACTATGCCCATTCCTAAGAAAAGGTCATCACTGTTTGCGCCAGTGCTTCTTGCAATTGTCAGTGTCGCACCATCATAAGTTCCTATGGCATCCAACTCAACATCGCTAATTACAAATGAATCATCAATTAATCTAATAGCAGTGTTTTCATCAACGAGTTTATTAAGAGATGTTTTGTATCCATTTTTGTCAAGATATGACAGAAGCATGCGTGTTTCATCTGGAGTTCCATAAGGATTGCCAAAACCTCCGCTCCCATCTACAAGATAAGACCCAGCAATAATAATATTGTCCTCATGGATAGTTAAACTATTGGCTGTGCCGTCCAATTCAACGATTCCATTAGTTCCAAATGAAGTATCTAACGTTCCGTCAATCGTATATCTTGCAACAATAATCATCGATGAGCTTGAATATAATTCACTATTATAACAATTTCCAACTACGATGATTTTACCGTCACTTTGAACTCCTATACTATTCCACAGTGCATCACTATAACCATCCAATATTACCATACCGTTTGTGCCAAAAGAGGTATCTAGCGTCCCATTGCTGGTATAGCGTACGACTGCAAAATCATCTCCTCTCGCACCTACGGCTAAAATATTATTTTGTGCGTCAATAGCCAGTTCTTTTATACCATTAGAATCCATATCAGTTGTTGTTATGCCGTTTGCGCCAAAAGAGGTATCTAGCGTCCCATTGCTGTTGTATCGAACAATGGTAAAACCGTCTGCATTTCTTCCTCCAACAACAATCTTTCCATCCGACTGTATTCCAAGTGTATTGGCATACTCGTTCAAATCAAAAAAATCATCCACTATCTTGCCATCGCCACTAAAAGTCATATCCAAACTACCATCGCTGTTATAGCGAGCCAATGTGATATGATATTCTTTTAAAGTATCATCATACATTCTGCCAGCAACAACTATTTTACCGTTAGTTTGTAAAACTATGTCGTGAATGCAGTCGTCGATACCATCAAACAGTGTAATAACTTTAGCATCCGTACCAAAAGAGGTGTCCAATGTACCATCAGCGTTATAACGCACCAGTGCAAAAGAGTTATCCGATTGCCCAGCTGCTATAATTTTTCCATCAGACTGAATTACTAAAGCATGAGTGCTGTCCGTTTCTCCGTTGATATCAGTTTTTATCATGCCGCCACTTCCAAGCGAATTATCTGTTCCAAAAGAGGCATCCAATAAATCATTACCTAAATAGCGTCCCAATATAAAATCATTGATATCATTTCCAAGAGCAATCACTTTTCCATCTGCTGTAATTGCCACATCATTCCATACATGGTAATTATTATTAGATGTCCAAACATCCAATCTTGTAGCACCATCCATCGTCACAACAGGAGTATTGTTCATGGCATTAAGCGTCAACGTATGTGCTTGTGAATAAGACCATCCATCACCTACTTTATAAGAAAAAGAACCAAAAATATTTTGGTCATCAGCCGTAATAGGAATATAGATTAATTTACCTGCTGCAATATCAAACGCACTGATTTTTTCTCCGACACCAACCATATAACCTTGCAAAAACAGAGTACCTTGCATAGGTAGAGACACAATCACGACCTCCGATAACGAGTCGTTTTGGTCATGGTCATTAAAAACAAAATCATTAACATTAAATACATAGCTTTTATCTCTTACGAGGGTTACATTTGAATCTTGCGAAAGAGGCACATGATTTAGCGACAAAGGCATCGTTCCTAAAACTTGACCGACTCCTTCTCCTTGAGTACCATTGTTTCCATCACCAAATATCCAATCTAGTTCTATTGTAGGCAACGATGCAAGGTTGTTATTGCTATATGCAATTGATTGCATTACTTCATCGACCTCTGCCCGTGTTATCGCTTTGTCAAAAACAATTTCAAGCGTACCAGAACCATAAGTGTAAACTCCAAGTTGCTTTGCATTGATTTGGATATTGCCATAAGTAGCACCAGCAATGATACCAGCCCCTGAAAACAGGTCATCACTGTTTGCACCGCCATGGCGTTGAAGTGTAAGAGTAGCCCCTTGATAATTATCCTGCTGATTCAACTCTTTATCGAAAATTTCAACATGATCGTTAAGGATAATAGGTGCTTCAGCCAAGTTGTAGACATAAGGTCTTATCAATGTATCTGTCGCCCCAAAAGTTATATCAATTTTTCCATTACCATCATAATGCCCTAAGAGCAGAGCGCCATCATCTAGTCCCATAACCAAGATGCTGCCATCATTTTGAACAACAACCTGAAAAAGATTTTCATCTATAAGCACAGAACCATTATTCCCAAAAGTTGTATCTACTGTACTATCAAAGTTATACCGTATCATAAAACCTTGATATTGAGCAGAACCAACCACAATAAATTTGCCATCGGCTTGAAAAATCATATCGTGTGCTATCGAATCTTCAAGAGGTGTTTCAACTACCCAATTTCTATCATAACTTCCATCTTCTTTATCGAAACGAGCAATAGCAAGTTTATTTCCATCTTCGGTATCAGCATATCCTGTAATCACAACCCAATCCGTCGTTACGATAAGTTTTGTTCCAGCTTTAAGTCCGCCCCCTAACGTCCATCCAGAAGGAAAAGAGAAAGAACTGTCCAGCCACCCTGTACTTGTGTATCGTGCGACAATAGCAACATCTTCATCTAATCCAGCATTATACGCATAGCCTAAAACATAAATCTTTCCATCAGTATCAATAGCAATATCATCTATATTGTTATAATACTCGCCTCCAATATCATCCATTTGGATACCATCATCCCCAAAAGTAATGTCCAATTTGCCATCTTTTGTATATCGTGCCAATGCAAATTCAAGATGCGATTGACCTCTGGCTTGACCAGCAACAACAATCTTTCCATCGCTCTGCAATAATGCGGTATATGCAAAACTGTCATCACCAAAATTGGTAATTACATATCCATCTTGACCATAACCTTGATCAATACTGCCGTCTTGTTCCAATCGCACCAATGCAAAATCTGCTCTTCCATCTTGAGCTTGAGCAACGACAACAATCTTTCCATCATCTTGAACGATTATATCTTTAGCCCTGTTGCTAGAATAACCATCAAAAGCAACAAAAATTTTCCCACCCGTTGCAAATGTAGTATCTAAACTCCCATCCTTGTTATATTGCATAACATAAACACTCTCTTCTAAAGCACTTGTCCCAATAACAATAATTCTTCCATCATGTTCCACAAACTTACCAACAATGCTGCCATACATTCCACCAACAGAAGAAACATTGCCGTCTAACTCATTTTTGATGTCAACAAACCCTGTACCAACAATAAATGTTGGAGCATTATTTGTTTCATCTGGAGACACAACATTTGTAATGCTTACCATCGTTGTACCAACAGTGCTTAACGCTCCGCCATCCCCTTGTTCGCCACTGTTTCCATCATTAAAAAGCCAATTAATCTGTACTTGCACAGGCGGGGTTGAGCTTGAATTACTGTAGCTGATAGATTGAAAAGCTGTTGTTGTCAATGCTTGCGTACTGTTTTGATTAAAAACTATCTCTAAAAGACCATTTGTCCATGTGTAAGCTCCAATCATAACCCCCTCAACAATAACACTTCCAGACAAAGAGTGAGGTGTAATGTTTATACCAGAAAACAGGTCTTCATCACTTGCTCCCCCATCTCGCACCAATGTCAGTCTTGCACCTTCATAATTTCCACTTAAAGCCAATTCTGCATCATAAGGAATAATATTTTGAGCCATAAGAACAGGCTCTTGACCTTCTATAAAATTAACAGATGTGTGAAGTTCGGTAAAATTTCCAAAACTATTATCAATCGAACCATCGTTGTTAATGCGGATTATAATCGGTTTTGTCCTATCCAAGCTTGATGTCACTTCTCCAACAAGCAATATTTTTCCATCGTCTTGCAATACAGTTTCAAAACTTTTTGAACCTTGAAAATCTTCTAATAATACAAGCTTTCCCTCTGTACCAAAACTATCATCAGGCGTCCCATCAGCACTATATCTAACAAGAATAATGTCATCCCTATTTTCACCAGTTGAAATATAGCCAGAAAGTATAATTTTCCCATCATTTTGCACAATTATACTTGTTGCAAAACTTCTTATTATTTCTTCACCAAAGGAGATGGTGGTAAAACCTCCATCTCTACCAAACGACCCATCAAGAATACCATTGCTAAGATACCTTGAAAGGATAAAAGCATTCGTTCCAGACCCTCCAACCAAAAAACCATCTTCTTGCAAATACAAGGTACGTGCAACATCATCAACATACATATTATAAACAACAACACCCGTACTGTTTTCGCCAAACTGGGTATCCAAAGTTCCATCGCTATTTAAACAAATAATATTTGTATCCATATCAGCAACAGATGCACTGCCCGCTAAAAAAATCTTTCCACTGTCACCTATTTTAATATCATATACTGTATTATCCGCTTCTCCTACAGGAATAACAACTGCACCATTTTCCCCAAATGTTACATCAACACCACCATTAGCCAAATAACGGACAATCGTTGTGTTATAGATATAACTATCTGTAAAGCTTGCTGTCGCAACAACTATCTTCCCATCATTTTGGATTGCAAATGAGTAACTACCTGCATACAATCCAAGCTCTCCTATCATTGAAACAACATAGCCATCTACTCCAAATGTAGTATCCAATAAACCATCACTGTTGTATCGCACAATGGATATATCATCGGTAAAAGAGCTGTTTTGACTGTGTCCTAAAAGAAGAATTTTGCCATCAGGCTGTATCAGCACATCAGAGGCGATATCATCTCGCAATGTCATATTGACGATAAGTTTTCCCCCTATTCCAAACGACGTATCAGCTCTTCCATCATTCATATATCTTGCTAAAACAAAACTTTTATCCCCACTACCCTGCATTACCGTAGCTAAATAAATAATTTTTCCATCCGATTGCAAAGCAATACTTTTGGGTAAATTTACATTTTCAAATGTATCTATCAAAGGGGATAGAAATCCATTACTCAATATAAATCCAGGTTGTGTATTTTCCAACAATACCCAATCGTTTTGCGTATCTACAGGAGAGTATGTTTCACTAAATGCAAGGATGCTGACAATACTCTGATAGTCGCTGATGTTTTTATTAACAAGGGAGATAGGAGAAGTAAGCATATTGTTTTCCTGACAATAAAATAAAACATATTGACATACAAAATTTTAAAAGCTTATAAAATTTATCAAAGAAGCGCAAATACTGCGATGATTGGTACTTACTGGCAAGTTCTATTAAAAAATCTAAATTTATATTTACTTAGCATATACTACAATTTGTGCATAAAAAAGATGCTGCAATTATAGACAACCTCTCGTAATGGTTACAAGAGAGTATATTGATATTTTTTTATTTAAAAGGGGTTTTATGGAGACACACAGCAATATCATTAGCAAAAGAGGCAAATCTTTTCTTTCCCTCTCCACTCTTCTAGCCTCTTTCTTTGGTGCGGCGATGATTGCTGCTGCATTTGCTTACTTCAACTACAAATTTTCAGAGTATAAATTTATAGATTTTAAAGAGTTTGTTTTTTACGAACAAAAAGATATTTTTACGCCAAACGAAGAGAATTACATCATTATTTTTTACTCCTCTAAAGATAGAGAAGCTCCAAAACTTCTTGCACAAACAAGACTGAACTATAAAATTCTAGCTATCGATTACTACAACCAAGCGTTTGAAAACACACAAAACACTACTTTTTTAAGATCTGGAACAAAAACATCACTCGGCTTTATCCAACGCTTCAATATCTATGAATCCCCATCTATTTTCCTTATCAAAAAAACGAAAGAGCAGATTTATAAACAAGATAGTATGATACGCAAACTTGATAATTTGAGTGAATTATCAACCATAATAAAAGATTTGTAAGAGGAATATTTATGATTTTAGATTGCGCAATTATCGGCGGCGGACCTGCTGGACTTACCGCTGGACTTTATGCGACACGTGGCGGGCTTGGCAATGTCGTTATGTTTGAAAAAGGTATGCCAGGTGGGCAGATAACACAAAGTTCGGAAATAGAGAACTACCCTGGAGTAACAGGCGAGATAAGTGGTATGGATTTGATGATACCGTGGCCCGCACAGTGCCAAAAGTTTGGGCTAAAACATGACATGATTACCGTAACACGCATAAGCAAAGAGGGCGATATATTCAAAATTCATAAAGAGGACGGTACAGTAAGCGAGGCATACAGTGTTATCGTTTGTACAGGTTCATCTCCAAGACGTGCAGGTTTTGCGGGCGAGGATGAGCTTTTTGGAAGAGGTGTAAGTACATGTGCTACTTGTGACGGATTTTTCTATAGAGGAAAAGAAGTTGCGGTTGTCGGCGGCGGAGACACTGCACTTGAAGAGGCACTCTACCTTGCAAAACTCTGCTCAAAAGTCTATCTCATCCACAGACGTGACACTTTCCGTTCTGCTCCAAACACAGTCGAGAGAGTCAAAAAAACACAAAATATTGAGATTATCCTGAACTCTAAACCAAAAGAGGTTTATGGCGACAATATGGGCGTTACAGGCATCCTCATAGAAAATAGCGATGGAGAGGTTCGTGATATCAAAGTCCCTGGGGTATTTACATTTGTCGGAAACGATATAAACAACCAGACACTCATCCAAGAGGATGGAAGCTTTTTGTGCGAGATGAACAAAAACGGAGAGGTTGTTGTTGATATCAGCATGAAAACATCACTAAAAGGTCTTTTTGCGGCAGGAGACATGCGCATCGCTGCTCCAAAACAGGTTGTTTGTGCGGCAGGAGATGGTGCAGTTGCTGCACTTCAAGCTATCACATATGTTGATGAACTCTTAAATCATTAAAAGGAATGAGTATGGTAAAAGTTGGTGTTTTTGGGGCAAATGGCAGAGTTGGCAAGCTTCTTTTGGATGACCTTAAAGCGACAGAAGATATAAGTCTCAGTACAGTTTATGTGAGAAATAGTCTTGATTTTTCTATCGACCCTTCTGTTTTGGTTACCACGGATATAAAATCGTTTCTTCATGCGTGTGATATTGTCATTGATTTTTCACTTCCTGAAGCAACAGAGGTCATGCTTGAAGCAGTTCTTGAGATTCCAAAACCTCTCGTCATTGGCACAACGGGTCTAAATGCACATCAGCTCAACCTCTTAAAACAGGCAAGTGAAAATATGCCGATTCTCTACGCTACAAACATGTCCTTAGGTGTAGCACTTCTTAACAAACTTGTCCATCAAGCCGCAGCGGCACTCAAAGGATTTGACATTGAGATAGTTGAGATGCACCATCGCCACAAAAAAGATGCTCCAAGCGGCACCGCACTCACTCTTGGCGAATCAGCTGCCGCTGGGCGAGGGTTGGCTCTTGACAAAGTACGCATCAGCGGACGTGATGGCAACATTGGCGAAAGAAGCGAGAATGAGATTGCCGTTATGGCACTCCGTGGCGGCGATATCGTCGGTCGTCACACTGTAGGTTTTTACAATGATGGCGAGTTTGTAGAGCTTAACCACACTGCAACTTCAAGAAGTACATTTAGCAAGGGTGCTATCAGAGCGGCTTCATGGCTTGTTGACAAAGAGGCTGGTTTATACTCAATCGGCGATTGTTTAGCTATTTAAAGGTTCTTGTCAAAGTCAAATTTTAATTTGGTTTGAGTATAATTCCATTAATTATTCTCAAGGAGAAAAAAGTGCTAGAAGATGTAAATGAAAAATGTGCGGTTGTAGGAATCTATGGTAATAAAGAGGCTTCTAAACTAGCTTATTTTTCACTGCATGCGCTTCAGCATCGTGGTCAAGAAGCAGCAGGCATAAGCTCTTCAAACGGAACAAAACTTCAAACTATCAAAAAACGTGGTTTGGTTATGCGTGTTTTTGATGAGAAAAAACTAGAAACACTAAGAGGCTCAAGTGCCATCGGGCATACTCGCTACTCTACTGCTGGGGACGACTCTATCCTCGATGCACAGCCTGTTTTTGCAAGATATGACTTAGGCGAAATGGCAATCGTTCACAACGGAAACCTTACAAATGCAGAAGAGATTAGAAATAAACTCATCGATAAAGGTGCAATTTTTCAAACTTTTATGGATACAGAAAACCTTATCCATCTAATAGCAAAAAGTGAAAAAAGAAAACTTCTCGACAGAATCATTGATGCGGTTGGCAAAATTGAGGGTGCTTTCTCACTCGTATTTTTGAGCAGAACAAAGATGTTTGCTATGCGTGACCGTCATGGTTTTCGCCCGCTTAGTCTTGGCAAACTTCCAAGCGGAGGCTACATTGTTGCAAGTGAAACATGTGCATTTGACCTTGTTGGAGCAGAGTTTATAAGAGATGTCAGACCTGGGGAACTTCTTATTTTTGATGAAGAAAAAGAGCCTGAGAGTATCCAAGTTTTTGAACCAACTCCAAAACACTGTATTTTTGAGTATGTCTATTTTGCACGTCCCGACTCAAAAGTTTTTGGACAAAGCGTTTATCAGACAAGAAAACAGATGGGAAAGGAACTTGCACATATCAAGCCTGTTGAAGCGGACATCGTTATCCCTGTGCCAGATGGTGGTGTTCCTGCGGCAATAGGTTATTCGCAAGAGAGCGGTATCCCTTATGAGATGGGAATTATGCGCAACCACTACATCGGACGTACTTTCATCGAACCAACACAAGAGATGCGAGACTTAAAAGTAAAGATGAAACTCTCTCCGATGATAGATGTTATCAAAGGCAAAAGAGTTATCGTTGTGGATGATTCTATCGTTCGTGGTACAACATCTAAGAGAATCGTCAGAATGCTCAAAGAAGCAGGAGCAAGTGAAGTACATATGAGGGTCTCTTCTCCGCCAACAACCGACCCATGTTTTTATGGTGTAGATACACCAAACAAAGACAAACTCATTGCGGCAAACATGAGCCAAGATGATATCTGTAGGTTTATTGAGGCAGATTCGCTTGCGTATCTTGATGAGGCATCACTTCTTAGAAGCGTAAATGCAACCCAAGAGAACTACTGTACTGCTTGTTTTACAGGAAAATACATAGTTTAATGAAACAAATTTTTACTTTTGGTAGCTATCTTAGAGATAAGTTTGGTTGCAAAGTTTACAAAGTTGGCATCAACATCTCTGGTTTTACCTGCCCAAACATAGATGGCACGGTAGCAAAGGGCGGATGCACATTTTGCGAAAACGACTCCTTTAGCGCAAGTACAAATCAAGTGCAAGAGCTAAAAGGATTTCACCTCAACCTCAACTCAAAAATCAACCCAAATCTTGAAAAACAGCTCCTACAGCTTGAGATGCAGTTTCAAGCCATCAGCAAAAGACAGCGCCAAGAGTATGGGGCAGAAAAATTTTTGGTTTACTTCCAGTCATTTACCAACACTTACGCTCCACTTGAAACACTAAAAGCTCTCTATGAAAAAGCTCTCTCATTTGATGATGTGGTCGGGCTTAGCATCGGCACACGTTCCGATAGCATTACAGAGCAGACTTTGCAATACCTAGCAGAACTCGGCAAAACAAAAGAGATATGGATAGAGTTTGGCATCCAGTCTGTCTATGACGCAACACTTTTCAAGATAAATCGTGGGCATGACAGCGCCAATGTAAAAGAGTGGGTAACAAAGGCGAAAGATAGGGGTTTAAATGTCTGTGGACATCTTATCTTTGGTCTTCCAGACGAGACACAAGAAATGATGCTTCATACGGCAAAAGAGGCTTATGCATGGGGGATTGATTCTGTTAAGTACCATCCTCTTTATGTTGTAAAAAAGACTGCTCTGGCAAATGATTTTACAAAGGGCGAATTTACTCCCATCAGCGAACAACTCTATCTTGACACACTTGCAAAAGCAATAACTATGAAGCCAGAGCGTGTGAGCGTGCAAAGAGTAACTGCTGGCATCAACGACAACTCTCTTTTAGCTCCCGAGTGGTGTAGAGATAAAAATAGCCAGATAAAAGAGATAAATGCAGTTCTTAAGCCTTTGGGGCTTAAGTATTAGTGTGCATAAACTTTCGCAAAGTGTGAAACACTCTTGAAGTAGGGAGGATAGTCAAAATAGACTCTGAGCTCTTCTGATTGCCCTGGTTTGAGATTTTTTGCTACGACAAACTCATGAGTAACTTGTTGCGGTCTATTCTCTTTTTTAGAGCTGCCATCTGACGTAAAACCAAAAAAACTCATAATACCCGTCGGACTATAAAATGTACCTGCTTTCATGTTTTCAGAGGAGAGACCTTGGTTGACAAGTTTTATCTCAAACGTAACCTCCCCTATCTCATAATCTCCCTCATTCTTAACTACGCCACTAAAACTAATCTGCTCAGTGCTTAAATTTCTTTTGTTTTCAAGTTTATAAAGTTTTGCTTCTTTGGTGTATTTGTCTATTATTGCCACAGTCATTCCCGACATAACAATGGTTATGAGTGTTATAGAAAAGAGTATAGAGAGCATCATACTTCTCTTCTCTTGTTTTAGAGCTAAAAAAACACCGCCTGCAAATAGAAAAAACCCAATGAAAAATGCTAAATAGTGCCAGACATTAAAAAGTGTACTCATCTACAATCCGCTCCCAGTGTTACATTATAATCCCCGCCATAAGTAAAAGGGTCAATGATAATCTTTATATCCCTCTCTTCATCTATGGCAATATTCTCTTCCACTATCGACATTTTTGTGATTGGCTTTAATCTTCGAACAGTATCCTTCCAAATATTGCCACTCACTCTATATACCGTTGCACTTACCTCACAACTTTTAAAATCTTTTTTTGATACATTTTTGAGCGTTCCATAAACAACGGCAGCTTGTGTAAAGGAGAGTTTCTTCTGACTTAGAAGTACTGTTTCATTTTTGAAGAGGTAGTCATGCATCGCTTTATATCCAAAAGTTGCACCGCCTAAAAGCAGAGAAAAAGCCAAAAAAATAAAAAAAAGGGCAACGCCAAGTCTATGGCGAAAAATAATTCCCAAGATGATAAAGAGAAGGAAAAGAGCAAGCAAACTTCCAAAAAGTATATAATCATAAATGATAAGATTTTTGATAAATTCGCTTAGCTTTTGTATAGCCATTTAAGTATCTCTTGCGTTTTTCTCAGCGATTCCGCTCATGCCAAATCTGCGAGCAAGCTCTTGTTTGACTCTGTCTGGAGAGATATTTTTTGCAGCAAGAGCAACAAGCACGTGGTAGGTCAAATCTGCTGCTTCATAGATAATCTCATGCACATCATTATCTTTGCACGCAAAGCTAAATTCGCCTGCCTCTTCTACAACTTTTTTCAAAATTGCATTGTCACCTTTGCTTAGAAGTTTTGCTGTCCATGAAGATGATGGGTCGGCATTTTTACGTTCTTGGATAGTGTGATAGAGCGTGTCGATAACACCATAAAGTGCTTCACTGCTAACCTCTACTTCACTCTCTATCGCTCCACTCTCAAGCTCTGTAAAGAAGCATGACGGTCGTCCTGTATGACACGCTACGCCGTGTTGTGTGACTTTTATAAGTAGCGTATCGTTATCGCAATCTATGTTAAAAGAGTGGATTTCTTGGATATGTCCACTGCTCTCGCCTTTTTTCCAGATACGCTGTTTGGAGCGTGAAAAGTAGTGTGCTACTCTGGTTTTGAGCGAGAGTTCTAGTGCTTCTTTATCCATATATGCCATCATCAGAACTTCGTTGCTTAGCACATCTTGGACGATAACTGGCAAAAGTTCGATTTTTTGCCAGTCTATTTTATCTATTATCTTTTGCATCTTTTACTTACTCTGCAGCTGTTGAAGTTCTCTGTTTAGCGTCTTTCATGTCCACCCAGATATTTGGCGTTGAACCGCCAGGTGTTAAGAAAATCTTCGCATCTTTGTTCTCTTTGAGTGCCTCATTAAACTTGCCTTGAATCTGAATCTGCTCTAGCTTTAAAAGGTCTGGAGTTAAAGATTTTGAGACTAGATGATTTGCTTTTGCTTTTGCCTCTGCTTCGATGGTCACTGCATCTGCTAAACCTTGTGCTTCGATTCTTGCTTTTTCAGCGATACCTCTTGACTCTGCGGCACGTCTAAGTGCCTCTTGTTCAGCACGCTGTACCTCTTGCTCAGCACGTTGCACCTGCTGTTTTGCAATTTGGACATTTTCTATCTGCTCTTTTACTTTTGGAGGTAACACAATCTCTCTAAGCTGTATTGACTGCAAATCCGCTGGTGCATTTTCAAGATTTGCGACACTGTCTCTGATGCCAGTTTCTATCTCAGTTGCTATTGTGTTTCTCATCTGCGGAAGATTTTCTGCGTCATACTTTCCAACAATGTTACGAACAATATCTCTTGCAACAGGGTTGATGATTTTATCTTCCCAGCTAAAGCCCCAGTTAGAGATAGTTTGCGCCGCATACTGTGCGTTTAGTCTGTACTGAACAGTTAGTTCAATTGCAACTGGAAGTCCACGCTTATCTAAAACAGTAATTGCAGGTTTTGCGTTGATGCCAGAAGAGGCACTTCCGCCGCCTGCTTCTATGCTTGAAGCATAGTTAATGATGCGCACTTTTGTGTCAACGATATAGACTTTTTGAATCACAGGCAAAATAAAATGAAGTCCTGGAAGAAGTGACTGGTCGGAATATTTTCCATTTGTGCTAAGAATCCCTCGCTCACCCTCTTCTATGATGGTAAATGGCTTTGCCAAAACTAGCACTAAGACGATAGCGATAAGAAAGTAAGTAATCCCTGCTTTAGAGCCACCAAAATTGAAATCTATCTTTGGCATTTGTGGCATGTTTGCACCGCCACCACCATTGCCACTTCCGCCATTTCCATCTGTTCCACTAGACTTTTTCTCAAAACCTTCACCTTGGCTCTTCTTTTTGTTAAAATAGTCATTCATATCTGAAGCCATTGTTATGTTTTCCTTCATTTTTTGTTTCCTTAATCTGGTACGTGATTAGTTTATGTACGTCAAATAATGCTCGTACTTTTTATCTCTGCCAAAGACTACATCAAAATATTTACTTTGAAGCTTCTCTGTCATCTCGCCACGTGCGCCACATCCGATATCTCTGCCGTCCACATGACGCACTGGGGTTATCTCCGCCGCTGTTCCTGTCAAAAATGCCTCATCAGCAGTATAGACATCCTCTCTTGAGATACGGCGACGTTCTACCTTGATGCCCATATCGGTAGCTAATTCAATAGTGGTTTTTTGTGTGATAGACTCTAATGAGTTGTCATTTGGAGGAGTGATAAGTACACCATTTTTTACCATGAAAAAGCTCGCACCGCTAGCTTCTGCAACATAGCCTTGGTCATCCAAAAGAAGTGCCTCTTCATAACCACAGTCAATCGCTTCATACTTTGCCATTTGTGAGTTGAGATAGTTTGCAGTTGCTTTTGCTTTGCCCATGTTAGAAGTGTTTGCAGGTCTTGTCATAGAGACGATTTTGAGTTTAATCCCTTTTTTCATCCCCTCTTCACCAAGATAAGCACCCCATTCCCAAGCAGACATAACCGTCTCAACTGGTGCATTTTTGTGATAAACACCCATAACACCATAACCCAAAAATGCGAAAGGACGAATGTAAACATTGTCGCCTGTAAATTCATTTCTTCTTAAAAGCTCTAGTTGTGCTTCATTCATCTCTTCAACACTAAAAGGGATGTCAATGAGCGTCATCTTTGCAGACTCTTTAAGTCTTTTTGTGTGGTCATTTAGACGGAAAATCGCATACCCTTTTTCGGTTTTGTATGCTTTTGTACCCTCAATAACGCCGTTTCCATAATGGATAGTGTGTGAAAGAACATGCACTTTTGCATCATCCCAAGCCACAAACTTTCCATTCATCCAAATATACTTCGCTGCATCCATCTGCTTCTCCAATAATTATGAGATAAAAATTGTCGCTATTTTATCTAAAATGGTGTTAACAGAGTATATGAAATGGTACTAATTTGTAATTTTAAAGCCCAAAAAAGGGCTTTATTTAGGAGAGAAAAGGAGGAGAGAGAAAAATTAACTTCGTTTAGATGATTACCATTTTACTTCAGTAGTGAGCATATAAACATCTTTAGATTGTCCAGTGTCACCGCCGTTTGCTTTTTCTTCATCTATGAACTTACCAGAACCGATAAAAGTTACATTTTTGTTATACTTGTAAGCCAAACCTGCAATAACCTTAGTGCCATCAGCAGAAACTGTTTTTACACCTGTAGTATTTGCAACTTTGTCAATTTTGTAATCATCATATCTTCCGATAATCGTCCAATCTGTCATTGGTCTGATTTCAGCATTGATTGAGACAACATCGTACTCTTTGCCATCTGTTATAGCAGTATTTCTTGCTTTGTCTTCTGCATCTATATACTGAGCGGCAACCAAGAAAAGCGGTTGGTTATAAACTGCATGGATACCGTAAAATGCTCTGTCGTACTCACCTGCAACGCCCTGAGCAACAGTGTCATCTTTGTGGTTATGAGAAATCAAACCGAAAGTTGAAAGGTGTGCATAAGTATCTTTTGTACGGTCTTGCTTACCTACTTTTGTACCACTGCCGATAAGGTGACCCGTTAAACGCCACTCAACAGACATTTTAGAATCATTCTCTTGGTTTGCAGCTTTTTTATCTGCGTGGTAACCCTCGCCGTTAAATACACCTATTTCAGAACTAACAAAGTCTGTTCTAGTTTTAAAGTTTGCTCCAAGGTCTGCAGAGTTCATAAGGTCAACACCAGACTCAGTAGCTGTTCCTTTCTCTTCAACAACAACTTTGTTAAATGAACGATAGAACCAACCGTTATGCTCTTCATAGTCAATCCATGGGCGGTGTGCGATACCAAACTCTACTCCCGTATATGGAAGAACTCCGTCTATGTAAAGGTAAGCATATTTAACAAATACATCAGCGTATGATTTGCTAGAAGCCAACTCTTTTGTTGTATCCATAGTTACACGCCAGTAATCTTTATCGTTAAAGAAACCTTTTACCTGAACATAGTTACGGCGAAGCTCAAATCCGCTTGAACGAGCAGCATAAGCAGCTGTATCTATTCCAACTGGAACAGTAACTTTAGCATCTGCGTCTGCAGCAGAACTTGTTGTTTGTGGATCAGCAGATGTATAACCAAAATAGTGAGTACCACTAAACTCAAGACTTTTTGCTTTAGAAAGAACTGGACTCTCTTTGTTTTCGATAGCAATACGATCAGATGCTGAAGTAGTAAACACCTGTCCTTTTTCATCTACATAAAACTGCTGTGCAGCACTTAAGCTTGTAGCACTTACTGCCAAGGCAGCTATTGTTGATAGAACGATTTTTTTCATTGTTACAATCCCTTATTTTTTTGTAAGGGAAGTATAAAATTATTAGATTACGAAAGGATTACAAAATATGGCTGAGACAGGGGTTCTTAAAATAAAAAAAGCCCCTACATACGGTCGCATGCAGGGGCTTTATAGGAGAATTTCTTAGGAGAGAAATTTTGAGAATGTATATAAGTTTTTGTTATTATTTTACGTTTTCTGCCCAGTACTCTCTGATCACTTTTTTAGTCTCTTCAGGAAGTGGGATATAACCTAACTTTTTAGCAGCTTCATCGCCCTTTTTGAACGCATAGTCATAAAAAGCAACCACTTTTTTGTTCATCTCGCCACCTTCTCTTGGAAGCAAAATAAATGTTGCCGCTACGACTGGGTAAGATGTATCACCTTGTTGAAGTGCCAATACAGAGTGGAAGTGCTTCTCTTTTGTCCAGTTTGCATACTTTGCAGCAGCTTTGAAGTTCTCTTCTGTTGCAGCAACCCATTTACCGTTTGCAGTTTGAAGAACAGCAGCACTTAGGTTGTTTTTCTCTTTATATGCGTTTTCGATATAACCGATAGAGTTTGGAGTCTCTTTGATAAGGCTTGTTACGCCCTCATTTCCTTTTCCACCGATACCTGTTGCCCAGTCGATAGCTTTACCAGTTCCATACTTGTCTTTCCAGTTTTTAGAAACTTGTGTTAGATAGTATGTAAAGTTAAAAGTTGTTCCAGAGCCATCAGAGCGGTGTACTACAACGATTTTTTGGTTTGGAAGATTTAACCCTTGGTTGTCTGCCATGATAGCAGGGTCGTTCCACATAGTGATTTTTCCTGCAAAGATATCTGCAACAACTTCGTTTTTAAGTTTCAAAGTAGCATCTTTGATACCGCTTACATTAAACGCAACAACGATAGAACCGATAACTGCTGGAAATTGAAACAAGTTGTCTTTTGCAAGTTTAAGCGGCTCAATAGACTCATCAGAAGCACCAAAGTTTACTGTTCTGTTAGCGATTTGTTTAACACCGCCGCCTGAACCGATAGACTGATAGTTTACAACGTTGCTTGTCTCATTTTTATAATTGAATGCCCAATCATAATATACAGGTGCTGGGAAAGTTGCACCTGCCCCGCTTATCTTATCAGCCGCAAACGATGATGTAATCGACGCAGCAGCAACCAATGTAGCTAGAGCTAATTTCTTTAACATTTGTTTTCCTTTTTGAATGTTTGCGAAATTGTAGTTCCTCTGCATTACAAGACGATTACAAAAAAATCACTCCCCTTTTGAGGTAAACTTGAAAAAGCTCTCCATAGCGATAGCCTCGTCTCTTCCAAAGATTACAACATCTTTTTCCACCTCTATCTTACTTGCGTCTATCTTGTCTGGATAGTTTACAAAATTTAAAATATGCTTAATGGTGTTAAGTCTTGCTCTTCTCTTGCTATCGCTCTTGATAACCGTCCACGGCGCAACATCAGTGTGTGTTGCACTAAGCATCATGTATTTTGCCAACGCATACTCATCCCAAAGTTCTTGCGCTTTGAGGTCAACTGGAGAAAATTTGTACTGTTTTAGCGGGTCTTGCTCCCTTTTTGCAAATCTTCTCGCTTGCTCCTCTTTGGTAACAGAGAAGTAGAATTTAAAGATTTTGATATCATCCTCCACAAGCATCCTCTCAAAAAGCGGTGCATCTTTGAGAAATTTGCTCTGTTGTCTTTGCGTACAAAAGCCCATAACAGGCTCTACCATCGCTCTGTTGTACCAGCTTCTGTCAAAAAGAACTATCTCTCCAGCACTCGGCAGGTGTCCGACATAGCGTTGAAAATACCACTGTGTCATCTCTTGGTCGCTTGGCTTGAGAAGTGCTACAACTCTTGCTCCTCTTGGGTTAAGATGCTCTGTTATTCTTTTGATGGTTCCGCCCTTTCCAGCGGCATCACGTCCCTCAAAAATCATTAAAACCTTAAGACCCTTCTCTTTGACATGATTTTGAAATTTTAAAAGTTCAATCTGTAGTTTTTGAAGCTCCTCTTCATAAAGAAGCTCCTCCTCTTTTACCCAAATTCTTACCTTGCCCTCTTTTGGGCTTTCTCTTCTGTCTCTGTCAGCTTTTCTTCTGTCAGCTTTTGATTCTCGTTGCTCTTTCATGAGACTCCTTTTGCGGCTATTATAGCTTGTAATCTTTTTGTAATCATAAAAAAATAAAATTGCGAAATTTATACATAGGAGCATTATTGAAAAATATCATCGATACAATCTTTGCAAATGCCACAAGGATGATAGCTTTTGGGGTTTTGCTGCTTTTGGCATGGATATTTACCGTACTATTTGAGCACTCGTTAGAGTCGCTACAGGCGTTTGGATTCGACTTTATCCTAGAGGACAAATGGGCGCCAAACCTAGAAAAATTTGGTGCGCTTCCTGCCATCTACGGTTCTGTTGTCTCCACATTTTTAGCGATGGTTTTAGCTGTTCCTGTTGCAATCGGTATTGCTATCTTTTTGAGCGAAATTGCACATGCAAAGCTCAAAACCCCCGTTAGTGTCTCCATAGAGCTTCTCGCTGCCATCCCCTCCGTCATCTACGGTATGTGGGGACTTTTTTACTTTGTGCCTATCATCCGTGATACATTTGGCGGCGTGGGCATAAGTATGCTTACCGCTGGTATAGTTCTCTCTATTATGATACTTCCTTTTATGGCGGCAGTTACTCGTGATGCTATGAACACAACGCCAGATATCCTCAAAGAGTCCGCTTATGCACTTGGCGGAACAAAATGGGACGTTATCAAAGACATCATTATCCCTTACGCAAAATCTGGAATCATCGGTTCATTCATCCTAGCTCTTGGACGTGCTATCGGCGAGACAATGGCGGTTACTTTTGTTATGGGAAATGTCCACAAAATCTCTGCAGACCTTACAGAGCCTGCAACCTCTATCCCAGTCGCACTTGCAAATGAGTTTGCAGAGGCAGATAGCGACCTTTACTACTCGTCACTTTTTGAGTTGGCACTCATTCTTCTTGTTGTGAGTTTTGTAATCATCTCAATCGCAAAATTCTATTTTTTACGTAGAAAAAGGGTAGGACAATGACACACACACAAAAAAGAATTTTTCTCAGTAAAGTCGTTATGATTCTCTCAACTGCTTCTGCAGCTATCGGGATTGGTTTTTTGTTTTGGATTTTGGGTGTTTTAATCATCAATGGTATTGACGCACTCACTCTTACTATTTTCACAACAGAGGGAACACCTCCAGGAAGTGGAGATGGTGGACTAAAGCATGCACTTATCGGACAACTTCTACTTGTCTTTTACGCCTCTTTATTTGGCGTTCCACTTGGGGTTTTGGCAGGTACATACCTTAGCGAATACAGTCAAAAATCAAAAGTAGGCGAAATCATTCGTGATATTTCCGACATTATGATGTCTGCACCTAGTATCGTTATTGGGGCATTTGTCTATGCAATCGTTGTAACACCTATGGGACATTTTAGCGGATGGGCAGGCTCTATCGCACTTACTATCATCATGCTCCCTATCGTTTTGAGAACAACAGATGACATGCTTCAGCTTGTTCCATCCACACTTAGAGAGGCTGCGTTTGCCCTTGGTGCGCCAAAATACAAAGTTATTACGCAAGTAGTTTACCGTGGAGCAAAAGCGGGAATCCTCACAGGAATCCTTCTTGCTGTAGCTCGTGTAGGAGGAGAGACAGCACCACTGCTCTTTACATCATTTAACGACAATTTCCTAAATACAGATATGATGCAACCAGTAGCTTCACTTACTGTGACGATATACAACTATGCGACAAGTCCATATGAAGATTGGCAAAAACTTGGATGGGCAGCGGCATTTATCCTAAGTATGTTTATCTTGACGCTCAATATACTTGGAAGATTGATTTTATTAAAGAAAAAGGTTAAATAATGGCAACAATTGTAGAAATAGCAGAAGAAAAAGCACTTGCGGTAAAAGATTTTGAATTTACCTATGCAGGAGCAGATGCACCGAGTGTAAAAAAGCTCAATATGCCAATAGCAAAAAACAGCATTACCGCACTTATAGGACCATCAGGGTGTGGAAAAACAACGCTTCTTAGAAGCTTTAACCGCATGCATGACCTCTACCCTGGTAACAAATATGAGGGTGAAATCATCTTTAAAGATAGAAATATTTTAGGTGTTAAAGAGGATTTGATACAACTAAGAATCCAAATAGGGATGATTTTTCAAAAACCAACCGCATTTCCAATGAGCATTTTTGACAATGTTGCGTATGGACTAAGACTTCAAGGGTTTAAAAACAAGACGGAACTAAAAGACAGAGTTGAAAAAGCACTTCATGATGCGGCTATTTGGAATGAAGTAAAAGATAGACTAGGACATGATGCAAATGGGCTATCAGGTGGGCAACAGCAAAGACTTTGTATCGCTAGAGCAGTTGCCGTTGAACCAGAGGTACTTCTTTTTGATGAGCCAACTTCCGCTCTTGACCCTATATCTACAGCTGGAATCGAAGAGCTTATCGTACAACTTAGAGAGAGAGTTTCTATCATTATAGTTACACACAACATGCAACAAGCCGCACGTGTAAGCGACTACACAGGCTTCATGTATTTAGGCGAACTTATAGAACTTGGACGCACAGAAGAACTTTTCGTCACACCAAGAGAAAAGCTGACAGAAGAGTACATCACTGGAAAATTCGGTTGATAATGTCTGCGGATAAAATAAACTTCTTGCATAACCTAAAAATTAGATTCCAAATCAAGTTTGGAATGACGAGATTTATCAGTTTTCGTCATCCTGAACTTGATTCAGGATCTGGGTTTTACAGAAATCTAATAAATTAAAGGAAAACAAATGGGATCAAAATATCATGAAAAAGTGAGCAATATCAAAGAAAAACTCTCACTTATCTTAGCGGACATCGTAACGGCAAATGAGCTTGCACTTGAGGCATTTAAAACTTTAGATTTTGCAAAATTCAAAGAAGCAGAGATGATTTTGAGCAAAATAGGTATGAAAGCGGATGAAGTAGATAACGAGATTATCAGAGCATTTGCTCTCTTTGGACCAGAGGCAAATGAGCTTCGTTTTCTTGTTGCATTTTTAAAAATGACAAATGAGCTTGTCGGCATTGGCGACAATATCAAAAAGTATGCACGCAGAATGAACGAGCATATGCAGAGCCAGTGCGACCTTGAAGAGTTCAAGTCAAGCATAGTTCTACTTCACAAAAGCAGTTTAAATGCACTCAAATACATTCTTGAGTGCTTTGGTGACTTGCACGCATGCAGCTATGAAGACAGTTACAGAAAAGTCCTTGTGGAAGAGAGCATCAACGATGACCTTTTTGCTGTTTTGGAAAAAGAGCTTCTTAGTAAGGTTATAGAAGAGAAAGAGCTATCAGTCGATTATGTCAAAGTGCTTGGAACTCTTAGAAAACTTGAACGCTCATGTGACAGAAGCGTGAACATTGCCAATCTTATGATGTACGCAGAACAAGGCGGGGAGATTAAGCTTTTTAACTGATATTACGCACTAAAACGAACTCGTCCGTTTTAGTGGCAAGGACTAAAGTCCTTTGCAATCCCCTAAAGCTACAAAAACAAGTTTTTTGAGATTGCTTAAAATTTAATCAAGAAATTTTTATTTTTCTATTTGATTTTAGATATACTACACGCTATTAAATTTTGGAGAAGCATAATGGGAAAATTTGTAAACAATATAGAAGAATTTTTTTCTTTTTGTAAAGAAAATGATGTTAAATATGTAGATTTGAGATTTACTGACTTAAAAGGGACATGGCACCATGTTACTTACAAGATGAGTGCGGTAAATGAAGGGAACTTGACAAATGGTTTCCCATTTGATGGTTCGTCTATCGAAAAATGGCAACCAATCAATAAATCTGACATGCTCTTAAAAGCAGATGTTCCGACTGCATTTTTAGATCCTTTCACGGCAGACCCTACCATCATACTTTTCTGTGATGTTTATGATATTTACAAGGGTCAAATGTATGAAAAATGCCCTCGTTCTATCGCAAAGGCAACTTTGAAACATGCAGAATCTCTAGGAATTGCAGATGCAGCATATTTTGGTCCTGAAAATGAGTTCTTTGTTTTTGATGATGTAAGAATCATAGACAACATGAACGAATCAGGATACAGAATCGACACTGAAGAGGGTGATTGGAATTCAAATACTCACTATGCAGATGGTTACAACACAGGTCACAGAGGCGGTGTAAAGGGCGGTTACTTCCCAGTAGCTCCGATTGATACAATGGTTGACTTAAGAGCTGAGATGATGGACGTGCTAGAGCAAGTTGGTCTTGAAGTTATTCTTGGTCACCACGAAGTTGCACAAGGTCAAGGCGAAATTGGTATCGTTTTCTCTGACATTATCGGTGCGGCAGACAATGTTCAAAAACTAAAATATGTTATCAAAATGGTAGCACACCTAAACGGTAAAACTGCTACATTTATGCCAAAACCTCTTTTTGGAGACAATGGAAATGGTATGCACGTACACCAATCACTTTGGAAAGAGGGCAAAAACCTTTTCTACAAAGAGGGCAATTATGCTAACCTTTCAGAGATGGCTCTTCACTATGCAGGCGGGATTTTTGCTCACGCAAAAGCAGTTGCAGCACTTACTAACCCGACAACTAACTCATACAAGAGACTTATCCCAGGATTTGAAGCTCCTTCAATCCTTACATACTCTATGCAAAACCGCTCTGCATCTTGCCGTATCCCATATGGTGCAGGTGAAAAAGCAACTCGTATTGAGATGAGATTCCCAGACTCTACATCTTGCCCATACTTAGCATTCTCTGTAATGATGATGGCTGGACTTGACGGTATCAAAAACAAAACTGTTCCAGCTGGACCAATGGATGAGGATTTATTTGAACTTACTCTTGATGAGATTAGAGAAAAAGGTATCCAACAAATGCCACATACTCTAAGAGAGGCTACTGAAGCACTTATCGCTGATAATGACTTCTTAAAGCCTGTCTTTACAGATACGTTTATCGAAGATTATCAACACTATATGTTCGAGAGACAAATCTGGCCAGATGAGAGCCGCCCAACAGCTTACGAGTTTAAAACAACTTATAGCTGCTAAAAATATCCCGCATTTTGCGGGATTTCCCCTATCATTTTTTTCTCAATCCTCTTTTCAAAAAACAATCACTAATCACAAATTCGCTATAATTGCGCAAAATAACAGTATGTAAGAGTGCGTTATTCAAATTTAAGTTTAAAAAGGTTTATGATGAAAAATATTCCACAAGGGAAGTATCGCCCTTATCCAAAAATAGATTTGCCACATAGAAAATGGCCAAGTAACAGCATAACAAAAGCTCCTAAATGGTGTAGTGTTGATTTACGTGATGGTAACCAAGCACTTATCAACCCTATGGACATGAACAAAAAACTTGAACTCTTTGCACTCTTACTCAAAATCGGATTTAAAGAGATTGAGGTTGGATTTCCATCTGCTTCTAAAGTTGAGTTTGAATTTTTACGCCGCTTAGTCAATGACAAACTTATCCCAGATGATGTAACGGTACAGGTCTTGGTTCAAGCGAGAGAACACCTTATAGAGAGAACTTTTGAAGCATTGAAGGGTGTCAAAAAGGCAACTGTACACCTTTACAACTCAACATCTGTTGCACAGAGAAAAATCGTCTTTAAAAAACACAAAGAGGAGATTATCGCTCTTGCATTAGAGGGTGTTGACTTAGTTAAAAAGTATGAAGCAAAGCATGATGGAGAGATTTTTTTGGAGTATTCTCCTGAGAGTTTTACGGGAACTGAACTTGAATTTGCGGCAGAAATCTGCAATGCGGTTACGGCAAGATGGGGTATAAGTGAGAAGAGAAAAGTTATCATCAACTTACCTGCAACCGTAGAGATGGCAACGCCAAATATATATGCGGACCAGATTGAGTGGATGAGTGAGCATTTAGACAACCGTGAAAATGTCATCATCTCAACCCATACGCACAACGACAGAGGCACAAGCGTGGCGGCAACAGAACTTGCACTTTTAGCTGGAGCAGACAGAGTTGAAGGAACTCTTTTATGCAATGGCGAGAGAACAGGAAATGTCGATATCATAACGCTTGCGCTTAACATGACGACACAGGGCATTGAGTCAAATCTTGATTTTAGCGATGTAAATGAAGTTTTAAAAGTAGTTGAAAAATGCACCGAAATAGAGACACATGTACGCCATCCATACGTGGGAGAGCTTGTCTATACCGCTTTTTCTGGTTCGCATCAAGATGCTATCAACAAAGGTTTGGCATACAGAAAAGCGCAAAAAGAGCCATTTTGGGAAGTGCCATATCTCCCTATTGACCCAGAGGATGTCGGAAGAAGTTATGAGAGCATCATCCGTATCAACTCTCAATCTGGAAAAGGTGGAGTTGCGTATGTTTTAGAGAAAAACTTTGGTTATCAGCTTCCAAAAGCGATGCACCCAGAGGTAGGCAAACTAATCCAAGATGTGAGCGACAAAAAAGGTCAGGAGCTTAGTTCTGATGAGATTTTAGAGATTTTTAAAGAGAGCTATTTCAACATACCAGAGCATATCTCATTGGTTGATTTTACTCTCTCTTCTCTCAAGGGAACTTCAAAATGTACTCTAACTTATGTCTATAATGGAGTAGAAATTGTATCAAACGGTGAAGGTAATGGACCAGTTGACGCATGTAAAGATGCTCTTATGAAAAACTATGCAAACAACTTTACAATTAACTCCTACTTTGAACACTCTTTTGGCAACAAAAGCTCTGCCAAAGCCATAGCCTACATAGAGATAGAGACAAAAACAACACTCTCGTGCTTTGGTGTAGGAGCAGACAACGACATAGCAACCGCTTCTGTTAAAGCCCTATTTTGTGCATTAAATAGAGCATTTCATTAAGATTTTAATGCCAAAGGAAGTAAATTTCTTTGGCGTTGATTTTAAAAAACAAAAAACTTTCTTACAATCTCATAAGCAATAAAAAAACATTATGCTACAATCTAACACTACAAAATAAAGGATTTTTCATGTATAAAACAGTAGTTGCGGTTACTCTTGCGTCTCTTTTTTCCTCTTCTCTTATGGCTTACGACCTTAAATCTAATATGCTACTTTTAAATGCAGAACTTAGTGAGGTTCAAAGAGCTTTTATCTCAAGTGACCAAAAAGGTGTAGAAGAATCTGTTAAACGTTTTGCAAAGCATGCGCAAGATTTACTTGGAAACAAAGAGAAGTTTTCAACGATGCTCCCAGATAAGAAGAAAAACAAAGCTGGAGAGGCGGTTATGAGTGCGCAAATCATCAGCCACAATGTTCAGATTATCCTAGATGCGGTTGAGAACAAATACAACCAGTCAGGGCAAGTTCGCCGTGAAGAGGCTCAACGTGCTTATACCTATATAGAGCATGCATGTTTTAGATGTCATAACATCGTGCGTGACGACTACTAAACTCATAATACACTCTCTTTTAAAAGAGGAGTGTGTCTTGTTTGTCGGCATCAGCGTCGATACGTGGCGGCTTTGAAGTTTCGCTGAAATACTCTTTTTGTCCGTTGATGACAATCTCTTTTATCCCCTCTGGCACGTCAAACTTTCGCTGAATTTGAGGGTAAAATTCTAAAACTTTTGTGTAGTACATCGCAAATGCTGGACCTGCGATTCTTCCTCCTGTCTCTACTTTGTCCATAGGAGTATTGTCATCATTTCCAAACCATACAATCGTCTCAATCGTTGGCGAATAACCAGCAAACCATCCATCCATATTGTTATTTGTAGTTCCTGTTTTTCCTGCTAGTTCTATCCCTTGAACTTGCGCCGATTTTCCAGTGCCGTTTGTAACAACATCTTTTAAAATCGTTGTCATGATATAAGCTTGTTCTGGGCTTGTAATGACCTTACTCTTCTCTTTCTTCTCATAAAGAGTCGTCATGCCTTTTTCAATAGTGTTTATCAGCACTGGCTCAACCTGAATACCACCGTTTGCAAAAGAGGTATAGTAGTGTGCGAGTTGCAGAGGGGAGAGAGTAATACTTCCCAGAGCGACCGATAAATCAGGAGGCAGATTTTGAATGCCAAATTTTTTGAGTTCTTTAAGCAGTTGAGGCAAACCTATATCGTTTACAAGGTTGATGGTTGCAAGATTACTTGAGTGTACAAGTGCTTCTCTAAGAGTAACAAGCCCTTTATAGCTGTTTTTGTAGTTTTTTGGTTGCCATTTTTGCTCTTCACCGTTTTTGTAGTAAGTGTAGGTTCTTGCGATGTCTATAAGTTCTGTTACACCAGAGTAACCCAAATCAAGCGCAACTTGATAGATAAAAGGTTTAAAAGCAGAGCCAGGTTGGCGACGACCCTGTGTTGCTCTGTTGTAGGAATTTTTTGTGTAGTCCACACTTCCGACAAGTGCCAAAATCTCTCCGTTTTTTGGGTTAAGTGAAATAAGTGCGCCGTTTAAAAGATCTGTTTTTGCCCCTATTTTCTCGCTGGAAGAGGTATTTGCTTTAATCCTTGCAACAGAGAGGTTGTAAGCCTTCTTAAGCGACTCTCTTGCTGCTTCTTGCAACTTTAAATCTATGGTCGTATGTACCTCATAACCACCAGTTTTAAAGTCAGTGATACCAAGTTCCGCTGCCCTTCTTGCTACTTCATCAACAACAAAAGGAGCGTTGTTTTGTGTAAGCGTGTCATCAAAAACTTTTGGTTTTTCAAGCAGTGAAGCTGTGTGTGTTGCATCATCTATCCATCCAAGAGAGTGCATTCTTGAGACAACACGGTTTGCTCTGCCCATGGATATCTCATAATTTTTTGTCGGCGCATAAGTGCTTGGTGCTTTTGGAAGTCCCACCAACATCGCTATTTCTTTAAGGCTTAGTTCACTCAGATTTTTATGGAAGTAGCCATCTGCCGCTGTTTTGATGCCATAATACCCATGCCCAAAATAGATTTCGTTTAGATATCGCTCTAAAATCTCCTCTTTACTAAGTGACAACTCCACTTTAAGTGCATAGATAACCTCTTGCACCTTTCTTGAGAGCTTTTTTTCTCTTGTTAAAAGTCTGTTTTTTACGAGCTGTTGCGTGATGGTACTTGCCCCCTCCACCATCTTTCCTGCCTGCACATCTTTGATAACTGCTCTAAAAATCGCATCTACATTTATGCCAGGGTGTTCAAAAAAAGTAGTATCTTCAATCGCCAAAAGTGCTTCTATCACTTGAGGTGGTATCTCATCAAATTTTGCGTAGTATCGATGCTCCTCTTCAAAAATATTGGCAATTTTTTCGCCATTTTTATCATATATTTTTGTTGTCAGCGGAGGTTTATACTCAACAAGTGAGGAGACATCATAGCTATACTCTTTGAGAAAATAACCAAGTAGCGCAAAAGGGGTCAATACTCCTATAAGAAGAAGTGTAAAAAAAAGATTTCTTAAAAATTTCATATTCTAAAGTTCCTGTTTGCAAAGTTTGCTTCAATGAGTGTTTTGGTATAGACTGCAACGGGAGCTTGTAAGACATCGTGCATCCATCCGCTCTCAACAACATTTCCATCTCTTATAACGCAGATATTTTCGCATAACATTTTAGCAGAATTCATGTCATGCGTCACAAAAAGCATCTTAAATCCAAGCTTTGCCTGCAACTCTTTTAAAAGATTTAAAATCAAAATCCGTGTTTGCGGGTCGAGTGCAGTTGTCGGCTCATCAAGTAAGAGAAGTTTTGGTTCATGGCTGAGTGCCATAGCGATAACCACTCTTTGAAGCTGTCCGCCTGAGAGTTCTGGAGGAAATCTCTCTAAAAGTTCGCTCTCAAGCCCAACCTGTTCAAAAAGTTTTATAACCTTTGGAAGCGGGATAAAAAACTGTTTTTTTATCTTTGTCAAAGGGGAGAGTGCGGTAAAAGGATTTTGCGGTACAAATGCCAGAGTTTTGCCTGCTTCAAGAGTAAAATCGCTCTCATACTCAAGCGTTACATCCATCGTTTGTGGCAACATGCCAAGCAAAGCTTTGATGGTAAGGCTTTTTCCGCTTCCGCTTTGCCCTACAAGTGCGAGTGAAGAGGGAATGTCAAAACTTATATCAACAAGGGTTTTTGCATCCATCGTGATGCGCAGAGTAGTTATTTTCATGCTTGAAGCTTTACCTGACGACATACATCTCTCAAATCATCACAACTCACGCCCAAACGTGCTATAAGTCTTATGATTGCCCTCTCAACAGTTGGTTGACGTATGCCACCCACCGCATAACCCATGCTTTTGAGCGCATCACGAATCTCTATCACTTTTTCGTTATCATTTATGACAATAGGCACGATAAGTCCCTCAACTCGGATACCCAGCTCTTCATAAACGATATCTTGACGTTTTTTTATCTCCTCTTTAAGCATAAGGCGATTTTGTTGCATATAGCGGAGTGCATTATGCGCCAAAAGTGTGTCATATAAAGAGAGTGCAGTAGCGTAAATGATGGGCTTTGCACGGTTTATGAGATACTCCATGATGTGTGAAGATGCCAAGATAAAAGCACCAAAACTTCCATACGCTTTGCCAAGTGTACCCATCTTGATGTGGTTTGGTTTTATCGATATGCCATAGTGGTCAAAAACTCCCATAAGATGTTCCCCGACAACACCGCTGCTATGGGCTTCATCGACTATCAAAATAGCGTCATACGCATCGCAGATTTCAAACACCTCTTTTGAGACAAGGTCGCCATCCATTGAGTAAATCCCCTCAACCGCAACTATCTTTCTTTTTGCCTCTGTTGTCTTTAAAAGCTCTTCAAGTTCTTGCATGTCATTGTGTGCAAAAAATTTGACATTCATGCCATTTAGCCGTGTCGCCAAAACCCCAGATGCATGGTACTTTTCATCCATAAAAAGCACATCGCCACGCCTAATGAGTGCTTCGATAAGCGCAATGTTGGCATTAAACCCGCTTCCTACAATCACACCATCTTCAAAGCCGTTTGCCTCGCAAAGTGCCTCTTCAAAATCTTTGTGAATCTGGTGGTATCCATTGACCAAAAGAGAGGCTTTTGCGCTGTGAAGCGGCATCTGGGAGAGTGTTTTGCATGTCGCATCATGTAGCTCTTTTATATGTGCAAGTCCAAGATAGTCATTGGAGGCAAAATCCAAAATATCTGTTTGGACAACCTCTCTTGTTCTATAGCGTTTTGACTTTTTGAGCGCTTCAAGCTCTTTTGTGTAGTGCATTATAAAAATCTCTTTAAAATCTCGGTGTTTAGCCCCATAGCGGTACTTTCATGCCCTTTGACACTCTTTATATACTTTTTGCAAAACCCCTCTACCATACACGCTCCAGCCTTTCCACGCCACTCGCCACTTGCGATATACGCCTCTATATCATCAAGGTCAAATGTATCAAAAAGATACTCTGTCGTTGAGATATCGACTATTTTCATGGTTTTGGATTGGTAAATCATGCAGGTAATGATGCTTGTGATGTTCGCACTTTGCGTCATAAGGATATTTCTTGCGTCACCTGCACATTTGGCTTTGCGCAAAATTTGTCCCCCAGAAGCGACAACCGTATCGGCGACCAAAAGAGGTAAATCGTCATATCCAAACACTTTTAGGTTGGCTTCATACTTTCCAAGCGTTGCCTGATAGACAAAGTTTTTTGGACAAGAGGCGATGATGCGCTCCTCGTCAAAATCAACACTCTGTTGTACAAAGGCTATATCCGCACTTCTAAGAAGCTCGGCACGAGTTGGAGATGAGGAGGCAAGGCGCAACATTTAGAGCGTGCCTGAGAGGTAAGTTCCTAAGAAGATAGCGATAACCCCAAGAGCGATATTCAGCGGTACCATCACTTTTCCGATAAGCTCTATCTGGTTTTTTGCTCCCACCATATTGCCCTCATGAAGCATGCGCTCGCCTCTGTTTCGTCGCAGTATCATCACCATAAGGTTGACAAACATCACACTCCAGATAGCCTCTTTTGCATAGCTAAGAGGTGCAAAATCGCTTTGTGAGAGACCATAGCCCTTAACCATAAAAATAGCAGTAACAAGCAAAATCACTACAAAAGGAACGACAATGGTAAAAAGTCTCTTAAGTGCATAGGCTATGTGTTCCAATCTTTTTAGAGGGGATTCTATCTTTAAAAAAGAGTGGTGTGCGGCGTAACGCATCGCCACCATGCCACCCACCCAAACAACACCGCTAATGACATGCAAAAAGACAAAAAGCGTTTTGTACTCTAAAAAGATATCCTGCATTATGCGAGTATCTCTGTGATAAATCGCAACGCCTCAGCTTTAGCCTCTTGAAGTTTTGAGATATCTTTGCCGCCTGCTTGCGCAAAGTCTGCTCTTCCGCCGCCACCGCCGCCAAGAAAAGGAGCTATATGTTTTATCCAGTCGCCCGCTTTTGCGTCACATCCTTTAACTCCCGCCGCCATCATCACTTTGTCGTCTTTTACCTGAAAGAGGATTGCGCAAAGTTTCTCATTTTGGTTTTTAAGCTCATCAATCTTCTCTTTGATATCGCCGTTTGCAAGCTCATCTACAACAACGCTTACACCGTTGATAAGTTCAGCTTTTATCTCTGTTTTTATACTGCTTTGAGCATCTTGAAGCTCTTTTTTTAGCTCTGTTATGTTTGACTTGAGTCTGCTTATTCCTGCCATAACATCAAGGTTTTTCACCTCTGCTTCTATCTCTTTGATTAGCACTCTTTGCTCTGCAAAATGCTCATAAGCCGCATGCCCGCAAACCGCTTCTATGCGTCTCACGCCCGCACTTACACCGCTCTCTTTTGTGATGATAAAAGAGCCGATAACTGCCGAATTTTGCACATGCACGCCGCCACAAAACTCAACACTCACATCGCCGAAACTGACCACTCGAACTTCATCGCCATACTTCTCGCCAAACTGAGCTTTCGCACCAGACTTTTTAGCCTCATCGATGCTCATGACCTCTGTTTTGCCACTTATGCCACGCATAATCTCATAGTTTACTCTAGTCTCTATCTCCACTAACTCTGCATGAGAGAGTGCTTTTGGATGAGAGAAGTCAAATCTTAGCCTGTCCGCTTCCACCAAAGAGCCTGCTTGAGAGATATGGTCTCCCAAAACATCAAAAAGAACCGCATGAAGCAAGTGAGTTGCGGAGTGGTGTTTGGTTATCTCGCCTCTTGAGATATCCACAACTGCTTCAACTTCATCGCCGACTTTTAGCTCTTTTTCTACCGAGATTTGCGACAAGTTTAGTCCAAAGAATTTTTTAGTGTCAAGAACTTTTGCAAAACCTACAAGCTCTCCACTATCTCCGCACTGTCCGCCGCTTTGAGCATAAAATGGAGTAACATCCAAAAATACCCAACCGTTTGCGCCTGATGAGAGTTTATCTGTATGACGGTAGCTCTCATCCAAAAGTGCCAAAATTTTGCTCTTAGATTTCGTACTCTCGTAGCCCACAAAACTGTTTTCGCCAAACTTCTCTATAAGCTCTTTAAAGTCTCCAGCGACAACATCATCTCCACTGCCCTTCCAAGCAGCTTTTGCACGGCTTCTCTGCTCTTGCATCAACGCTTCAAATGTAGCCAAATCCAGTTTTAGCTCTTTTTCTCTTAGCATATCTTCTGTTAAGTCAAGCGGGAAACCAAAAGTGTCATAAAGTTTAAAAGCAACCTCGCCGCTGAAAACTTCTTTTGTATTTTCAAGTTCAGCATTGAAAAGCTCAATTCCCGATGCGATAGTTTTGAAAAATCTCGCCTCTTCAAGCTCTATCTGCTCTTTTACGGCATTTGATTTTGCCGCCAAATAGTCATACTCTTTGCCCATAATCGCTACAACAGTGTCAACAAGTTTGTGCATAAACGGTTCGCTAAATCCTAAAAGATATCCGTGTCTAACTGCACGACGAAGGATACGGCGAAGCACATAACCACGCCCCTCGTTTGAGAAGTTTACGCCTTGTGCCAGCAAGAAAAGCACTGTTCTGATGTGGTCAGCTATAACACGGTAAGATGCGCCGCTAGCGTAAACATACTCTTTGCCTATAAGTGCTTCCACTTTTTTGATGATTGGCATAAAAAGAGAAGATGAGTAGTTGCTTGTAACGCCCTCGCTGATAGCAACAACACGCTCTAGCCCCATACCCGTGTCGATGGATGGTTTTGGAAGAGGTGTAAGTTTGCCATCCGCACTTCTCTCATACTGCATAAATACAAGATTCCAGATCTCTAAAAATCTGTCGCCGTCTCCGCCCATATAGTCTTCTGAACCACTGAAATTCTCTGCACCTTGGTCAAAAAAGATTTCGCTACACGGTCCGCATGGTCCAGTATCGCCCATCTGCCAGAAGTTATCTTTATCACCCAAACGCATAATACGCTCAAGGCTTACATGTTTTTGCCAAAGAAGTTCAGCCTCATCGTCGCTCTCATGAACAGTTACCCAAAGCTTCTCTTTTGGAAATTTCATAACCTCTGTTATGAACTCCCATGCATAGTCGATTGCATCTTCTTTGAAGTAGTTGCCGAAGCTAAAGTTGCCCAACATCTCGAAAAAAGTGTGGTGTCTTGCAGTGTAGCCTACATTTTCAAGGTCGTTATGCTTGCCGCCAGCTCTTATGCAGGTCTGGCACGAAGTAGCTCTTGGGTTTTGCGGAACAGGCACTTCACCCGTAAAAATCGACTTAAAAGGCACCATGCCAGCATTGTTAAAAAGCAGTGTTGCATCATCTGGCACAAGTGGCGCACTTGCAACTCTTGCGTGGTTTTTTGACTCAAAAAATCGTAAAAACTCTTCTCTAATATCCATCAGTCATATCTCTTGCAATAAAATTTGGCGATTATACCCAAAAATCGCCCTATTACTCTTTAAGGAGATGCCTAACAAATAACCACGCTTTTGATTTCACTCATCTCTTCAATGGCAAAACGAGCGCCTTCACGCCCTACTCCGCTAAGTTTCACACCGCCATATGGCTGGATATCAAAGCGGAGTGTTGGCATATCATTTACCACAACACCGCCAGCATCAAGTACATCAATAGCACGCATTGCGAGTGCCAAATCATTGGTAAAAAGAGAAAATTGTAACCCATAAGGCGAGTCGTTCATCATCTCACTTGCCTCATCAAAACTCTCAACTTTTATCAAAGAGACGATGGGTGCAAAGACTTCCTGACAGACAATCGCCATATCAGGACGCACATTTGCCATAACACACGGAGAAAAAACTCTTCCATCGATACGAGGTTCAAGCAGTGCAACCGCTCCCTCATCTTTGGCACTTTGCACCCATGCCATCGCCCTTTGGCACGCCTCATCATTTATGAGCGGTCCCATAAAAGTAGCATCATCATACGGAGAACCAACAATGAGTTTTGCACTCTCATGTGCCATTTTTGCGGCAAACTCGTCATACACTTTTGCATGAACATAGATGCGCTGAAGAGAGATACAGACCTGCCCAGAGTTTACAAACGCCCCAAGCGCACATCTTGTGGCCGCCAAATCCAAATCGGCACTCACATCGACAAAAGTCGCCGCATTGCCGCCAAGCTCTAAAGAGACCTTTTTTATCCCTGCACGCTTTGTGATAATCTCTCCAACCCCGACACTTCCCGTAAAGCTTATCACTCTGGGTATATCGCTTGAGACAAGTGCGTCTCCAACCTCCGCATCCCCATAAACCACACTTAGCGCATCTTTGATAGCATACTTGCTCTGGATAAAAAGTTTTGCAAATTTATAGGCAGTTAGCGGAGCTTCTGGTGTCGGTTTTAGCACAACCGCATTGCCTGCCGCAAGTGCGGGGGCGATTTTGTGTGCAACAAGGTTGAGCGGAAAGTTAAAAGGGGTAATAGCCACAACAACACCGCAAGGAACTCTCTTGAAAAATGCCATTGTCTTTTTCCCAGAAGCAAAAGCGTCACTGTTGATGGTCTCTCCATGCATGGTGCGCATCGTCTCTGCCGCAAGTGTGACCGTCTCGATGCAGCGTTCCACTTCAACTCTTGAAAAGGCTATGGGTTTGCCAACTTCATCAGTAATGGTTTTTGCCATCTCCTCTTTATGCTCTCTTAACTTTTGCGCAACATCCAAAAGCCAGCTACATCGTTGTGCAAGTGTAGTTTTTGCCGCCTCTTTTGCCGCCTCTTTTGCAACAAGAAGTGCCTTTTTTGCGTCATCCGCATCACACGAAGGAGCAAAAGATACCACCTCGCCGCCATAAGGACTTCTTCTCTCGCTCATTCGCTCTTTTGTTGCCTCAACCGAACCAAAATAGACACCAGCTCTCATGAAAAATCTCCAACATAATCTTGTTTTATGTTATTATAACAAAAAGAAGAGGGAGGGGAGTTTTGAGGGGGATATTTTTAGCTTTTGCACTCTTTAGCTCACTCTTTAGCGCAGACCTGCCTTGGCTTCACGACTATGACGCAGCCATAAAACAGGCACAAAAAGAGAAAAAAGAGATTTACCTCTTTGTCGGGGCTGATGTTTGCAGATGGTGCGACAGGTTTAAAGAGATGACGCTCTCTAAAAAACATGTTATCGCCAGACTTGAAAAAGAGTACGTACTGCTCTACCTCTCAAGAGACAGACACAAAATCCCAGAGAGATTCACTACTCAAGGCGTACCAAGACACTACTTTTTAAAGAGTGACGGAACTATCATCTATGAAGACAGAGGGAGCAGAGAGCCTGATGGGTTTTTAGCATTGCTTGATGAAGTTGAGCTGAAAAAGTGAAAGCAGTCACAAAGGCGAGCTGTTTTATAGTATAATCTTTAAAAAATGGATGTAAGGTTTTTTATGTATCTTCAAACTATTACAGAAACTCTTTCAAAATATAAGAGTCTCTATGCGAATGAGGGTTTTAGTATTGTCGGTGTTTTTGGTTCATGTGCTAGGGGAACTGACGATAAATTTAGTGACATTGATTTGGCATATAGCTTGGAACATAAAAAATTCAGTCAAAAATATCAAGATGGTTTTTCTAAGCTTTTAAGAATTGAAGATATAAAAAAAGAGTTAGAAAAAGTATTTCAAAGAAAAGTTGATTTGGTATCGCTAAACTCAAGTAATAAAGAGCTGATTGAGCAGATTAAAAAAGAGCTGATTTATGTCTAGCCCTCAACAAAGACTCAAAAATATCAAAATTGCCGAACAATTCAACAAACTTAAAGAAGACAACGCATTTGATGTACTTGAGAAATTTTCAAGCAATGATTTAAAAGGCATCAGCGCTGTTAGAAATTTTATCGCACATGACTATGATAGCGTCGATGATTCGATTATCGAAGATGTTTTAAGAATCAACATGCCCATCATAAAAGCTATAGTGACAAAAGAGTTAGATTTTTCTTAAAAATATGTTTATAGTTTTGATACAAAGCTCCCTAAATCGTAATATTCTCCAAATGCCAAATCTCCAGTGGCGTTACGATGATAGCGTCATACATATAGTCTGTGTTGTGCAGGGCATTTTTTTTGAGGTAAACATCACCTGTTTTAAGCAGTTTTGAAAGTTTGGATTTGGTAATGTTTTGGATGGCAAGTTCGTAGTCTATGGCACTTTTCACCTCGACAAAGTGCAAAACTCTCTCTTTTGTTGCGATGATATCTATCTCGCCAAAGCGGGAGGAGAAGTTGCGTTCAACTACCATAAACCCTTTTTCTAAAAGGTATGCGTATGCCCGCTCTTCTGCATAGTCTCCTTTGGCTCTGCTCATTTAGGTATTTATAACCTCTACTTTTACAGATTTGAAAGCGGCAGTCATGATAAGCTCGTCTCTCTCGTCTCCAAAGAGTGCGTTGATTTTGGAGTCGGCATAGTGAAATGTTACAAAAAGAGTCTTTGGTGCGACTTTGTCGGTAAAGCGGATTTTGAGCGGTTTTGTCTCTCCATGTGCGGTTTTAAGGATTACCCTCTCGCTTGTGAAATCCGCCATATCTTCATCACAAACCAGCAAAATATCCTCATCGTATCTGTCAACGAGACTTAGTGTCTGCCTTGTCTGTGCGGCATTGTTGTACATCGCTATGGTTCTGCCAGTTGTGAGATAGTAACCTGTTAATTTTTTCTCAACTATCTCTTGCACCATTCCACGGAGTTTGTACTGATGGTAGTGAAACTCGCCCAACCCATCATCCGTTCTAAAGTCAAGCTGATGGAGTATCGGCGTATCTTCTGTATGAACAGGCCACTGAAGCCCTCTTTTTCTATGACGTTCCAGTCTGACATAAGATGCTCCGCTAAAACGGCGATACGCTACTTCACGCACCTCATCCCAAATCTCATTGGAGTTTTTATAAGAATTTTCTCCGCCCATTTTGTTGTCCAACATCTGCAAAACTTCCCAGTCATCTGGCAAATCAGACTCTACAAGAGGTTGCGAGAGGTGTAGTCTTCTCATCGCATTGATGTAAACGCCCGTCTTCTCATACGCAGATTTTACGCCCACGATGATGTCAGCTTTTGCAGTGATGTCTGTTACAAAAAGCTCCTGCACCATTATAAGCTCAAGGTTTTGCAAGGCTCTGTCTATTTTGTTTAGGTTTGGATGGATGTGTGTCAAATCTTCTCCGACATTGATTACCGCCTTTAACCGTCCCTCAAGCATCTCATCAACAAGTTCTGGCGTCATAAGACCCACCTCTTTTGGCACTTGATAGTCTGGGTCATAGTATGGAAGCATCCCCATATCACAAGCTCCTTGAACATTGTTTTGCCCACGAAGCGGCATAAGCCCCGCTCCCGCTTTACCGATGTTGCCAGTCATAAGAGCGAGATGTGTTATCGCCATAACCGCATAAGAGCCATCAATATGCTCCGTGATGCCAAGCCCCCAAAAAATCATCGATTTTTTAAGCGCATACTCTCTTGCGATTTTTGGAATCATCTTGCTTAGGTACTCATACCCCTCAATCTGCTCAAAATATTTCGGGTTTGCAAAAGGGTCGTTCATGATTTTTTCTCTAAACTCCGCAAAACCTTTTGTGCGTTCAGCGACAAAATTCTCATCATAAAGCTCTTCACTCATGATGACATAGGCAAGCATGTTGAGAACAAGCAGATTTGCCTCGTAAGGGATGATGGCTTTGTACTTTGCAAATTTATGAAGCTTTATCTCTCGGACATCAAAAACCGCCATATTGTCGTGCTTTTGCGCTACTTCCACGATACGGTTAGCGATAATGGGGTGTGCTTCTGTCGTGTTAGAGCCAAAAACTATCATAAACTCGCAGTTGTAGATATCGTTGTAAGGGTTGGTTGCAGCCCCCTCGCCGATGGTTGTACGCATCCCTTTTAAGGACGGTGAGTGACATACTCTCGCACAGTTATCGACATGCGGCGAGTTAAGCGTATGACGAGTAAATTTTTGGAAAAAATAGACACTCTCACATGAAGTCCTAGCCCCGCCGATAGAAGCAACACTTTTGCGTCCGTACTTTGCCTGAATCTCTTTTAGCTTCATAGCCGCAGCAGTCGTTGCGCCCTCAAGGTCGCTCTCATACCAGACATCATCAAACTCTACCAAAGAGGAAGCTATAGCCTCTTTAATGGAAGGATTTTTCTCTAAAAAGCTCTTCTTGATTCGTGGAACTCTTAAACGCTCTTTTGAGTCAACAAAATCAAAGCCGTACTTTCCCTTAACACAAAGCTTGCCTTGTGAGACAACACCATCTTTGTGTGCAAAAATCCTAACAATTTTATTATCTTTTACATCGGCTGCTATATCGCACCCAACACCGCAGTAGGTACAAACGCTATCTATTGTTTTTGTATTTTCCATAAGATTAAGTCCTTTTGATTAGCGAGTTTATAATTTTATCTCTTAAAAATTGCGGAAGCAAGTTGAGTAGCTTGATGATGCAGTAAAATCTAAGGGGAAATGGATAAAATCTCTTCTCCCACTCTATCGCATCATAAATCCTTTTTGCACCCGCCTCAGTAGAGAGCAAAAAAGGCATTTTAAAGCTGTTTTTATCGGTCATTTCACTCTTGATAAACCCTGGTAAAATGTTGACAACTTTTATCCCATCATTTTTGTATTTGTATCTTAGTCCCTCTGCATAGGCGTTTAACGCTCTTTTTGATGAGCTATACACTTTTGAACTAGGCATAGAGAGTAGCGATGCCAAAGAGGAGATAAAGACGATTTTACCGCTCTTTTTCTCTAAAAATTTTGGAAGAAGCACCTCTAAAATGGCGTGGTTTGAGAGGACGTTAACGTCGTAGAGTTTTTTAAACTCTGTAAAAGGGGTAATTTCAAGCGAATGACCGAGTGAAATACCTGCATTGAGGATAACCACATCCACATCCAAAAGCTCTCTCATCTTACGTTGTAGCTTGTCAAAATCAGCTACATCGCAAACGATAATCTCTGTTTTTTTTGTAAGTGGTGCAAGTTCATTTTGGAGTTCTTGAAGCCGCTCTTCTCTTCTGGCAAGAAGAAAAAGCTCGTTATCTTTGGTAGCATAAAGCCTAGCCAATGCCTCACCGATACCGCTGCTTGCACCCGTTATGAGGATTTTCACCTTTTTTACACTATCCTAATCATAACAGGTCTTTGGTTGACAAACTCAAGTTTCTCAAGAGAGTTGATGAGATTTTGGATGTCATGCTCATATGCCGTATGTGTCGAGATAAGCAAGTTTGCGCTGTCACTTGAAGCTTGTCTTTGCAAAATTGCCTCGATTGAGATGCTGTTTTCTTCAAATATCTTTGTGATACGTGCCAAAACGCCTATCTTGTCGGAAACATTGATGCGCAGATAGTATTTGGACTCTATGTTGCCAGCCTCTTTGAGCGTAAGTTTGCCCTCCATCGGTCTGTCAAAACCAAGCATAGGTTTGCTTTTTCCACTTCTTGCGATATCTATGATGTTTGCCACAACCGCACTTGCCGTTGCATTGCCGCCAGCTCCCGCTCCGTAGTAGAGTGTTTCGCCTACTTTATCGCCCACAACGCTTATGCCGTTCATGACGCCATCTATCTTTGCTATCATCGCCTCTTTTTTGATGAGACATGCATGAACTCTAAGTTCAACTTCATTTTTGTCTTTTTTTGCGATTCCAAGAAGCTTTATGACATAACCGAACTCTTTGGCAAATGCGATGTCGTCTTGAGAAATATTTTGTATCCCCTCGATGAGGATATCTTCAGGTTTTGCATCAATTCCATAAGCGATACTTGCCAATATAAGAAGCTTATGTGCCGCATCAAAGCCGCCCACATCAAAAGTAGGGTCCGCCTCTGCATAGCCAAGCTCTTGCGCCTCTTTTAAAATAGCATCATACGCCACACCCTCGTTGGTCATCTTCGTCATCATGTAGTTACACGTTCCGTTCATGATGCCCATGATGGACTCTATGTGGTTTGCGGACAAACCATCACGCAACGCATTGATGATAGGAATACCGCCTGCAACACTCGCTTCATACTCAAAAGCTATATCTTGCGCAATCTCTTGAAGTTCATAACGGTGATATGCCAAAAGTGCCTTGTTTGCAGTGACAACCGCTTTGCCGTTTTTAAGCGCACGTTTTACTATCTCAAAAGGCTCTTCCACACCGCCCATAAGCTCCACGACGATATCTATCTCTTTATCTTCTAAAACATCATCAACATTATCTGAAATCTTGATGCCCAAAGAGCTTCTATCTTTACTCATGTTTTTGACTACGCCGCTTTTTGCGACTATATCGACACCTGCACGTGCAGAGATAACATCTGCATTATCTCTTAAGATATTGACAACACTCGCACCTACAGTTCCAACACCGATGATTCCAACTTTTATCATACTATTTTTTTTCGTCTTGATATTTTTTCAAAAACTCTTTTATATTGCGTGCTGCCTGACGGATACGATTGTCATTTTCGATAAGTGCGATACGCACATACTCATCACCATAAACTCCAAAACCAATCCCTGGAGCAACAGCAACGCCTGCCTCTTTAAGAAGTCTCTTTGAGAACTCCAATGAGCCTAACTCTTTACAACAATCAGGTATCTTAGCCCAGACAAACATACTCGCCTGATTTTTTCTCACATGCCACCCTGCTCTATCAAACGCATCAAGAAGTACCTCTTGGCGGTGGTTGTACTTGTCGGTAATATCTTTGACGCACTGCTGATCTCCGTTGAGTGCAACAGTAGCCGCAACTTGGATAGGAGTAAACATACCATAATCAAGCCATGACTTGATTTTTTGAAGTGCGCCGATGAGCTTTTTGTTTCCTACAAAGAAACCTACACGCCAACCTGCCATGTTGTAGCTCTTAGAGAGTGTAAAGCTCTCAACCGCCACATCTTTTGCGCCCTCAACACTCATGATAGATGGCGTTACATAACCATCAAATGTGATGTCGCCATAAGCAATATCGCTAATGATATAAAATCTCTTCTCTTTTGCCATCGCAACAAGACGAACATAAAAATCTTGTGTTACGGTCGCTGTTGTCGGGTTGTGAGGGAAGTTTACGAGAACATACTTCGGCTTAGGAGAACTCTCTTTAAAAACTCTCTCCAAATCTTCAAAAAATTTATCCTCGTTAAGCTTGTAGTCCTCATCAAACTCGATGCCAAACTTCACAACATTTCCGCCAGCCAAAATGAAAGAGTATTCGTGAATCGGATAAGTCGGGTCTGGCACAATCGCAACATCACCAGGGTTTGTGATAGCGTATGCTAGGTGTGCATACCCCTCTTTAGAACCCATCGTTGCAACACACTCAGTTGCAGGATCTAAGTCGCAGCCATATCTTCTTTTGTACCAGTCAGCTATGGCTAAAAGAAGTTTTGGAATACCTTTTGAGACAGAATATCCGTGTGTTTTAGTTTTTTGGGCAGATTCGATAAGCTTTTCTCTGATATGCTCTGGAGTATCTCCATCAGGGTTACCCATAGAAAAGTCGATAACGTCAACACCTGCTCTTCTTTCAGCCATTTTAAGTTCATTTACCTCAGCAAAAACGTACTTCGGCAACCGCTTCATTCTATCAAACTGTATCTCATCAAACATGATTTTTCCTACTCAAATAATTAGCGACATTCTATCAAAAAAAATTTAATTTTTTCTCTCTAAAGGAGTAAGCACTAGGTCATCTTTGATATTTTTAAGCGTGTAAATATCTGATATTTTTATGTAGTGTGCCTCTTGGTTAATCTCTAGTGTAATATTTGTTTTTTTCGTATCCATTTTTATGACATTTATGAGCCTAAGAGACTTGTCGTAAAAAGCGATGTGAGGATACCAATCGTTTCTTAAAGAGCTAGCGATATCGAGTGTGCCTATCTTAGAGACATCGAGCCAGTAAGCATAAAGTGAACGCTTAAGGTTAAAAGGTACTCCACCCTCAAGTGCGCTAACATTCAGTTTTGCCGCTCTTGTATCAATCCGATAACTCCAATCGCTCTCATTTTCACGCACAACATCAACGATTTCACAACCATTTTTTTTCAACTCTTGCGCAAGAATGATAGGGTCGGCAGCGTACTCTGAAGTGAGGTTGATTTTCCAGACAAACTCTTGATTTTCAAAACTAGACTCTTTTGTCATGTATTTGTAATACCCAATATTTTGCAAAGTATCGCTCATGATTTTTGTAAACAAAAGAGGTTTTCCCTGCGTTTTAAAGCTTATATTCATCTCTCGAGGCGTTTTAAAAAAAAGATTTAGGATACCGTTATCTTTTAATGTTTTGATTATTTTAACAGAATCAACACTTCCGTCATTTTTGTAATAGTCACTTTTTGGAGAAAATATAGTCTCAATAAAGGCTCTGTCTTTGGCAAAAGTTTTAGGATTGACTAAATTTTGAATCTTTTGCATAAGTAAATCTTGCGCATGAGTAGAAGAGAAAAAAAGAAGCAGAAAAAGTGCTGCCTTTACCATATTTTCCCGCCGTTGAGGGTTTTATACTCTTCAACATCTATCTCTTTTAACACTCCGTTTTTATATAAAAACCTCATGTTTTTATGTGTTTTAAACTCATGCGAGACACCATTTGTCTCTATGCTGATATTTCCATGCCCAAATGCCAAAAGCCACTCTTTTGAGGCATCAAGCAAAAGTTCATCTGAAGATGTTGCTTGAAGTTTTTCATTTGTTTGCAAATCTATATACCCCATCCAAACCTTGTTTTTTGGTATGATTTTAAGCTGTGAGCTTGGGGTTTTTTGCTGAACTGGCGATATTTTAAGCGGCTCTTTTCTCTCCTCTTTTTGTACAACGTGTTGCTTTGATACTGTGCTGTTATCTTCTGCGGCAGTGCTATTTTCATCTGCAATAGTTTGATTTTGTTCTTGAAGCTGTGCTACCACGCTCTCTCGAGGTATGCTTGTAGTATTTTGGGATTGCTGCTCTAACTTAGGAGCTGTTATCTTTTCATCCGTCTCTTTTGTACTTAAAAATGCAAACAAAAAAAACAGAGCAATACCAAAAACAGTATAAAGAAGGGTCAAACTACTCTTTTTATTGTCTGCTCTAAATATTTGGGTTGATTTTTCAGGCTTCATGTATTTTGCAACATAACCAAAATGTTCTTTTGCTTTTGATTTCAAATCACTCAAATCAACACCATATTCTCGCTCAAGTATGGAGAGAAAACCATTGTACTGGACACCGTTCATACCTTCAAAACTCTCTTGAAAAATAGCCTCGATATACGCCCTTGCTATATGTGTGTCTTCATGGATTTTTTGGATACCAATGGTTTTTAGTTTTTCTATGCCGATACTCATCCCCTCATCCTATCCATTAAAATCGCTCCCGCCGCACCTACATTTAAAGAGTCAAATGCATGCGCCATTTTTATGCTTACTATCTCGTCAAGTTTTGAGCTTACTCTTGCAGTTAGTCCCTCGCCCTCGCTTCCTAAAAAGAGTGCTCTTTTTGGCTTGATTGTAACTTCTCGGATATCTTTTCCACCCATATCAGCCCCGTACGTCGTAAATCCTGACATCTTAAGGTCATTGAGGACATTATGCACATTAGTCTCTATGGCAAAAGGAGTATCATAAAGTGCGCCCGTACTTGTTCTTATGATTGCTTCAAGAGGGAGTGATTTTACACCGCATGCGATGACACCATCCACCCCAAGCGCATAAGCAGTTCTTATGATAGCTCCGATGTTTCCGACATCTGTAAGACCTGACAAAACAAGCACAAATTCATAATTTAAAAATGCTTTGTAGTCATGAAGCTCATATGCCTCGACCTCTGCAAGCATCCCTTGATGTGAAGCATTTTTACACATCGCTCCTGCCGCATCCGATGGGATTCTCTTTATCTCAAAGCCCATTTTCATAAGGCGTGAGTACTCTTTTTTATCTATCTCTTTAGCAAGATAAAGTCTCTTTATCTTACTCGGATGATTTTGAATGATATAGTTTATGGGTTGTTTTGCGTATATTAACATGTGGGCATTTTATCCAAAAAAATTAAAATAGTGTATATTTATAGGTGTAATAATCTCTCATAGCAGGCTTTTGTATTTTCGCCTGTTATTTTGCTGATAAGTTTTGCTTGCACTTTCTTTGGCAAATCAAGCTCTAAAATATCGTTTTGGCTGATGGCAGAGCTGCCAATCGTCTCTTTTGCTTCAAGAACAACCACCCACTCGCCTCTAAGGTTTGCATCAACTTTTTGCTTGATTTCATCGGCAGTTCCAAAATAGTACTTTTGATACTTTTTTGTAAGCTCTTTTGCCAAAAAAAGCTTTCGAGAAGGCTCTTCATGTGAAAGTTCAGATAAAAGTTTCTCAAGTCTGTGCGGCGATTCGTAAAGAACTGTCGTATATCCGCTACTTAAAGCACCTAAAAGTGAAGCCGCTCTATCTTTGCCTTTATGCGGCAAAAAGCCCCAAAAAAGCATCTTTGTTGTTACAAATCCACTTGCCACAAAAGCAGTAAGAAGTGCGTTTGCCCCTGGTAAAATATCATATTTCACACCATTGTCTTGGCAATATTTTACAAGTGCCTGCCCTGGGTCGCTGATACCAGGCATCCCAGCATCACTAGCATAAATAACATTTTGCTCAAAAAAAGCGGGAGTGAGTTTTTCAACAAACTCTTTTTCATTGTGTGAATGAAGTGAAATAAAATGCTGTTCAGATTTAAAAGAGGTGCTGTAACGCTCTTTGAGGATTTGGATAAGTTTTTTTGTAACTCTTGTATCTTCGCAAAGAAGTGTGTCGGCTTCACTTAGTGCTTCTATAGCCCTAAGTGAAATATCGCCTATGTTTCCAATCGGGGTTGGAATGAGCGTAAGCAAGAAAAATCTTGATTAGTTTTTAGCGTAACGCTTGTTGAATTTGTCAATTCTTCCAGCAGTATCTACCATTCTCTCAGAACCTGTAAAAAATGGGTGACACTCATTACAAATGTCAACTCTCATCTCTTCTTTAGCTCCCTCGTTTACAAAGCTGTTACCGCATGAACAAGTTACTGTACAAGCTACTAATTTTGGGTGGATATCTTTTCTCATTGTTTTACCTTTTGATACTCGTTAGTGTGCGAATATCTATATATTTTTTAAATCCGTATGGGGGCGGATTATTACGAGTGGAATTTTACCGAGATTTATCTTAAAGAATTATAGTCTTTTAAAGCAGTATTTTACTAGCCACGGCAAGAGCCGCACTTTCAGAGCGCAAAACCATCGGGGTGTCTAGTCTAAAACTCTGCACTGATGCAAAAAGTTCTCTCTCTTTTGGGGAAAATCCGCCCTCACATCCTATAAGAACAGTTGTTATATCGCTACACTCTTGTAAAGTTTTCTCGCAAAAATCAAAAACCTTTGTCTCTGGATGCGCCTTGATAAACTCCTGCACACTTTTGCAACTATCCAACTCTATATAGCTGTTGCGTCCGCACTGTTGCATGGAGGCTTCCTGAATCCTCTCAAAGCGTTTAAAGTCCATCTTGAAGTTTTTTTGGCTTCGTTCACATGCGATAAACGTTATCTTACTCACACCAACCTCACAAAGCGATGGAAGCACTTTTTCTATGGAGTTGGCATCAATTATGCACCATCCTATATGAAGCTCTTTTGCGCTTTTAACCTCTTTGAGTTCTGATACGACAAGTGACAACTCCGCACTTCTTGGCTCAACGCTCTCTATCTTATATGTATGAAGCATTTTAAGATTTTCTCTTGAGCGAAAAGAGAGCAAATCGCCCTCTTTGTGGCGGCGCACTTTGATAAGGTATTTGTGCTGTTCCCCTCGTACATGAAGCCTTTGTGCACCCGCCTCATCATCAAAAAGATAAATCATGCCCACATCCAAAAAGAGATACTAAGTACCACACCTATCTGGGCGAAAAAAATTTTGAGTGCATATTTTCTATGCTCCGCAAAACTCTTCTCATCTTTTCTATCCACACCTGCAAGATGCTTAGAGCGTTTTGCTTCAAGGACGATAAGAAGCGTCGCAAAAAGAATCATCGCTATATTTTCAAGCGTAAAATCAAGATGTTTTGCCGCCATCATAACCACACCCGTAAAAACAACCATACCTATCGCCGTCCCCACTATCGGGGTATAAAGCGTCATGGCTCTTGTGTACTTAACTCTGCTTTTTATACCAAAAAGGAGTAAAAGATTGACTACTACTGCGCCCAAAACCGACATAACACCCCAGTTATGTGTTACAATTCCCATATCATACATTTCATTCATGTCGCAATATTACAATAAAAAATGTATAAATACTCCTTGATTTCTCGAAAAGTTTACTTTTCGTAGCTTTAGGGGGTCGTATGGACATAAGCAACTGCCACTAAAACGGACGAGTTCGTTTTAGTGTTTAATAGACTTTGCATAACCTCTAAACTAGATTCCAAATCAAGTTTGGAATGACGAGATTTGCGAGTTTTCGTCACCCTGAACTTGATTCAGGGTCTAGTTTTACAAGAAGTTTAACATCAAATCAAAAAGAGAAAAATATGGCTGTTACAATCGAAGAAGCACTTGAATTTATTTATAAAAATACCAAACCGACATCACTTAAAATCATGCCGCTTGAAAATGCGCTAGGCTCTATCTTGGCGGAAGACATCGTTGCAACCTACAATCTCCCACCGTATGACAACTCCGCCATGGATGGCTATGCCATAAAGATGGAAGATACTGCAAAAAGTGTCAGCGTTACGCATACTATTTTTGCAGGCGACAACTCGGATGTGGTGCTTGAGGGCGGATGTGCCATAAAAATCATGACGGGAGCAAAGATTCCTGATGGCTGCGAGGCTATCATCCCAATTGAAGATGTTACACATCAAGACGCTAAGATAGTTCTGCCACAAAATATCAAAAAAGCAAGTCATATACGCCTTTGCGGTGAAGATATCAAGAGCGGCACGACACTGCTACACTCTGGACAAAAGCTATATGCACACCATATTACACTTCTTGCATCTCAGGGTATCAGCCATATCAAAGTCCATAAAAAGCCACGTATTGCCATCTTTGCTTCTGGAAATGAGCTGAAAATGTACTTTGAGAGCGTTGCGGCACATCAACTCTACAACACAAACTCGCCTACTTTTTTCAGCAGAGTTCAAGAACTTGGATGTGATGTTGACTTTATCGGCACGGCTAGTGATACACTGCAAAGCATACAAGAACATATCAAAAGTGCGCTTCAAAGCGACCTTATCATCACCTCTGGCGGCGTGAGCGTGGGTGATGCCGACTTTACCAAAGAGGCGTTTGGTGCTTTTGGATATGAGATATTTTTTGACAAAGTAGAGATTAAACCTGGCAAACCGACTACTTTTGGACGTATTGGAGAAACTCTTGTTCTCAATCTCCCTGGAAACCCGATGGCAGCAGCTCTTAACTTTGAACTTTTCGGGCAGAGCATCATCTTAGCCCTTAGTGGCGATGAAGCAAGATATCTTGCACCCATAGAGACAAAAATGGCAAATGATTATACGTTAAAGGGTGGTAGAAGAAGCGTAATCCCTGGCTATTTTGACGGAGCGACATTTGTACCTTACGACAAATTTGCCCCTGGGATGATAACACCTCTTGCAAATTCAAATGCTTTTATAATTGTAGATAGCAGTTGTGAGGCGTTTGGAAAAGGAGAGAGTATCAAGATAGTTCCGACACGATTTAGTTTTACATCTTCTAAGAGAGTTGGTTTGGTGAATGAGAAATAGGGGGCAAGGGGCAAAACCCCTCGGCACTACCGAAGCAGCGGTGCGAAAATGCACATAAGCAGTATTGTAAGTATTAGCTTATCCATAAAGAACCCCTTCATAGTAATTTTTGGAGGGCAAAAAAAAAGGTCAGAGGCTCATGACTTCCTCCAACCTTAATTTACCACTCCATTAACTACTATGAACTAATACTTACAGCAGAAATTATAATGATTTAACATAAATAAGTCAATCTATTCTAAACACTCTGTGGGTTGACAAACCTCTCGCCATTTTTTATCTTCTCAAAAAGTCTAGCATCATGCCACTCTTTTTGTATCTCCTCGCTAAAGAAAATCTCCTCTAAGTTTATGCTGCCCATAGCTGACGAGTAGGCATCTTCTCGAAAAGCTTGTGCGTAACCTGTGTCTGTTTCATGAACAATAATGCTATGAAGCTTTACCTCTTTTTCTCCGTTGACTGCGGTTGTAAGCGAGAGCAGTTTGTCAACAAGCATAAAAAAAAGACGGCTAAACTGCTCGGCTGATGGAGAGAGAGGGATTTCAATCCAGCGTGCAGAGTGTTTTTTCATATCCTCTTTATAGCTCTCTTCATCGCCACTCCAAATAGCGATAGCATGGTCAAAACTATCAATAATATCTTTCATATTTTGCTTCATCAGCCCAAAATCATAGACCATCTGCCCATTGTCCAAAAAGTTGGACTCAAAGAGAAGCTCGACTTTATAGGAGTGTCCATGGATGGAACTTCTGCATCTTACTGTGGAGCAACCTCGCACAACATGTGCATTTTCAAATTTAAAAAGTTTTCGTATCAGCATCACACACCCTTATTTTGATCCCAGATTCTTATGTGAAGTCGGTCGCTAAAGCTGTATCCTTTTGCCTTGCAAAACTCTATAAGTGGTTCGGTATTGGCTTCTACCTCTTTTTTGTTGCCGCCAAGTGGCATACAGTAAACCTCAAGTGATGGGGCAAAAGCACAAATCTCTGCTATCTCATCTTCTAGTGCAGCATTTATAGAGTCTGCGTCTATAGAGAACTTAAAAAATGCCTCTTTAGCATTTAAAGCAATTTCGCTGATAACTTCACCTCGTACCCGTTTGCTAAAAGACTCGTTAGAGTTTGAGAGTTTTACAGAGAGCGCAAAGATACACTTTTTATAAACACCAAAATGCTCAAAATCAACACGCAAAGAGCCGTTTGTCTCAAAAGTTATCTTATGCCCCAAGGCATCTAAACCCTCTAAAAATGCAACAAAAAGAGCATCGTTTGCGTACAAAAGCGGCTCTCCGCCAGTGAGAACAACGTCAACCGCATAGGGTAAATCATAAAGGCTCAAGATGCCCAAAAGCTCATTTTCGTGTTGTATGGGAATCCAGTTTTGAGAAAAATACTCTCTGCTGACCGCATAAACCGTATCACATCCCAAAACTTTTACGCCATCAGGTGCACTCTCAATGCAACCAAAACCCTCACACCGCATATTGCAACCGCCAAAGCGAAAAAAGAGAGATGGTCTGCCGCTGTAGCGACCCTCACCTTGAATGGAGTAAAAATGTTCTACTAGATAAACCATCACCCGCCCGTTTCATAAAACGCTCTTGAGGAGACTTCACCTTCTTCTCCACCCCAGCGATTTTTTTCGGGTTTGTTTTTGACAACTTCTCTTAGCACCTCTGCCGCACCTGCGATATCACCCTCTTTTATGGCTTTGCCTATGCTTAAAGCTTCATCAAAGTAGAGACATGGGATGAGTTGACCCTCGGCAGTGAGACGTATGCGGTTGCATTGCTTACAAAAATCATCTCCATAAGGCTCAATAATACCAAATTTATAACCATCGCTCATGCGATAGTAGCGTGAGGGAGAAGCACCATCATACCCCTCTTCTACAAAATCATAGTGCTGTGCCAAGCTCTCCAAAAGTTCGCTTGATGGCACTCTGCTTATCTCTTTTGAAGCGTAACGGTTTTCCATATACTCTATAAAACGTACCGTCATGCCTCTTGCTTTGCAATACTCTAGTACATCTACTATCTCGTTCGCATTCATGTTGTGCATAGGCACCATGTTGACTTTGACTTTAAGCCCAACTGCAAGAGCCTCCTCAACACCCTCTAAAACATTTGCCAAAACGTCTTTTTGCGCTATCTTTTGCGCTACTTCTGGTTTGAGTGTGTCGATGCTGACATTTAGGCGTTTAAGTCCTGCATCTTTGAGTTTTTGTGCAGTTGACTTTAGAAGGTAGGCATTTGTAGTCATAGCAAGGTCGATATCTGGAGCATAGTCATAAATCATCTTGATAAAAACATCCAAATCTTCACGCAATAGTGGCTCCCCGCCAGTGATGCGAATCTTTTTGACACCCTCATCGATGGTTACTTTGATAAATATAAAGAGCTCTTCAAAGGTAAGCAGGTTCTCTTTTGGCACCCATGAGAACGGTTTTTCAGGCATGCAGTACTGACATCTGAAATTGCAGCGTTCTGTGACAGAGATACGAATGTAGTCAACTACTCTATCATAGCTATCTATTAACATTATAATTCCTAAATTTTTTATAAATGTATTATATCTTTTGGAACTAAAATAAAGTTTGTACGGGTTTGGGAATTTGAAAATAGAAGACAGATTCCAAATCAAGTTTTGAATGACGAGTAGCCGTCATCCTGAACTTGTACCACAAGGGTATTTCCTTTGGTCGTTCAGGATCTAATTATTTAGTGATAATCTGAGACTTTAGAGTTTTAAACTCTTCCTCTGAGATGATACCTTTTTCTTTTAGCTTATAGGCTTTTTCTAGTTCATCTGTTTTTGAAACGGAAGTAACAGGTAGCGTGCTTTGAACTGCATTCTCTTTTGAAGTCTCTTTTTTGTCTGCAAATACAGATGTACTTTCTATCTCTTTTTCTATAACATTTTTAGAAGCTGCGTCCACCGTTTTTACTATCTCTTTTTTTGCGATAATCTCTTGAGATTTTACAATATCAAATTTTGCAAAAGCGTCAGAGTAGCTTTTAATCTTTAGGTAGTTAACATCGCCCGCTTTAAGTTCTAGTTTTATAGATTGCATCTCTACATCAGCTCTTGTAGCGGACACCTCGACATTCCCAGGTTTTAAGTCTAACGCCATGTACTCGTCTGTTTTTACATAACCCTCAACATTCTTTCCATTGACTTTAATTTTATATAAATGCTCTCTGTTGTTGTCTGACACACCACTTTGTGATACTACATAAACGTAAACAAGTGCCGCATTATCAAGCGGTTTTCGCTCTACATAAGGAGACTTAGAACCACATGCTGCAAATAACATACCAAGAAGCAAAAGAGAAGAGAGAGCGAGGATTTTTTTCATAATAACCATCTTTATGTGAATTTGCATTATTATACAAGATTATTTTTAAATTAAGCATAAACAGAGGAGTTTGAAGAACCCCAAGCTCGTGGCTTGGGGAAGAAGTGTGTAGATATTAGAAGTTTAGAGCAACGATGAAACGAGCGTAAACGCCGCCTGCTTTGTCATCTTCTGCATCGTTGTTGAAGCTACGGTGCATTAAGATAGCAGTTGTGCTGAAATCACCAAATTTGTCTGTTAAGAACAAGTCAAATTCTGTTGTTTCTTTTATTGCAGTTGTATCATTAGTATTGTTTACAGCTTGTAGTGCAACACCAGTTGATCCAACTTTAGTAGATACTTTAGCTTTTACAGCTACAGAATCAGGTTGTGCAACATAAACACCATCTGTGTAAACTCCTTCTGTTGGTAGAGAAGATTTTTTACCAGCAGTTGAGAAGTTGCTTGGTCCGTGACCAGCATGACCAGCATCAACATCACTTACAGTAGAAGCTGCTGCAAATAAATCAAAGTTTGATTTAGTACCAGCACTTAGTGCAAATGCGTTAACATCTTCTGCAGCATGTGCATCAGCACTTACTAATGAAGCATAACCTCTAAGGTTGATATCAGCTACTTTTGTACCTGCATCCAACCAGAGAGCATTGATAGTATCAAATGTAGGTACAGCTACATCAGAGATTCTTGTGTACCATGCATTTACATCAAATGAAGCATTTTTATAAAGTGCAGCAGCAACATAAGCACCACCGAACATATCTTGGTTTACTTCACCGTCAACTTTGAAAGTGTTTGCATTGTCTTGACCGATATACATAGCAAGAAGTGTTAAATCTTTAACAGATTTATTTGTAACCACTGCAGCATTGAATGAGTTCGGGATAGCATTCCATTTTTCAGTAAATAGGTATGGTGTGTTAAGCTCTTGCTTACCAAACTTTAGTGTAGTATCAGAACCCATAGGAGCAGTTACATACGCTTCACCTACAAACATATCTCCGTCTGTTGTGTTAGTACGGTTACCTACTATAGCCTCACCATTAAAGCCCATAGAAGAAGATTGATACACAGTAGTACCAAATCCTACATTGCCTTGCTTACCTGTCATGCCAAGTTTGAAAACAACCTCGCCAGACGCATCTTTTTTGTTAAACAAATCACCTGTATGAGTAGCAGTTGTAAGTCCTGCATTGTCAGTCTCATACCAAAGCTTTGCTTCACCGTTAACTTTGATATCTTCAAGTGCGCTTGCCGTTGTAGAAAGTGCCATTGCTGCAACAGCAACTGATAGTATAATTTTTCTCATTTATATCTCCTGTTTTTTGTCTCTTAATCACTCACTATAGAAGTGATATATAAACCTGAATGACAAGATTATATATCACTTCTAATTATGTGAAATTAAAACTTAGAGCATTCTACACTCGTAATTTTTAAAGTAAGTTTAAATCCAGACTTTTGTTAATGATTTATTAACAGATTGTTATTTATTACACTAAAAATGTATTTTTTTCTTGTTCTAATTCTTTTGTAACTAAAAGATGAGATTCCAAATGACCAAAGGAAATATCCTTGTGGTACAAGCTTGGAATGACGATTGTGGTACAATTACGCCATGAGATTTAGAAACCTGAAAAAAAATAGCAAACCGACAGAAGCAAAAGAGCCGCAAAAATTAGTTTATGCTCCTTATAGTTATAGAGTAAAGGCTTTTATTACTGATATGTTCATGATTTATGCTCCCATACTTTATGTCATTACTTATGTTTTTATGAGCGGAAAAGATGATTTTCAAGCTTCACAGTTTGCGCCATTTGCTGGCGTGGCTCTTTATGGGATTATCTATGCTGTGTTGCTGAGCAAATTTGGGCAAACTCCTGGGAAAAAAGCTTATGAGATAAAAGTTGTTAATGCAAGGAGCGGGGAGAACTTGACTTTTTTTAGAGCAATTTTTAGATTTGCGATGTTTTTGTTTACTGCTACAACTTTGCTCGGGTTATTTATTCCGTTTTATAGAAGAGATAAAAAAGCGTTACATGATTTAGTTTGCGGTAGTTTGGTTGTAGCTGTTAAGAAGCTGTAGCTCTCATTCATATATATCCTTTCGTTTGCCTACCCTCAAGATTAAGAGCATAAGATTTCCATCTTCTATACGAAAAATTGCTCTTATCTTTCTAGCTATCGTGTAACGATACTGTCCTTCAAATTGTGTGCCTTTAAGCTCACGTACTTTTTTTGTTGCTTTTAAAACTTCAAAATTTTCTGCAAGATACTCAATTTTTTTGGCTACCAAGGTTCGTTCAGGTGCATTAAAATCTTTTAAATCCTTAACAGAATGTTCTGAGTAGAGTATTTTCACAGCTCTATGCCTAGCTCTTTATAAACATCCTTACTATCATAAGTTTTCATTTTGCCTGATTTTATATCTTGTGTAATTTTATCGGCAACAATACCATCTGTATAATCAAAATAGTAATCCAATGCTGCTTCTACTACTTCTTTTTGGGATTTATGCAATGCCGATGCTACAATATCAAGTTCTTTAACAATACTCTCATCTAAAGAAAATAGTTTTTTTACACTTGCCATTTTAAACATCCTTTATATACTAATAGATATCTAATTG
>JAOTSA010000132.1 GCA_030247515.1 Sulfurimonas sp. | reverse complement strand
TCCAATAATTTAATCATTGCTATCCCTTTTTTTACAAATATTTTAAATCTTTTAAATCACAGCAAACTACAAGGGAAAAGTTTTTTATATGTACCAAGAGGCGAAGCAACTGATTTTTACTCGAAAGTGGAACAACATATCCTAACGGAAGATACGGTTCAAATTTCTGATATACCAATTAATAAAAGGTATTACTACTATATTGAAAAAATTGATCCACTTGAATTAATACAAACAAGAACTACCGAAGAGATATCCAATTTTTTACGATTTATGATAGAACAAAGAAGGCAACTTTGGATGCAGTATATATCTAGTCCAAATTTACATTTTCTTAGTGTTTTGCTGGAAGGCACAGTATTTAATAAGGTGACCTTTCAAATAGGCTCTTTATTCGATAATCTAAATAATGATATACAGATGTTAAAAAAAGGCAACATATTAACTTCCAGATTAGCCACTATTATCTATAGGGTAGCTCTTTTAGATGCAGCTGCTACTACAGTTAAAGCAGGAAAATATTTTCACGAAAAAACAGGCTCTAAGAGTAAAATGTTTAAAAAAAATCATTCGAAAATAAAGTTGCTTCATATTGAACTTGCCAGTAAGGATTTTAAAGCGTATGATTTAACAGTCGATGAAAAAGCTCTATCTATAAGAAAAGAGATTGCCACAAAACTTCTACAGCTTAAAATTAGCGAATTAGATATGCAAACGATAGCCGTTGTTACAAACTTGAGCGAACAAGAAATTAATAAACTTATGAAAAACTCTTAAATACAAATAGATTAGATTTTTTATACTCTCTGTTTAATAGAGATATTATCAATCATTATGCCTGCTCCATCATCTCCACTTTTTTTCAACCACATATCATAACTATAGCAAAGCCCAAGAGACTTTGAAAATAACCCCAAGTAGGAGCTGCTATGAAAATAACACCAAACGAGATGAAGTTTTACACACTAGAACCAAAGAGACTCTACGGACTACTAGAGTGCGGATGTACTTTATGTAACAAGAGCAACAAGGTCTTAGAGCATAGAGATTTAGGATATTGCAGATGAGAGTAAAAGAGCAGATGCTGCAAAACAGAGAAGTAGAGTTTGGGGATGATTTATCATTTGCAGAGTATCTACAACACTACATGGCAGAGCCAACAGAAGCAGAGCTAGATGATATGGAACAAGAGCTAAACACTAAAAGCACTCTATCGTTTAATCCCATAAACAACCCATACTACCATCCACTACAAGGAGCATAAAAAATGAGTCCAGTATCGATTTTAGGATTACTTCTAGCAGTAGGCACTGTTATAAAAGATTCTATAGAGAATGAGAACAACTGCGATTGCTAAGATATTTAGTTTTAGCCAAAAAGGCTTTTAAAAGATAAAGAGTTTGTATAGCTCTAAAGTAAAAAAAGAGCTAAAAAAACAAAAATAAAAAAAAGGACAACCAATGCAAAAAACCCCATTAACCACCAAGCAACTACAAGAGTTAGCACCAACACTCTTTACACAAGAGCCTCACTATGAAGTAAGCGATAAATATCACTTTATCCCAACCATAGCTATCATAGAGGAGATTAAATCCCATAACTGGTATCCTATGAGTGTAAGCCAAGCAAGTGTTAGAGATGAATCCAAAGAGGGATATCAACAACACTGTGTAAGATTTAGACACTTTGAAGATTTACTCAACCCACAAGATAATGCAGTAGAACTACTCCTCTTTAACTCCCATGACAGAACAAAAAGCTTCTCTATAAGCGCAGGGATATTTAGATTTGTATGTGCAAACGGATTAGTTGTATCAGAGAGCGTTTATGAAAGTTATAAAATCAAACACTTAGGAGATAGAGATAATGATGTAGCAGATGCAGTTCATAAGATAACCGCCATCAAAGAGAAACTCATAGATAAAATTAAAACTCTCTCTTCTATCACACTCTCACAACTTGAAAAAGAGACATTTGCGAAGCTCTCTATTCCACTAAGGTTTGAAGAACATTTAGAAGTCAATCATCAAGATTTACTCATCCCTCATAGAGAAGAGGATTATAAAGATGACCTCTACACTACCCTAAACATCATACAAGAAAATCTCATCCGTGGCAATATAAGCGGTATAAACAAAGAGACCACTAGACGCTTTACCTCTAAAGAGATAAAGTCCATCACAACAGATACCCAAATAAACAGAGGGATATGGGAGTTAGCAGAACGCATAGCTACCATAAAAGAACCAAGCTACTCTATAGCAGCATAAAGGAGAAAGAAAAATGAAATTAGTAAACTACCAACTCCAAACCCAAATGGAGAGTGTAAAACAAGAAGCAACACACTTTTTAAAAGAGTATCTCCAAAGCATCCTAGAGGATAAAACCAAAGCCTACTACCAAAAGGCAGACTATGTAGGACTCTCTCTAAATGAACTCTCCAATAAGATAGATACCCTCTCAGAGGATATCAAAGAGCTACAACAACTTAAAAAGAGACTCTCAACTGCTCTTGATATCTCCAAAGAGGTAACAGCTACCATCTTGCTGCAAAACGGCATAGATAGAATAGAGGGAACAATCATCAGTTCAATCACTCTATCTAAAGAGTCCACCAAAGAGAAAGTCTCAATGGCGGTACTAAACAAAGAGGAACTCTTAAAAAGAGGGTTTGTCAAATACGAACTAGACACCGATGCGCTCCAAACTGCACTCTTACAAGATACTAATCTTCAAAGAGAACTTAAGCCATTCGTAGAGATAGTAAAAACCAAAGAGACAACCCCTGCCAAAGCAAAAGTAAATCTCAAACGAAGTGCCAACAACACCCAAGCAGATGAACTGCTCCAATTGGTACAAAATCAAGCAGCATAAAAGGAGAGATGATGTTTAGTGAAAAACAGCTACAAGTCCTTAGCTATGAACTTGATGCAAGCAGAATAAAAACAAGAGAAAAAGGAAATATCAGCCTCTCCTACATTGAGGGTCATGATGTAATAGAGAGTGCCAATAAGATATTTGGATATGGAAACTGGAGCTACTCCATCTCAAAACTTGAACAAGTAAGCCAAGAACAAAACCATAACCAAAACATCATCATCTGCTATAAAGCCATAGTTCGGGTAATAGCCCAAGATATAAACCACACCAAAGAGACAATAAGAGAAGATGTGGGATTTGGAAGCGGAGTTGCAAAAACACTCTCAGATGCACATGAGGGAGCAGCTAAAGAAGCAGTAACCGATGCACTAAAGCGAGCTATGCGTACATTTGGAAATCAGTTTGGTAATTCACTCTATGATAAAGCAAAAAATCATTACAGACAACCAAACAATAATCAGCTGCCGCAACAGCCAAGCACCCATAATCAACAACCATCCTCTCAAAAACAGCAAGGGTATCAACACTCAAATACTCAAAGAGAGCAACCAATCAATCCAAATCAACCTCCACCGCAAAACCACCTCCCACAAGACTACGCATCCCTATACAATCTAGGATTAAGCATAATAGAGCAAGGAAACTCTCTTGTAATCATAGGAGATGATATCTTCTCAAAAAGAGACTCTATAAAAGCATGTGGCTTTAGATGGGATGGCAACTCTAAAATGTGGTACAAACCACTTGAACAACAGGCGGCGTAAGATGAATGAACTTATACCACAAACCATTTTAAACAATATCCCAGACCTATACGCAACAGCAGGTGAACTCAACCCAAAATGCCATGTCAAACTTTTTACTCCAAATAGCGACTGGAACTGGTACATCATAGAGTTCTCCAAAGAGAACAGTGATACCTGTTATGGCTATGTAGATGGAGCAGAAGCAGAGTTAGGATATTTCTCTCTAAGAGAGCTAGAAGAGCTATTTGAAACATTTGCACTAGGTGTAGAGAGAGATATTTGCTTTAAACCAACACGCCTATCAAAAGTAAAAAAGATGCGTACAAAGGAGTAGATAAAAATGAGTGCAAGAGATTTCTACTTACAACAAGAAGCTAAAAAAGGTTTTAGAGATTGGACGATAGATGGATTGGAGTTTCTGCTTCAAAGAGGCAAACTTCAAGAAGATGTAGAGAGGGAGTGTAGAAG
>JAOTSA010000131.1 GCA_030247515.1 Sulfurimonas sp. | reverse complement strand
GTCACTGCACCACCTTTACTTAACCGCCAACTCCCCTACTGCTGCTATAACCTCTGCGGCTTCTATGCTTTTCATACACTCATGATGTCCCAGAGGACACTCTCTTCTCATGCATGGCGCACACTCCATCTCGTGTCTGACGATAATGCTCTTTTCATTCATCCATTGGGAAGTTTCCGTGTGTTTTGTCGGTCCGAAAATGGATACGGTCGGGACGCCATATGCGGCGGCTACATGCATCGGTCCGCTATCGTTTGTCACGAACAAAGAGCATCCGCCGATAAGTGAGCAAAGCTCTTTTATGTCTGTTTTTCCTGCTAAGTTTGTGTAGTTACTCACATGTGATGCTTTGAGGTTTGCCTCAATCTCTGATGCCATTTCCACTTCATTTGGTCCGCCAAAGATGATGATGTCGTAACGCTCACTGTACTCTTTTGCAACTGCCGCAAATCTCTCAGGATACCATCTTTTGGCACTTCCGTAAGTTGCTCCTGCGTTTATGCCCATCATGGGTTTGTCAAACTTTTTGGGTTCGATGTAGAGCTTTAGCGGTGGCGTGTCTTTGTCCCATGCGTCGGTGTTTATCATGGCAAGCTCGGCGTACTGTTTTGAGAGGTGTTTATCTGCTTTAATGCTCGGGGTGTGGGAGAGCAAAAACATAGAGTGCCACGACTTTTTGGCGATGCAAAGTACACTACCAGTGAGGCGTAAAAGCAAAGATGAGTGGATTTGGTTTCTAAAAGAGAGAGCCATATCAAAACTGCCCAGTTTTTTGGCAAGTTCATAAGTGGCTTTTACTCTGTTTGGGGCTTTTTTTGTCTCATCTACTATGGCATTTTTGCAACGGGGGTGGTATTTGAGTGCTTCAATAGCTACAAAACTGCCCACAAAAGTAAACTCCGCTCTTGGATAGTAAGCAGATAAAAGCTCTATGGCAGGAGTTGCCATAACAGCGTCGCCTAGCCAGTTTGGTAAGATGATAAGTATCTTCATATTTTGCCTATTTTATAAATATATAGATTGGGGATGAGCCGATTTCCAAAAACTCATCCTCTATTTTTTCGCCACTGCTTGAAAATGGTCTAAAAATATCCTCATTTTTTATGCTTTTTGGTTGAAGTGACCAGTGGATTTGTAGCAGTTCGTCGTTTTGGAGCAAACACTGGAGTGTGTGATGCCCTCTTTTGATATCAAGGCGTAAAAACTCCGCATTTTTGAGCGTATGAACCATGTACTTATAGACTTCATAAGCCTCTCTTTTGCGCAAACCCTCTCTGTTATCGACAAGCCCGTAACCCGCCGCAATAAGCTGATGCCACGAGAGAGAATCAACTTGTTGTGAGGCAAAAGCAAGGAGGTGGTAACGCAACATATAGTCTGCATAAAACGCTTCACTCACGCACTCATATTCGCTTGTCGGAGCATACGGTGCAGTGCCGCTTATGGGCCAGTTTGTCTCGGTGATGTGGAGCTTATGCGCACTTTTTGGACTAAGCCAAATCATAGTCGTAAGAAGCGAAATTTTGTCGAGCAGAGCAAAACCCATCTGCATATTTTCAGGTGCGCCCCGTCTGTCAACATAGAGAAGCGACGATACCCCGTCATAGCGGCAGTCACAAAAGTTAAAGAGCGTATGTGCCGTAAAGTGGTACTCAAAGTCTATAACGCCACTACCGATAAGTTTGATATTTGGGTATTTTGAGGTTTTCAAATCATAGGCGACTTTATAAAAACTGCCGTACTCATCAACGCTGAAAAATCCCCATTTTGCCCTGTTTATGGTTGAACCGATTTCAAAAATATCTACCACTTCACCGAGTTCGTTAAAGATGCTCTCCAAATCTCTTTGCAAAAGTGCCAAATCCTCAACATGTTCTCTGTCTTGCAGGATTTTGAGCGTTATTTTTTTGCCATGACAAAGAAGCAGGAACTCTTTTAAGAGCGGAAGTTTCTCCATCTCCCAAAGCTTAAAGCGCACCAAAACTCTCTCCACACCAAGCTCTTCAACCATCGCAAGCGTCGCCTCAGCCTCTCTCTCAAAATCTATACCGATACAAAAAAAGTCATGGGAGCAAATCTGTTTTCTTTTGACAAAAGGCGTAAGTATGAGTGAGACGGGAAGTGCGACAAGAGCGATGAAAAATGTCTTTAAAAGTGAGCCAAACTCCCTTTTGCGCATCTCTTTTTTGTAAGTTTTGTCTTTGAGCGGATAGGGCTGATCCGAATAGTTATCCCAGATATATGGCTGTTTCATAAGGCGAATTATAACCTTTTTGGGATAAAATCGCCTTAGAGTTTAAAAAGGAAAAAACATTGCGAAATCAGCCAAAATATAATTTTTTCAAAAACACATCTTATGCCCTCAAAGGGTTGCGGGATTTGGTAAAAAACGAATCTTCTTTTAAGTTGGAACTTCTGCTTTTTCTCGTTTTGTTGCCTCTCATTTTTTTCATAGAGACAACACTCTCAAACAAGCTTCTTATGTTTATCTCGCTTATGCTTATGCTTATCGCAGAGGCGGCAAACAGCGCAATTGAGAGGGTTGTTGACCTTGTTACATTAGATCATCATGAGATGGCGGGAAGAGCAAAGGATGTGGGAAGTACGGTGGTTTTTTTAAGTATCTCTCTTTTTGTCGTTGTGTGGGTAAGTATCCTCTTAGATACATTTTTATAGAGAGAAACTATGAATATTCTTGTAGTGCGCACAGATAAACTCGGTGATTTTATAACGGCTCTTCCTGCATTTTATGTACTCAAACAACACAATCCCCAAAACAAAATCATAGCTTGTGTAGCCCCTCTCAACAGAGCGTTGGCACAGAGTTGTGACTTTATAGATGAAGTTATAGTTGATGATGGCGGAAGTTTTTGGGGGTTAGTTGCAAAGCTAAAAGAGGCAAAGGTGGATGCTTCGGTAACTCTTTTTTCAAATACAAGAGTTGCAATCGCCCAGTTTTTGGCACGCATCCCAAAACGCATAGCACCAGCTACAAAAATAGCTCAAATTTTTTATACTTCCAGAGTTGTGCAAAGAAGAAGTGAAGTAAAAATGGCGGAGTTTGAGTACAACTTAGAGCTGACGAAAGCTCTTTTTAGCGATATAAGTTTAGAGTATAAAAAACCGCTTTTAGAGTTTGGCGATGCAAAAGAGATTTATGATGATTTTTGCAAAACTAACGCTATAACAAAAGAGATAGTAGCTTTTCATGTAGGATTTGGCGGTTCAAGTGACGCAAACTGGTCTTTGGATGAGTACGAAATTCTTATCCGTGAAGTTGCAAAAGCAGGCAAATACCAACTCCTGCTTACATTTGGTCCTGATGAGAAAGCTCTTTATGAGGAGATGCGAAAGAGACTTTTCGATATAGATGCAGTTTTTTATCTCTCGCTTGATGGAGTGGTTTACTTTGCAAAATTGGTGAGCAATTTCAGACTTTTTATCTCCACTTCAACGGGAACTTACCATATAGCTTCACTTGTGGGAACGCCGACTATGACATTTTTTGCGGACAATCTTTTTGCAAGTGCTAAAAGATGGAAGAGCGTGGGAGATGAAAAGCTACAAAAACATTTTAGTTTGCCGAGCAACAAAGAGAAAAAAGAGGCACTGCTAGAAGAGGTAAAGAGAGCGTTAGCTTTCTCTATTTAACTCATAGAGTTTTATGTACTTGTAAAAGTTTGTAGCCATATGGGAAAATGCTATTACCAACCCCGCATAGCCGTCTAAAAAACCTCTTTTGATAAAGTAGGTTTTAAAAAATGAAAATAGAGCGTTAAAAAATGCTTTGCTTGGGGATGAGCTTTTTTTGCCTGCATTGTCTGTGGCAAATGCGCTTGAGTAGCGGTCAAGTTTGATGATAAAATCCGTAACGGTTGAGTATGGATGGTGTTTTACACTGCCATTTATGGGTACTACTCCAAAGCCATTTTCCTTCACTTTTTCATGTACTTTTTCATCGCTAAACGCTGTTTTGGTTCTATTGAAAAGTCTGACGATGATGTCATCCCCCCAACAGTGTTTTACTTGAGTGTTTTTGTAGTAGTTTTCTCTTAAAATGGTATATATATTTTTATCGTTTAGCTCTATGGAAGCAAGATTTTTTATAAACTCATCCGATAAAACTTCATCCGCATCGAGTGAGAG
>JAOTSA010000130.1 GCA_030247515.1 Sulfurimonas sp. | reverse complement strand
GAGTATCTTTGTAATCCATAGCTGTTCCAAATCGTAGAAAATTTTTGGATTATATCCCTTAAGCGTTTAAAAGCCACTTTAATGTATTATAATTGGCAAAATCAATTTTTCAAAGGTTATGCTCATCATGAAACTTCATCTTATTTTTATTGGCAATAAGTTTGTACATAACGCACCGCTTAGAGAGTATATTATGAGAAAAATAGAACAAAAAACAGATTTTATTCACTCAATCACTTTTTTTAAAGAGAGTGATAATTCGCTTTTTCTATATTTGGATAAAGAGTTGAACAGTCAAAGAAGACAAATCATAATAACAACAAAACAGCATTTCTCAACTATTGGTAAGCTTCTTTGTACGGTAACGGGAGATAACCAGATTTTAAAAGAGGATATGCTTATTCCATCTAACTCCTCTGTTTTTGAAAATGGAAGCTATCTTTTAGAGTATAAAGAGTCTATTACAAATGTGCTTCATATGGATGAGATGCAAAAATTTCCAGAGATTTTGCTTGATGTTGAAGACTCTAAAGCAACGATACACCTTTTCGAAGAAGATAAAGAGAGTGCGATGGCGATGCTCTCTCCTATAGCGCAGATGTATGACCTAAAGATAGATGTTGTCAATTTGATTGATGGGTGGTTGCAAGTTGATGTGAGAAGTAAAAAATATGGAAACATATCTAAGTTTATAGCTTCAGCAAAGCAACTTCTTCCAAATAAACTTATAGCGGCATCCAACTTGGCAAGTTACATCATAGAAAAACTCTCTTCCAGTGGAAAAAAAGTTGCTTTTGCTGAGAGCTGCACGGGAGGACTCTTAACCTATTTTTTTACAAAACACAATGACGCATCTAAAATTTTAGAGGGTTCACTTGTAACTTACTCAAATAGTATCAAAGAAAATTGGCTTGGAGTAAATGGCAAGACGCTAGAAGAGTATGGTGCGGTAAGCAGTGAGGTTGTTTTGGAAATGAGTGATGGTGCCATGAACGTAAGCAATGCCGACTACACTCTCTCCATAAGTGGTATAGCAGGCGATGGGGGCGGAACTCTGTATAAGCCAGTAGGGACTGTTTATGTAGGTGTGAGAAGTAGATATATACACAAAGAGAGCCGTCTTAAGCTTGAAGGCGATAGAAATTATATCCAACATCAAAGTGTACTTTATGCTATAAAAATGCTACTTCTTTTGGATAAAGAGATATTTTTTTAAATTTGTCTCATTTTTTCTTGACAATTAAAACCTATTTGCCTATAATTTCGTCCTCTAAACACATAGAGGGTAAGTCTTGTTAGCTCAGCTGGTAGAGCATCTCACTTTTAATGAGGTGGCCGATGGTTCGAATCCATCACAGGACACCAGTTTTTTATTATGCGCGGTGGTAGTTCAGTTGGTTAGAATACTTGCCTGTCACGCAGGGGGTCACGGGTTCGAGCCCCGTTCATCGCGCCATTTAGTCTGATTTTAAAATGGGCGTTTAGCTCAGTTGGTAGAGCGCTACCCTTACAAGGTAGATGTCACAAGTTCGAGTCTTGTAATGCCCACCATTTTTTGATTATACTTCGTTAAATTTCAACTCACATAGTTTACTATGTTTCGTTAAAATTTGCCTTGTCTAATGCAAAAAACAAGTTTATAAAACCTTTTGTTGAATGAAAGTGACCCTTTCGTCTAGTGGCCAAGGACACTATCACTTCATGGTAGGGACAGAGGTTCAAATCCTTTAGGGGTCGCCATTATTTGGTGTTTTAATTGTAAAAAATGGGCGTTTAGCTCAGTTGGTAGAGCGCTACCCTTACAAGGTAGATGTCACAAGTTCGAGTCTTGTAATGCCCACCATTTTTGATTATATTGCATTAAATTTAACTTTGTTAAAATTTGCTTTATCTAATACAAAAAAACTTATTTCATGCGCAGCGGTAGTTCAGTTGGTTAGAATACCTGCCTGTCACGCAGGGGGTCGCGGGTTCGAGCCCCGTCCGCTGCGCCACTTCATTTTTATTTTATTTAAAAATCAACCACCTATTCAACAATCAAGTACAACAATTTTAACTAAAGTTTATCAATCTTTGTTAGAGAAAACTTTTTGTTCCCCGTCCATCATACATATCTTTATAGCGAAATGTAATGAGGTTTTGCATAATTGCAAAGAGAATCATAAAATTTATAAAACTGCTTCCCCCATAGCTAAACATAGGCAATGGAACTCCTACAACAGGGGCAAATCCTATGGTCATAGAGATATTGACTCCCATGTAGATAAAAATCATAAAAGCGATGGCTATGGTAACGACTTTGATAAAATGGTCACTGTTAAAGATGCTTAGGCTCATGAGGTGTAAGATGAGCAAAACATAGAGCAAAATAATACCCAACGCTCCTAAAAATCCAGTTCTCTCAACAAGAAAAGCAAAGATAAAATCACTTGTTGCAATAGGCAAAAAGCGCATTTGTGTTTGTGTGGCATCATCTTTTGATTTACCGCTCCATCCGCCTGAACCAATAGCAATAATAGACTGCTGTACGTGGTAGGACGGCTTTTCGCTTAAAAAATCATGGATTCTTGTTCTTTGGTAGTCATGAAGCAAAAACTGATACGCAATGGGCGAAAAAAGTAAAATCCCAGCAACCAAAAATGCCCATATTTTCCAATAAACACCGATATAAAATAGTACTCCAAACCCAATAAGAAGAAGTACAAGAGCCGTCCCTAAATCAGGCTCTTTAGCTATAAGTATAAAAGGCAAAAGGATATATAAGCTGATTTTTGAGAACTCTTTAAGCCTATAACCATGCATTGGCGGAGGAGATTTGTTGATAAGATATGCAAGCATTAAGATAAGAGCAGGTTTTACAAACTCTGATGGCTGGATGGTTGCATTGATAAAAGGGATATCTATCCATCTTTGCGCACCTAACCTAGCGTGACCAAAAAACTCAACCATAAGTAAAAGAAGAATGCTAAGCCAGTAGATAGAGGGAATCAGCCAACTCATTCTGCGGATAGGAAGCAAAAAAATAGCTAAAAATGTTAAAGATGCAACCCCGACATAGGCTGTCTGTTTTTGCGCAAGTGCTGGAATTGCTTCACTAATAAGCCAATTAGAGGTAAGTACAAGCGGAATAATTAAAATAATGGAAAATATATCAAATTGTGCTAAAATGCGCTTATCAATTCTCCACAAATTTAAAACTCCATAAAATTTTAGAAATTGTATCATAAAGGTTTATAATGAATGGAACACAAACTTATATTTGCGAGGACGTTCAACGTCTTGATACGTTTCTTGTATCGCAAATAGGACAAAGTCGTTCACAAATCGCACATCTTATTCAAAAAGAGTTTGTTTTTGTGGATGGCAAAGTTGTGTCACGTGCTGGAGTCAAACTCAAAGAGAATCAAATTGTGCAAGTAAATTTTCCTGATGCAGAGATAAAACCTGCAATAGAGATAGATTTTGATGTTCCTATACTTTATGAGGATGATGATGTTTTGGTTATTAACAAGCCAAGCGGACTAACTGTACATCCCGCACCGAGTGTAAAAGAGGCAACTTTGGTTGAGTGGCTTAAACATAAAGGTATCCGCCTCTCAACTCTTAGCGGAGAGGAGCGTTATGGAATCGTTCATAGACTTGACAAAGGGACAAGTGGTGCGATGGTTGTTGCTAAAAACAATGCTTCACATGAGTTTTTGTCAAACCAACTGCAAGACAAAAGTATGGGAAGATACTATCTTGCTGTAGTAAATCCACCGCTTAGAGAAGATTTGACAGAGGTTGATTCTCACATTGCAAGAAGTACACACAACAGACTTAAAATGGCATGTTTAGAGCATGGAAAATATGCAAAAACATTTTTTCGTGCCTTAGCACTCTCCGATGATGCAAAAAATCAGCTTGTTGCATGTAAACTTTTTACAGGAAGAACACATCAGATTCGTGTTCATTTGGAGAAAATAGGTCGTCATATCGTGGGAGATTCTATTTATGCACAAAGCCCAAAACAAGAGAAATCGGAACGTATTTTGCTTCATGCATACACAATATACTTTATTCACCCAAAAAGTAGAGAAAAAGTCTCTTTTATTGCGCCTATGGATGAATATATGAAAGAGTATTTAAATAAAAAATTTAACATGGAGCAGATGGATGAAATCATG
>JAOTSA010000129.1 GCA_030247515.1 Sulfurimonas sp. | reverse complement strand
TCTTAGATCTGCTAAATGTATCAAAATTCTAAAAGATGCAGATATTGTGATAACAAATCCCCCATCATCCATATTTGAAGAATATATGAGAATCTTGTTCAGATATGATAAAAAATATCTTATCATAGGCAGCAATTTAGCTATTGGAAAAAAAATCATCTTCAATAAATTTCAAAATGGCGAGATGTGGCTGGGTGTTAATAGCGGAAGTGTCAATTTTAGAACTCCATCTGGCGACTTGAGAAGTGTAAATAGCCTATGGTACACCAATCTAGAACATAATAAATCTACAGGCAATTTATTATTATCAAAAACATATAACAATAATTATCCAACATATGATAATAATAAGTTTAACAAAGTTATCAATGTTGACAGAGTAAAAAACATTCCAAATGGCTATTTCGGAATAATGGGCGTACCAGTGAGTTTTATTGTGAAGTATAACCCAGTCCAATTTGAATTGATTGATATTTTAAACAATCCTTTTATACAAAGCAGAAAAATTTTTAGAAGAATTTTGATAAGAAAAAAGTAGTGAAATGATTTCACTACTTTTGACCCAATTTTTATAATTTCCACCCGCCCACCCTATTTTATTTGACCTTCTCAAACTTTTAAAAAAACTTTTTTAAATGCCAAACGCCCCTGAATTCCTTTGTTTCCTATTGTATTTATAGGTAAATATACCTTTTTGGTCTCTTATAATTCTACATATTCATCAGAACGATGAATAAAAAAACAAAAAGGCAGAAAAAATGACACCAGTTAATAACACCGATTTTAAAGCAGCAACATTAAGAGTAGGAACTGCATTTTCAGGAATAGGCGCTTTTGAAGAATCTTTAAAACAGCTGGGCATAAACCATGAAAATAAATTTATGATAGAAATTGATAAATTTGCCAGACAAACATATCTGGCAAATCATGATGTAAATAGTGCTTATGAAGATATAACCAAAATAGAACCTAATGAACTAGATGATATTGATATATTTGTATTTGGATCCCCTTGCCAGAGTTTTTCAATACAAGGAAAAAGGCGAGGACTGGAAGATACAAGGGGAACACTTATATTTTATGGACTCAACATCATAAAAGAAAAACAGCCCAAATATTTTATCTATGAAAATGTCAAAGGAATGCTGAATCATGACAGCGGAAAAACTTTTGCCATCATCAAAGAAGCGTTTGATGAACTAAATTACAATATTAAATATGATGTTCTGAATGCTAAACACTATGGAGCCGCACAAAACAGGGAACGATTATTTGTCGTTGGCATCAGAAAAGATATAGGTCAAGACTTCACATTTCCAAAACCAAAGGCTGTCAGCTTGTGCATAGATGATTTTGTGAGCATAGGCAAATATGAAGATTATATTTTTGATGCTTCAACAAGAGAAGAGATAAAATCCAAAAATCAAACCGATATACAAAGCCTTCTTATACTTCCACCTCCAAAATATGAATCAGATAAGGTCATCTATTCAACCAAAGGAATTTCTCCCTGCCTGTTATCCGGTAATGTCAGACCAAAATTTTATGATGAAAAAAATAAAATTTTTAGATATATGACAGAAACAGAGATGCAGCATATTCAAGGGTTCGGCTCAAATTTTATACTTCCAGCATCAAATAGACAAGTGCGCAAACAGATAGGAAATTCAATTTATGTGGGCGTTTTAAATGAAATATCTAAAATGCTGCTGCCTAAGCAATACTACAAAACCGACATACAAGAACAAGCTGCCGCCTAAAATGAAATTAGTGAAATGATTTCACTAATTTTCAACCATCCCAACTTTTATTTGACTTCCACCTTGAAACACGCCAATATGTTCCTTAAGTAATCTCAAAGATTACAAATCCAACCAAAAAAAAGGCACAAATGGATGCAAGAAAAGAAACATAAACTTTCAGACTATCAGCTAAAAATCATCGATAAAGTAAAAAAACAAACTCAAAGCGAGGACAATGGCAACTTCCTAATTTTAGAACAATCCAAGCAAAAGTTCATTTTTGAAGCAGAAATAACAGCAACTTCCAAATTGTTACTTATCTACTTTTTATCAAAACTAGACTTTTGCCACAAACATCTATATATCCACGCTTCCTATAAAATCATAGAAAAAGAAACCACCATTATAAAATCAACAATCATGAGAAGCATCAAAGAGTTGCAGGAAAAAGGACTCATCAAGCTATTATCAGGAAAAAATAGAGCAGAAAATACTTCTATAAAGGAGTTTATCTTTGGACAAAAGCAACACATCCAAGAAAACCAAAACCAAACCAACATAGTAGAGATGACCCCTTTTTTTGAACAATTTTTCAAAGGTACAAAATGATACCTATATGGCTCTATTTCAGAACAACCATAGCTCCAATACAGAACTATGATAGACCTAAAGCAGATCTCTATTTAATACATCATTATTTATAAAACATTGAATTAACAAACATTTATTTAAAAAACAAATACTCAAAAAGCAAAAAAAATGAAAAAAAAAGAACTTTTTTAAAGGACAACACATATGAGAACAGAACAATTTTTAAGAGATTATTTTAATGAGGATGAGCATTTTATCATTGCTCTAAAAACACTGCCAGCAACCAAAGACAAAAAAGCATATACAACCCATAAGCTCCTAAACATCAAAGATCCAAACCTTACAAAGTTTTTAGGACATTGCTACTATAAAAACAGGGATGAAGCCACTGACATATATTTCACTTTAAATTCATACCAAGAACAAATTGGCAATGTTAGAAGGGTGGAAAGTTTGGTCAATGGCATTAAGTCCTTCTACTTTGACATTGACAAGGAAGTAGAGCTTCTCTATCCTAAAATCATAGAACTATTTGGAGAGCCAACCTATAAAATAACCACCTCAGAAAACAAATATCAGCTCATCTATAAATTCAATGAACCATACAGAGGAGATTTCACATATTTCAAACAACTGCTAAAAGGAGTGGTCTATCATCTCCACCCATTGGATAAGCTCTTTGACATAGCAAGGATTTTCAGATTGGCAGGATACAGAAACAAGAAACCAAGCAATAAGGATTTTTTAGTATCCATTGAAAAAAATGAAAACTACTACACCTTCGAGCAGTTTGAACACATTGCAAAACCTTTTATGCTGATAGAGAATAAACCACCCAAAAAAAGCGCACAAACGCTCCAGAAAAGCAAAACTATCAAAAATGCGCCTAATAGCTCCAATGATATAAATTTTGACAAATACAAAGGCATTACAAAAAAAGTCAATAAAAAATACAGTGAGCTTTTAACCAAATACAAAAATGACAAATCAACTGCCGATCTGGCATTTGTAAAGTGGCTTAGATACTCCAAGATGATAGATGATGAGGAAACCTTGACGCTTAAACTTTTTGAAGCAAGGGGCTATGAAAATCTTATGCAAAAGCATGGATATCATATTGCGTATTACATCCAAAATATTTTAGAAAAATCTATCTAAGCAAAGAGATCCCATCATCTGGATTCCTTTTTGGCGGAGTTCGAGTTGGAGATGGCAAAGTAAGTTCCGATGCTATAATGTCCAAAAAATCTTCCAAAATGCTCAAAAGAAAAATATAAAAAAGGCTCATTGTTTCTCTTTATAATAAGTTGTTACAAACTCATTCATACTTTGAAGGCTCATAGTCATAAGCTCTTTTTCCTCACTAGAGACATTTAAACGCTCAAGGAGTGACAAAGCATTTTTTACTTTATCGTCAAAATTCTCAACTTTGCTTTTATCAAGCTTTTTTTTCTTTATCTTGCCCATAGTGCTATATTCCATCTTTCATCCTTTAATACCTTTTTGGAGCTGGATAGTTTGAACTGAAATTGGTTGGCTTGTTTTCCCCAATGCTTTTTTTAAGTGCTTCAAACTTTGCTAATTTTTCCATATGTTGTTCATCCAATTGCTCTTTCAATTTATTATAGGATATATTCGCAAGAGAGAGGTTTGTTTCAAACTTTTCTTCATTTTTTTCTTCAATGGCGGTCTGCATTCTTTGCATATAGATAGTTATTCTTTTTTCAAGTTTGGCAGATATATCTTTTAAAAAATCCATCTCTTTGAAAACCTCCTGCAGCTGTTCTATCGTGTAGCTGAGTTTGTTTTTATGGTTCTTATTGTTTCTTTGTCGTTTGATTTGGTAATCTAGGTAGTTATGCCC
>JAOTSA010000128.1 GCA_030247515.1 Sulfurimonas sp. | reverse complement strand
GAATTGATATATAAAAGCTATATATCTAAAAAGAAGAGATACGATAAATCTTTTAGATACAGGATGGGGTGGCAAAAGGTAAAAGAGAAAGAGTATCTCTTTAGAGAGTGCCTTGATACCAAAAAACGAAAATCGCTTGGTGTTAGGAGCGGTGAAACAGAAGCGATTTATGACTCATTTCGTACTCAAAAAGCGGAGCTAAAAAAAAGCATAAAAGAGAGCAAAATAGTGCTTGAGAGACAAGAGAAGATAAGCAAGTTCACTAAGATATCAAGGGTACCTAATGTGTTGATAAATCTTTTTAGAAGATTGAATGAACTCGGGCTTGACGACAAAGTTGTAGTAATAGGCACAAATAGTTTATATGCCTATGAAGCTTACTGTGGTGTTTTTATTGAAAATCAACACTTGGCTACATTCGATATTGATATCTTAAACAAACGAGATAAAAAAGTCTCGATAGCTTTTAAAGAGAAGATTCCAAACAGAACATTAAAAGGCATACTTTTGGAGATAGACAACACTTTTAAAGAGAGCGAAGAAGCTTTTTATAGATTTGTCAATAAAGATGAAGTGGTAGTAGAGCTTCTAACACCAATGAGAATGAAAGCCGACAATGAATCATTTAGCGGAGTCAGAGAAATTATACTAGATGGTATAAAATGGATAGAGAGTTCAAAACTGCATAAGCAGCTACTTGTCGGAGATAGCGGTAAATGTGCTTTTATCACAACTATAAATCCTTTGGAATATGCCGTATATAAACTATGGCTAAGCGTTCAGTCATATAGAGAGCCTATGAAGCGAGATAGAGATTTGCAACAGTCTCGCCTAGTTACTAAGCTTATAAAAGAGTATATGCTAACAATCGACATAGAATCCGAACTTAAAAATATCAAAAATATGTCTAAAGAAGCGATAGAAGCATATAGGCAAATGCTTGATTGATAGAGGTTTTTTAATAGAGGCTTTGATACCATTTTGCTAGATACTCAAAATCAAGGAAAAAAATGGAAACCATAGATAGCACGATAAGTATATTAGATAAAATCACTATAGTTTTTGCAACTATCACAATGGTAACTGTTTTATGGAGTTGGTTCAAAAATAGAAAATCTAATGATAAGATAGCCATACATTTTAAAACGCAAACAATAACTGTTTTGCTTGAAAATATCAGCATTATTCGTAAACATATAACCAGAAGTGAAGTTCTTGGGATTTTAGGGGTGGTGCAAAAAAATAGCAAAGAGCGTTATAACATCGCATATCTTTCTCAAGCCCGTTTTTTTGATGATTTGTACGAGATTCAAATCGGTAAAAGTGACAAGCTAGTCATAGAGATAACCGATGAAGAACTTGAGCAATTTGGTGTTAGCAACCAATAACGTTAAAGACAGATTCCGACTACTTTGCTTGGTATGATGTTTAAAAACATACGGAGGTTATCATGGAAATCGTTGTTTATATTTTGCTCTTTTTGGTTCTTTATATTTACATAGTCAAAGCGACTCTTCGTGGGTTTGCTCGCTCAAGTGGGTTTTTTCCTACGCTTTTTTGGGGAGTGTTGTTTCTTGGTACACTCTCTTTTTTGTTTGGTTCTAGCTCCTCTAACTCCTCTGCATCTTCTGGCTCAAGCGGTAATGGCGGCGAATGTCAAGAGGATGATTTTTTTGATACATGGGATTGTGATGATGGCGGCGGCGGTGATGGCGGTGATTGAAAAATCAGCTTGCAGGACATATTTTGACTACAAAATTTCATACCATTTCTTATCTAAAAAATGAGGATAAAAAATGAAAACCTTCAAAATCATCACATCGGCAACACTAGGCGCACTGCTTTTTAGCGGATGCTTTAACGGTTCTCCAACGCCTGCTAAAAAAGGGGAGAAGCCCACGGTCTTTATCGAGTCACATACAGTCGAGAAATTTAACGATACCAACTTGGAAAATGCAGACGCAAAGGGGATAGCACAATCTTTTGTTAAAGAAAAACAGTACTTGCGCTGCGACATACTTCCTGAGACGGTTGCCAGCTTTGCAAGAGAGGGGTTTGAGATAGTCCATGAGAAGCAAAAAGCGGATTATAATGTAGAAGTAACGCTTCTTGCATGTGGACAAGGAAGAGAGTATTTTGAGCATAGAGATGCAAACCCTCCAAAAGAGAGAGCCTTTTACAAACGCAATATAGCACTTGCGCAAGAGTATATGCAAAAAACCAAAGGTGTCGTTTTGCCAAACAAATACCACAATATGCCCGATAGAGACAAAGAAGCATTAGGGCAATACTTTAGTGCTTTTGCGCAAAATAATGGAGGGGATGTGCAAACAAATGGCTATATCAACGGTGTAAATCTTATGGGGCATAGTGCGAACTATCTAAGTTTTGCTCAAAACAGCGGCAGCAGCGGAGCAAATGCACTCGGCGGAGCAGGTCTTGCACTTGGAGTGCTTATGATGGCTACATCCGTAAGAAACCCCGATATATACAACGAGCTTAAAATTACAAAAACATCAAGCGGCAAATCGTTCTCAAAGGTAGTGAATTTTAACCCATATACATCTCAAGAGTGGAGAACGCATATGAAATTTGTTGAAAATTCCATTGACGCTATAATGTGGAGTGAGCTGGAGTAAAAATCAACTCTCTTTTGTGTTATAGTACAGTTTCATATAAACCATGGAGAGAGAACTTGGCACTTAAAATCAAGCATAAAGTACAAGCAAGAGTGCAAGAACTCCCAGATATGAAGCTTATAGCAACGCTTGGCAATACTAAAAGTGAGTTTTTGCATACGTATATGTTTGGCAGTGAGCTTTACAAAGAGAGGGTCTCTTTTATGGCAGTTGCAAAAAAATACGCCATTGTTGAGCAAAATATAACCATTTTAGGTACAGTGCAAACACAAGAGTACATCCAAAGAACATTTCCAAACAACCATTTCAACATGGTTGTTGTTGATGATACCGACATAGACGAACTCTTTAACAAAAGCGTTGAGCATATTGACAAAAATACCATCTTAGACTTAACGCAAGGGTTTCGACACTTTCCGATGACACTTCTTTTAGGGGCTATTTTTGACATCTCAAAAGAGAAAAACATCCATGAGATTTACTACGCAAAAACAAAAAATCCAAATGACAACCCATTTATGCATGAGTGTAGCTACGATTTTATCTCTCTTTTTAAGTATATAGACATCTCCAACATCTCAAGAATCATCAACACTTTTGTCAAAACTCTTGTTGTTACAGACTATGAGATAAAAGATAACGAGTTTAGGGAGCTAAAAAAAGAGTTATCCAAACTCTCAAAAAAAATGCTTAGCAACGATTATGGAAGTGCCAATCGTATAGCTTCTGATATCTTTGCCAAAATAGACACCATACAAACAAAAGAGCTTATAGAACTTCACAAACCAATCCAAACGCTCAAAAAAGAGATTAGAGAGATTTTGTTTATCAAAAACGAAAAAGAGTCGGTAACTCTCTTTCGATTTGCTCTTTATATGTTTGATAAAGACCTTCTTTTGCAGTCGCTCACGCTTCTTTTTGAGGCACTTGGTGCATATCTGGATGAAAATATATATTTTCAAAAATGTGACGATGCCTCAAGAGATATCTACTCAAAAAGAAACTGCTTAAAAAAAGAGTTTCTCCACAATGGTGCAAAAAAAATCAAAAATGCTCAAGAATTTCAAAAGAACTTCAAAAAAATCGACATATTGCGTAACAAAGCGGCACATGCTTTTACTTCAGATAAACATGCAGGCGATATGAAAGAGGATATGCGGCACTATCTTCTTTTCTTTCAAAACTACTTTAGCTTAGAGAGTACGAATAAAAGCTAAAAGATATGTTTCAAAATGGCACAATCTATTGAGTAGTTATATGATATAATCACTCAATACAAACAACAAAAAGAGCAAAAATGCAAAAAGAAGAGATACTTAAGATACTTGATGAGTGGAACTGTTGGTCACGACCTTTAAAAAAAAGTTTTCTTCGAAAAGAGTATGAAAACGAAGTAGCTCATAAAGCGGTTTCAAACGAGATTCTTTTTGTAAAAGGGGTTAGAAGAAGTGGCAAGTCCACCATACTTCTAAACCATATCAAAACACTTTTGGCAAATGGTATCTCAAAAGAGGAGATACTTTTTGTAAACCTTGAAGATCCTCGTTTTGCTTCAAATCTCTCTTTGGAT
>JAOTSA010000127.1 GCA_030247515.1 Sulfurimonas sp. | reverse complement strand
CCTTTTAAGCACTACAACACTTTATGCAAAAGAGACAATTGACCTCAAAAAAGGTATAGAGTTGCTTAGGTCTCAAAACTTAGAGATCGAGGGTGCTACAATCGATATAGAGAGTGCGTTACAAGATGCAAAAGCCGCTTCTGGCAACCACTACGGAAAACTTGACTTTATTCAAGATTTCGCCAACTCTGATGATGCTGGAAATGTCTTTGGGTTTAAACTTAGCTCACGAGAGGCTACTTTTGGGGATTTTGGATTTTCTGATTTTTTAACTCCTCCTGCTGGAACTACCGATATACTCAAAGTTCAGCCCAATGACCTAAACTACCCAGACGCTAGAAACTACTTCCAAAGCAAACTCAAGTATGAACTCCCGCTTTTTACAGGATTTAAGATTTCAAGCTATGAAAATATCATGGATTCTGTCATCAAAATCAGAAAGCTTGAGAAGTCTCAGGTTGTAAATGAAAAGATTTATGAACTCAGAAAAAGCTTCTATGACATGGCACTTCTTGAACACTCTATGGCAAATTTAAATATCATATTAAAAAACATAGAGACGTTAGAAGCAATGACAAAAGAGATGATAGAAGTCGGGTACGCAAAAAAAGTTGACCTGCTTGAAGTAAAAGCAAAAAAGGGAAATGTAGAACGTCTTTTGTCTCAGATGCAATCCAACAAAACACTGCTTTACCACTATATCAGCTTTTTACTCAACCAAAAAGTAACATCCATAGAGACACCTTCTATTGAGATATCCATGCCAAATCTCTCAAACAGCGATATTCTGCAAAATAACATTGATATCCAAAAAGCAAACAACGGACTTGCTCTCAAACAAAAAATGATTGATGTTGCAAAATCCTCTTACTATCCGATGGTTGGAGCTTTTGCAGAGGTTTCAACGGCTGATGACAAATTTCTGGGTCATGCAGAGGATCACCGCTCATATACACTTGGGGCAAGAGCAACTTTCAACCTATTTAACGGCGGAGTTGATAGCGCAAATATAGAAAAATCACGCCTTGAATATATGAAAACCAAATCCCAAGTTGCCCTTGCAAACAGCGGCATTGAGCTTCAAATCCAAAAAACAAGAACAGAGATAGAGAGCCTTAGCAGTGATATAGAGTCTCTAAACAAAGAGCTTCTTTTGGCAAATGAGATTTACAACAATTATGAAGCAAGATATAGAGAAAAGCTAGCTTCCATGAGTGATGTCATCATCAAACAATCAGAACAGATTCAAAAGATTTTACAGTTACAACAAACCATAAACAAGCGAAATGAGCGCATTTTCGCACTTGAAAAATTAGCAAACGGAGAAGAAAAATGAGAAAAATAGCAACACTTTTAGTAGCTCTTAGCACACTGCTCGCCGCAGAGGGCATTACACTCTCAGGCACAGTTATCAGCGACAACAGAAAGATGATTACAAGCCGTTTTATGGGCTTTGTCACAGATGTAAAAGTTGCAGAGGGAGATAACGTTAAAAGAGGCGAACTACTCTACACCATCGACTCAAAAGAGATTGATTCTGCCCTTGCGCAGGTACAGCTTGGCATCTCTCAAGCCCAGCTCTCTCTTCAAATGTATCAAAACCAATACACAAACGTAAAACTCAACCTTGAACGCCATAAAAGACTCTTAGAAAAAGATATGGTTTCAAAGTTTGAAGTAGAAAATCTTATGCTTGCAGAAGAAAATCTGGCAAATATGATTATCATCGCAAAAAAGCAGGTTGCGCAAGCAGAGGCACGCCTTGAAGAGGTCAAAAACCAGTACAAATATCTCAACATCACAGCACCAAACGATGGCGTAATTGTTGCTAAAAATATCAAAGTCGGAGAGATGGCGATGCCAGGGATGCCCGCACTTGAACTCTCAGACCTCTCAACACTCAAAATCTCTGCTGAAATTGCCGAGGACAACTTAGGGCTTATCAAAGAGGGCAAAAAAGTAGTTGTCAATATCCCATCACAAAATATCAAAACAGTTGGAACTATCAGTGCCATCATCCCAAGCTCCAACCCTATGACGCACTCATTTAAGATAAAAATATCGTTTCAAAACGTTTATAAATCCATCTATCCTGGCATGTATGCCACTGTAGTTATTGAGTAAGGTTTTGCTATGATTCACTATAAACCAACAGACATAGCAGGCAAACTGGCATCTGGATTTTTGCGCAATCCTCTTACCATCGTGCTTGGCATCTTTTTACTCTCCATTGGCTACCTAGCTCTTAACATAATGCCTCGTGAAGAGAATCCACAAATGGTAGTGAGCGGTTCAACCGTCATCGTTGCCCTTCCAGGGGCGAGTGCCGCTGAAATCGAGAAAGTTATCGTCAAACCGCTTGAGAGAAAACTCAAAGAGGTAAAAGGCGTTGAAAATATCATGAGTATGTCTATGGATAACGTCGGAGTGGTAAATGCAGCGTTTTTTATAGGCGAAGAGAAAGAGGACTCAAACCTCAAAGTCTATGACAAAATCATGCAAAACTCAGATATATTTCCAAAAGGTGCGATGAACCCAATCATCAAGCCGCTTGATATTGACGTCGATATCCCTGTAGTCTCTGTCGCTTTTTACTCCAAAGATGCAAACATGAGCAAAACTGAACTCTATGAGAGAGCAAAAGAGATACAACACCACATCAACGGTCTTAAAAATGTTGCCGTTACAGAGCTAAAAGGCGGAAACAAAGAACAATTTAACATTGAAGTTGATTTAAACAAACTCTCTGGCTACAACATCTCAATGGGACAAATAGTTCAAGGTGTCCAATCACTTTCTTATAGTGTTCCAGCCATAAAAAACAGAACAAAAGAGAATGAAATCGTCATGTTTGGTGTCAAAAATGCCATTGAGAGTGCGGATGACATAGGCAATATCATTATCGCTCAATATATGGGTTCTCCAGTCTATCTAAGACAAATCGCAAGCGTAACTTTATCCCATGATATACAAAACTTCAAATCAGCAACAATCAGCAAAAAAGAGGAGAACGGCACATTTTCGCCACTCCAAAATCAAGTTACTCTCACAGTTTCCAAACTTCAAGGCACAAATGCAGTCGTGATTGCCGATGCAGTCAAAAGCGAACTAGAGAACTACAGAGAGTTTTTAAACAGCAACAACATAGGCTATGTCATCACAAGAAATGACGGAGAGAGAGCAAACGAAGCGGTCAATGAGCTTGTATTTCACCTGCTTCTCTCTATCGTTATCATCGCTATTTTACTCATTCTTGTGCTTGGATGGAGAGAGTCTCTTATCGTCACCTTTACCGTTCCAGCCATCTTGGCTATCACGCTCTTTGTGGCATATCTTACAGGGCAGACCATCAACCGCATCACCCTTTTTGCCTTTTTACTTTCGCTTGGACTTCTTGTAGATGCGGCTATCATCGTTATAGAAAATATCCACAGACACTACCACTCTAAAGAGTCTGCACACAAAAGTGTGGATGACATCATGGTCGAAGCTACAGATGAAATCGGACCGCCAACCAACATTGCAACACTTGCAATCATCATGACGATGGAGACAATGGCGATTGTCGGGCAGATGATGGGGCAGTTTATGAAACCAATCCCCGCAAATGTTCCCGTAGCACTCATAGCATCACTCTTTGTTGCCTATATTTTTACGCCTTACTTAGCGGCAAGAATGCTAAAAAAACCAGAGTTTCACAGCGAGGACAAACATGTTTAAAAAACTTCAAGATACAGTTTTTGAGGGAATCCAAAACCCTAAAAAAAGAAACTTCATTCTTTTTGCAACTTTTGTCGCTTTTGTGCTATCGGTACTTATGATTGCCGGCATCCGCGAAATACTCATTATCAGCACACCCTATGATCTTCCGAATTTCGAAAAACTATTAGGCGATGGTTCCGGATTAGGATGTAAATTCAGTTATGCCGAACAAGTTATTCCTAATGGTCTGGCTCAGGCATTTGTAATTGGCGAAGAGTTTATTGGTAAGGATAAAGTTGCGCTTGTGCTTGGCGATAATATTTTTTATGGCACCGGACTGCAGAGACTGATTCAGGAAAACAATGATCCGGATGGTGGTGTGGTATATGCTTACCATGTTTCGGATCCTGAGCGTTACGGAGTTGTAGAATTTGATGAAAACCAAAATGCAATTTCTATTGAAGAAAAACCCAAACAGCCGAAATCGAATTACGCAGTTCCGGGGCTGTACTTTTATGATAAC
>JAOTSA010000126.1 GCA_030247515.1 Sulfurimonas sp. | reverse complement strand
ATTTCATCTTTTCACTTTTAAACTGTGTTTCAAACTTCACTTTAATATCACTATTTATACTTTCAAAAAATCTTTTAGCATGTTCTATTTTTTGATTTTCATCACTATTTAAACCTCGTTCTTCTTTATTTTTGGTTTCAACGATTAAGTTCAACACTTGTTTTCCATCTTTATCTTTAAGTACATAAGCAAAATCAGGAGAGTAAGTTCCACCGCCTGCAACAGGTATCTTGATGGAGTTTTTAGGGATTTTTGTAAATACGGTTACTTCTGCTATCTCCGTAGTCATGTTTTCTCTCTCTAGTTCAGAATCAAAAAACACCTCTTCAAAAAGATAGTTTTTAGCAAGTTTTTTATTATCTTCTACACTTCCCTCAATACCTCCAACGGCAGATGCAGCTATCTCTTTAAGTGCTTTAGCGTCTTTGTCTGTAAATACTGTAGGATGTATGTGCATAGTGTTGGATATTTTGTTATACCCTATTGAGAACTTATCCATAGCATTGTCTAAGAGGTACTTATTAAACCCACTTCTTATTGTTCTTATAGTTTGCATATTTAGATATAAGTTGATGTTAAATTCATCTTTTAATTCATAAAAAACTTTATGTAAAGTATTGATATTTACCTTTAAAACAGTTGCTAACTCAATCAAAAATTCATTATACTTCATATATGAGATAGGTAAAATCTCATCATTTAAAGATTCTATCTCTTTATAGTATGCCACGCTATTTTCAAACTCTATTTTTCTTCTATGTGTCTCTACACCTTGCTCTTTAAACTTTTTCTTGTTATCTTCCAAACAACCTTTTAGTAATTCATAGAACTTATCTTCATTTTCTATTTTATATTCCAATATAACTTTTTGATTAATGCTCTCCCAAAGTTCTTTAAGCTCTTGATACTTACCTGTACGAATAGTCGTTTTTTTCTTTGCTTCACTACTATTTCGTACTTTGTTTTTTTTCAGTCCATCATTTGATATAATTATTGCAGGAAATTTTTCTTTTAGTTTTTCATATCCATTATCTGTAAAATCTAAACTAAAATCAACTATCTCTTGAGTAACTAAAAATTTACAAAGAGCATTTTTATTTTCATATTCATCATAATTTTTAAGTAATACATTTATTAAGTCGTCCGTCAACTTAGTTGGATTTTCAATAATTTTTGCTTCAGATTTACTATTTATCTCATCGACGAGACTTTGAGCAAAATCTTTTTCACTAAAATCCACATAGTAATTTAGTTCAAACTGTTCCCCTTTCACTCTTGACATAAACTCATTTACAGGAAGTCTAAGCCCACGACCTACTTCTTGAAGTTTAGAAGTCACACTACCGCTTGAGCGAAGTTTACATATTTGAAAAACATTTGGGTTATCCCACCCCTCTCTTAGAGTCCACTTTGAAAAGATAAATCTTCTTGGATTATCAAGGCTTAGTAACTCTTCTTTATCATGAAGTATCTCATTTATCTCTTGCTCTATCTCTTGGCTTGTTTCGCTATTGTCTTTTGAAAAGTACCCACCATGAGTAAGCGATATATTTGCCAATGATTTTTTCAAATACTCTCTATAAAATTCATCTCCTTCATCAACAAGGAGTTTTTCTATATGCCCTTTAACTAAACTTTCAAACTTTGTTTTAAGTGACCCTGCTATTTCGTGACCATCCCGATATCCCTCAATATCATCGATAAAAAATAGGCTAAGAGGCTTTATTTTGACTTCTCTTGTAAGTAGCTTTTTCTCTAATTCGAAATGGTTGATGATAGTTTTTTGCATCATTTTATCTTGAAGTGATTCAGAGTAAGAGTATGGGTTGATATGTGTTTTTGTAGTAACTTCTAAGCCGTTAGATAACACTACACAATTTTTCTTTAGATTATCTACTATGACATCGTTCATCTCTTTGTGAACTTTACTCATACTCTCTTTTTTACCAATCGTTATCTCTTTTTTCTTGCCGTTTTCATGAAGTTCAAATATAGCTTTTTCAGAATCAGCAACTTTCAGTCTAACAATAGCATTTTGACCATCACTAAACTCTTCTACATAAGTAACCACACCTTTTACTAAGTCATTATTAAAAGCATCAACTGCACTTAGTTTATATAAAAGGTTCTCTTCTTTTGCATCAAAAGTAGCTCCATATCTAAAAATCCACTGAGCTTCAAACTTTTCGATATTTTTCCATGTAGCATTATCTTGTTTAAACTTATGCGGTTCATCTACTATGGCTATAGGTTGCAGTGAAGCCAATGCTTTAAATGGAGTATTGTAAGTATCAAAAAGATTTACATCATAAGTTTTATCCATCGTGTCAGAATTTATCATACCTTGGTTGATTATCAGGATATGGATTTTTTTATTTGGCGTACTATGAGCTTCTACAAATTCTCTAACAGCTTGAGGCATGTACTCTTTTTTGTTTTTCTTGTTCTTTTTACTCTCTACTATATAAGTTTTTATCTCACGATTGTACTCGCTCACAAAATGCTCTTTTGTAGCTTTTGCATTTAAAAAGCTAACTGTTCCAGCTTTGATGGATAGTGTCGGCACGATAACTATAAACTTTGATTGTCCTAAATGTTTGTTTAGTTCAAACATCATCTTTGCATAAGTGTAAGTCTTTCCTGTACCCGTCTCCATAGAAATATCAAGTACATTGCTTCCTCGTTTATAGTACTTTTTATCTATTTGATTATACTCTTGTACTTTTCGCAAGTTTTCTACAAATTTACTACCGCTAAAGCGAATTATTGGATTAGATATATTTGCCTGTGCTTTGTTTTTTAGCTCTTTTGCGCCTATATCATCAAAAAGCTTTATAACAGACTCAACAGCTTTTCTTTGATGTTCTAAGTCTCGCTCAAAGTTAAATCCAGCCATCTTTAGTACCTAACTATCATATCTATCTCGATAGACTTTTTATTGGTATAACTAGCCAGTGCTTCACTTATCTCTCTTTGGTATCTGCTATCAAATGTATATCCAAAAAGTATAAGTTTGTTTGGCTCAAATGTTCTATCATCATCTAGTTTTTTTATAAACTCTTTTAAATCCTCTGTAGTAAATCCATTATGTACAAAATAAAGCTTTTTATCTCCGTAATAACCTTTGTACTCTTTAAAGGTTATATCTTGAAGCTCATCGGTTAGTTTCATTCCATCGTGAACTTTCCATGTAGTTAAAAGAGCATTAAAATCATCTTCCCTTAGCGTGGTAACATCAAAAAGCTTAGCTTGATTTTCATCGAACTTATCCATTTTGTCCAATGGATTTTCTAGCAATGGAGTAGTTTCAAAAATCTTAAAACCTAAATCATAATCACTTATATCTTTTGTAACATCTTTTGAGATTTCTTCTTTTGTCTTTTTACTAGCTCTTGTGATTCTTTCTTTTGTTATATCAAAAATTGTAGGTTGATTTTTGTCAAGTATATTTTTAGCAAAATCATAAGCTATTTTATTTTTTTTAGAATCAATTAATTCAGGAAGTTGGACAGTTATAAACTTTCTATTTTTAGCATCTTTATTTAGCTCCATCACAGCATGTGCGGTTGTGCCGCTCCCTGCAAAAAAGTCCAAAACAATCTCCTTATCTTGCAATCCTATTTCTATCAAATCATTTAACAATTCTAATGGTTTTGGATTAGAAAAAACTTTTTCTCCAAATAAGTCTTTAACTTGAGTAGTACCATTCCCACTGCTGTATTCTGGTTTATAAAATATAGTTTTTGGTTTTTTTGAAGGCATATCTCCCAAAGCTGGTCTTTGCTTTTTATAAATCCCTATAGTGCCATTTCTTGATACTATTATATTGTTTGGTTCATTTCTAAATTTATCTTTACCCCATCGCCATGACATTTCAACATTATTAGTTATCGGATATAAAGTGGTAAGTTCTCCGACAAAGTCGGTAGGCTCTAAATCATTTTCAGTTACATAAACATTATCTTTAGAATCTACAAAAAGAGGAAAATACAAATTTGGTCTTTTTTCTCTTGGTGCATTCCCACCCGTAGCTTTTAAATTTGCTCCTTGTTTATAAAACCCATTTTCATCTTCAAGCCAATCTTCTAATTCATCATCACCAATAGAAAATTCAAACAGCTCACATTTCTCTTTTTGTTTTGCAAAAACAAATGTATATTCATGAGTTCCTGCAAACCCAAATTCATCATTATTTCCTTTAAGATTCATTACAGTGGGCAATTGTGCTACAAAATTCTCCTCCCCAAAAACCTCATCACAAAGCAATTTAAGCTGTGAAGCTTCATTGTCATCAATACTTATAAAAATAACCCCATCATCTTTTAAAGTTCTCTAGCTATATAAAGCCTAGGAT
>JAOTSA010000125.1 GCA_030247515.1 Sulfurimonas sp. | reverse complement strand
TAATAATATTCTTAAAAGATTAAGGAGAAGGTCATGGATGGCATAGCAAACGTTGCGAGACAACAACAATCACAAATGAAGTCTGCACAAGCGGAGCATGTGGAGCAGACACCGATACAAAAGATGCAAGTACAGCAGCCGAAGCAAGTTGATTTGGTAAAAGAGATGCAAAAAGAGAGTTCAAACACGTCTGAAAAGATAAACTCAAAAGAGCAGTTAGAGAGTTTGGTAGAGGAACTAAACAGAGCATTGTCGCCGATGAGTACAAGCATTAAGTTTGGTGTTGACATGCAAGATATTTTTTATGTTTCAGTCATTGAGTCTGAAACCAACAAGATGATACGCAGATTTCCGGCAGAACAAGCAGCAGATTTTTTACCAAAGATGCAAGAAGTAACAGGAATCCTCTTTGACTCAAAAGGGTAAATGACACCCTTTTGAGTTCCTCTATTCCAAAGTTTTAGCTTTTTAAAACAAGCTTTCTTACAAAATCTGTGTTTAATACTTTTTATAGTAAAATCGCGAAAATAATTTTGCTTACAAAGGTTTTATCATGAAAAGAGAAGTTAAAAAAGTAGTTCTTGCATACTCTGGCGGGCTTGACACGAGCATCATTCTTAAATGGCTACAAGATGTTTACAACGCAGAAGTTGTGACTTTTACTGCTGACCTTGGACAAGGCGAAGAGGTAGAACCTGCACGTGTAAAAGCTTTGGCGATGGGGATTAAACCTGAAAATATTTTTATTTTAGATATAAAAGAAGAGTTTGTCAAAGACTATGTTTTCCCAATGTTTCGTGCAAACGCTATTTACGAGGGCGAGTACCTTCTTGGAACTTCAATAGCTAGACCACTTATCGCAAAAAAACAGATTGAGATAGCAAAACAAGTCGGTGCTGATTCGGTAAGTCATGGCGCAACGGGCAAAGGAAACGACCAAGTGCGTTTTGAACTCGGATACTTGGCACTTAGCCCAGATATCACGGTTATCGCTCCTTGGAGAGAGTGGGACTTGAACTCAAGAGAGTCACTTCTTGCGTACGCAAAAGAGCATAACATCGAAATCTCTCAAAAACATATTGATGAAAACGGCAATCCAAAAGTTTCTCCATACTCAATGGACGCAAATCTTCTTCACATCTCTTACGAGGGACTTCACTTAGAAAACCCAAATGCAGAGCCTGAAGAGTCTATGTGGCTTTGGACAACTTCACCTGAGAATGCTCCTGATGCACCAGAATACATCACTATAGAGTACAAAAACGGCGACCCTATCGCTATAAACGGCGAAGCTATGAGTCCAGCGACTATCCTTGAAACACTCAACACTTATGGTAACAAACATGGTATCGGTAGAGCTGACATAGTGGAAAACAGATATGTCGGTATGAAGAGTCGTGGATGTTATGAGACTCCAGGCGGAACGATTATGCTTAGAGCACACCGTGCCATTGAGTCTATAACACTTGACCGTGAAGCGGCACACGCAAAAGATGAGATTATGCCAAAATATGCAAAACTCATCTATCAAGGATACTGGTTCAGCCCAGAGAGAGAGATGCTTCAAGCAGCAATCGATAAAACACAAGAGCATGTAGAGGGTACGGTCAGACTTAAACTCTACAAAGGAAATGTAATGGTAGTCGGAAGAGAGTCTAAAAAATCACTTTTCAACCCTGAATACTGCACATTTGAAAAAGATGAAGTTTACAACCAAAAAGATGCTCAAGGCTTTATTAAGCTAAATGCACTTAGATTTATTATCGCTGGAAAAGCTAGAAAATAGTAACACTTCAAAAAGGAAAATAGCATGAGCATTATCAAGATAGATATGAATTCGCCTGAGTTTCAGGCAGAGATGCAAAAAACCATAGAGTTTACAGACAAAGTAAACAAGCAGTTTGGCTGGGTTTACAACCCTCAAGCAGAGGTAAACGAAGGCGTACAGATGGGTCTTGCAAGAAACAAGATGATGTACGGCAAACGCTTTTGTCCTTGTTTTATGGTTGAAACGGTAGATGGCAAACCAAAAAGTGTAGATGACCGTATCTGCCCATGTAAACCTGCTATTGAGAGAGAGATTCCAGAGGATGGAGTTTGCCATTGCGGTATCTACTGCACACCAGAATATGCGGCAAAAAAAGCGGCAGAGATGGGGATGGAAGAGGCAGTACACACGCACTCAAGAGGTTTGACAAAGGAAGAAGCGCAAACACTTGTCAACGAAAGAGAGCTAGACAGCGACGAACTGGTATCTTTGCTTGAAGCAAGAATGCTTGGCATGGTTGACTTTAAGCTTGTTGATGTGCGTGAACATATGGAGTGGCAGATGGGGCATATCAAAGGAGCTGACAAACTTGTTCCGACAAGTAGTTTCTTTGCGGCACTTGACAATGCAAAACTTAACAAAAACGAAAACATTATAGTTTACTGCCATGTCGGAAGCAGAAGCGCACACTGTGCAAGGATTTTGCGAGACATGGGATATACAAAAATGGGCAATTTAACTTACGGCATCGTCTCATACGGTGGCGAGATAGAGAGATAAAATGAAAGTACTACTTATAAAAGATGTAAAAACACTCGGTAAAGTGGGTGAAGTAAAAGAGGTCAAAGATGGCTATGGTCAAAACTTTTTAATTGCAAAAGGTTTTGCAAAACATGCAACGGCAGAGATTTTGGCACAACACAAAGAGCAAGAGCGTCTAGCGGCTGAAAACTTAGCAAAAGAGATAGCATCCCTTAAAGAGCTAGCTACAAAACTTGATAAAGCTAAAATCGTTATCAGAAAAAAAGTTGGTCAAAACGGACATCTTTTTGGCTCTATCACTAAAGATGAAGTTGCGCATGCGCTTTTAGAACAGCACTCTATAGAGATTGACAAAAAGCACATTACGGACAAACTCTCTATCAAAAGCGTTGGCGAGCATACCCTAGACCTCAAACTCGGGCATGCCATCCATACTACACTTCATGTAGAAGTAGCTAGTGAATAATGTTTGACGCAACAACCATACTTGCCTACAAAGGCAAAAACAAAGCAGTCATAGGCGGAGACGGTCAGGTAACATTTGGAAACAGTGTCCTAAAAGGCAATGCCACCAAAATCCGAACTTTGCATAACGGCAAAATTCTAGCTGGCTTTGCAGGAAGCACGGCAGATGCTTTTAACCTTTTTGATATGTTTGAAGATTTTTTAGAAGCAAAAAAAGGCGATATTTTAAAGTCAGTCGTTGAGTTTTCAAAAGCATGGCGCAAAGACAGAGTGCTTCGCCGTCTTGAAGCCATGATGATTGTTTTAAACAACGAACACATCTTTATCCTCACTGGAAACGGCGATGTTGTAGAGCCTGAAGATGGACAAATCGCCTCCATCGGAAGCGGTAGCAACTTTGCCATCTCTGCCGCACGTGCGCTGAAAAAACATGCATCACTTGATGAAGTTGAACTTGTAAAAGAGAGCTTAAGCATCGCGGCAGACTTATGTATCTACACAAATCACAACATCAAAATTCTTACATTAGATGGAGAAGAATAAGTGAATTTAACCCCAAAAGAGATAGTTGAGTACTTAGACAGATATGTTATTTCACAGCACGATGCAAAAAAAACTATAGCTCTTGCGCTTAGAACAAGATACAGAAGGATGCAGTTAACTCCTGAACTTCAAAATGACATAATGCCAAAAAATATCCTTATGATTGGCTCAACGGGTGTCGGTAAAACAGAGATTTCAAGAAGACTTGCAAAAATGATGAAAGTTCCTTTTATTAAAGTTGAAGCAAGCAAATATACAGAAGTTGGTTTTGTCGGTCGAGATGTTGAGTCGATGATTAGAGATTTGGTCGTTGCATCCATCACCATCGTCAAAGCAGAAAAAGAGGAGGAGCAAAAAGAGAAGATAGAAAACTACATCTTAAACAAGATTGTAGAAAAGCTTCTTCCCCCTCTTCCCGCAGGTGCAAGCGAAAGCAAAAAAGAGGATTACCAAAGACTTTTAGCCTCCATGGAAGAGAAAGTTATCTCGAGCGAAATGGACGATAAAATCATACAGCTTGAAGTACAAAAGATTCATGTAGAGTTTAACGACACAAATCTTCCCCCAGAGATGGCAAAAGTACAAGAGTCTTTCTCAAAAGTTTTTGCTCAAATGAACAAAGAGGATAACAAAAAAGATGTCACCGTACGGGACGCAAAGTCCATCTTAAGAGCAGAAGCAAGTTCAAAACTTCTCGACACAACATCCATCCATGCAGAGGCTCTTAGGCGTGCAGAAAACGGTGGCATTATCTTTTTGGATGAGATTGACAAAATTGCCATTAGTGAAAAGTCAAGTGGCAGAAACGACCCAAGCAAAGAGGGAGTTCAGAGAGATTTGCTCCCCATTGTTGAGGGTAGTAGTGTTAGCACAAAATACGGCGTTATCAACACCGACCATATTCTCTTTATCGCAGCTGGTGCATTTCATCTCTGCAAACCAAGCGATTTAATTCCAGAACTTCAAGGCAGATTTCCGCTA
>JAOTSA010000124.1 GCA_030247515.1 Sulfurimonas sp. | reverse complement strand
TTTTGGGTGTTTCATTTCTTAAGAAAAACTTACATATCAAAAATAAGCTATTTTTAACTTTAAACACTGTGAAAACTCCTGTTTTTGCAGATATGTTTTTTTAAAAAAATCTTAAATGTTTAACATTGAGTTTTTAAAAAACATCATTTACAAGTAGATTTTATCTTTTTCTCTCTTATACTATTATGAAAGGCTCATCAAGATTTGTCGCTATACCCAGATGGTAGCCGTTATTTTTTATGGTGTATATGCGTACATCATCGGCTTGTGTGTCTATGATATTTTTGAGGCTTTCTTCTATCTCAAAAAGTTCTTTTTGTGAAGGCTCAAAAAGTGCATAGATGCTGTACTGGATGCGAAGTGCTACTTTTTCAAGGTATCTGGCAACTTTTGCGAGTCTTTTTTCATCGCTTATATCATAGCATATAAGATAATCTTGTCTTGTTTTCATACTATCTTGCTCCTTTTGTATTTTGCCAAAATATTGCCATTAGCATCTATGAAATATATCTTTATATACTTGGATATAGCGTAACAATGACCTATGCTTAGCTCTATATCTTTATGCAAATAGAGTGCTTTTATGTTTAAGATACCGTATATCTGCGAGAGAACACCGTCGTTTACTTCGATATAGCTGTTTTTGAGCTTCACACAAAGCGTGGGTGTTTTTAAGACAAGATTGTACTTGGCTCTAGCTCCTTCTTGAGTAGAGCTATCCTCTTGTTGCTCTTCTTGTTGAGGTTGTTCATAAAAGGTATAAGATGACTCCATAGTTTTCTCCTTGATTCGGTGGTAAGATAGACTCCGCCTTTGTTTGTAAAGTCTTGGCTTGTGAGTGTTTGGTTTAAAAAAAGATCAGCAACAAAGTTGTTGATATCAGCTCTAAATACTTCAAGCATATCACTGCTAAGTGCGAAATGAGAGCGAAACGGCGTGTGTAAGTAGCTAATACTTGGGTCAAATCCTCGCATATAGAGCTTTGCCGTGATAGTGTTATAGCCGAGCGTATAGATATAACTAAGTATTGCATTTATGGGGTCTAACGGTGGATTTTTACTTCTATAGCCTTTAGTGAGCTTTCTCTCGAAAAGTGCAAAATAGTGTGCAAAATATTTTCTTGCAAAACTCCCCTCGACTCCCATCATGCTTTCTATGGTTTGTGCATTGGACAACGCTTCTAGCTCTTCATCTATGCTTAGGTATATGTCATAAGCTTCAAGAGAGCTTTTATGTGTTGTAAACTTTTCATAAAGCAGTGTTTTTGCGATGGCGGTGTTTTTGGAGAGTGCCTTGTACTGCAATACTTTCAAATCCGCATTTTTAGCGATGGCAGGAAGCGTGAGTGCAAACTTCTTCGAGTCGTTGGAGAGAAAAAGCAACGGTACATTTTCGTTTGTTAGCTCAAGAATGGTTTTTGGCGTTATAAGTGCATTTTGTGTAAGTATGAGCAAGTCGATAAGCTTAAGCGGCACGGTATGTTCCGATGTGTATATCTTTGCACCTTTTAGCTCTATCTTTTGGTTTTCTTTGTCGATGATAAGTGTGTTCATAGTATGATAGCTCCCTCTTCATAGCGGATATTTAGTCCTCGTCCAAGCATAACTGGCTGCGGATAAACTTCGATAATGTTAATCTTGTCCTCTTTTTCTTTAATCACTTTTTTAAAACTTGCAAGCACTCTTAGTGTCTCACTATGTGTTAAAAGCACATGAAGAGCGGATTTTTGCCCACCCAGCGAGAGTGCATAAGCTATTTTTCTTGTCTTGTAGAGTCTTTTTGGGTGTGCTATGTCATAGCAAAGCAGGTAATCTTTGAGCATAAGAGAGCCTTAAATCTCTATCTTTATGTTTTTACGAGAATAGACTTTTTTGCTTTGTTTGACTCTTTGGATTGGATTAAAACCCCAAGTGATGCGTGATTTTATCTTTTTCATATCATTTTCTCCGTGTTTTGTGAAATGATATAAAAGCAAGTGGTCTAAAAATGACTAGTTTAAGTCTCTTTGCAAAGCAATGGAGAGTTTTTTATGTAGCTCCTCCCTTAACTCTTGCGGTTCTACGATGATGAGGTCTGGTAACCATCGCTGTATAAAGGGTAAAATCTCTATGGGTTGAGTATATGAGAGTGCAAAAATAACACTTCCGTCTGCCTCTTTTTTTACAAACTTTTGAGAAGAGAGAAATATCTTCATATCTTTGTCAAAATACTTTGCTATATTTGGCATCGCTTTGATAGTAGCTATTTTTTTCTCTACACCAAAGAGCGTCATAGAGTTTTGCACGCCATCGAGAAACTCAAGATGTTTTGCGACTGATGCACTCTGAAATGAACCTGCTTTTGTAGCATAAAGCACCTCTTCTATAAAAGAGATACGCCCGAAACGGAGCTTCTCCTCTTCGTCTATAAAAGCGATGTACCAGTTGTTATCCATAAAGATAAGCTTGAGGCACTTGAGGTTGTCATAGGTTTTTTCATCGTAAGCAAACTTGATGCGTCTGTACTCCCTAGCTTCTACTGCAAGCCTTAGTCTTTTAAAAACCTCTTTTGATTCTAAAGTGTCGATGTCTTCAAAAGGTGTATTTTTAAACTTATAGATATGGCGGTTTTGGTTGGTGTAGTTTTCAAGCTCTCTAAATATCTCAGGATCTCCGTCATGTGCCATCTGAAAAAGCCAGCCTATCTCGTGAGAGTTCTTAAAAGTTTCGCTAAATATATCTATAGGTTTGATAAGTCTGTAACTCTTTTTTTTACCTTTTTTTTCACAAACGATACTATCAAAATGCTCAGATAGTTCATCTAAAACTCTTCCCAATTGTTTGGTTTGAAGCCCTGTGCCATCCTGAAGTGCTTCATCGTATGCGTCAATGGTTTTGTCAGCTCTTTTTTCGAACTCTTCTAGTAAAAATAGGTATTTTTTAAATGTTGATGTAGTGGACATTTTTTCGCCTTTATTCGTACTCTCTAAACTGCTTGTGTCTAAAAATAGACTTCTTTATGACTTTATCACCCTCTTTTGCCTCTACTACATCCCTTGATGTCGTTGCATAGACTGGTTTTGCACCTAGCTCCTTTACAAAATTTACCATAATGCAAGTTGCTCCAAAATCACCTTGAACCAGTACAAAATCGTCTTTTATGACGGTAGCTCCGAGATGCTCTTTTATGGGGTTGAGATACTCTTTTAGACTTTTTAAGTCTGGCGGAACACTGCTCCACAGCTCCTGAAGCTCTTGGGGAAGCGCAATGATTATATCGCAAGAAAGAGAGACTTTTGCATCGCTTAACTGCTCTGGTGTGAGCGTGTGATTAAAAAGAAGGTGTAGTTTTTGCACTATTTTATTTCCATATTTTTTAAAAGTAACCACTCGTAAATATTGATGACTTTTATGTTTATGTCTTCAAAGACTATATCTTGGCTTTTATCTGCTGTGATGAGCAAAAGAGCGATCTCATATGAGGTTTGCAGCTCCTCTTTTGCTTTTACCAAAGCTCTAAGCTCTCTTTTGTATGTTTTTTCATCTTTGATGGAGTAGCTCACTTGCACAAGATGCGTTATGCGTTCTCTCTCTTTTACTAAAAAATCTACCTCATAGTTTTGTGCTGTTTTAAAATAGTAAAGCTCTTCATGCTCTCTTTTTAACTCTAAAAAAACTATATTTTCAAGCATATCGCCAAGTTTTTTTCCCACTTCAAACGAGACTCTTTTAGAAAGCCCCGTATCAATGGAGTAGATTTTTTTTGGATTGCTTATCTGTTTTTTGTATGACCAATCAAAAAGCGGCAGAGTGTCTATGACAAATGTGTTTTGCAGATACTCAAAATATCTATTTGCCATATCAAATGAGACTCCAAGATGGTTTTTAATCTTGTTTATAGAGATTTGGTTTGATACAGACGAGAGCAAAAAGATAGCTAAACGCTCTAGTGCTTGAAAATTGTCTAGCTTATACCTCGCTACGATGTCTCTAAGGAGTATGGAGTCGAAATAGTTTTTTAACTCACTATTTTTTAGCTCTTCATCATCGGTTAAAACAACTTTTGGAAAACCTCCATACTCTATATACTCATCAAAATATTTTTCTATGATGTCTTGTTTAGAGAGAAGTTCGTATGGCGTTTGTATGGAGATATTTTTAAAAGATAAAAATTCTTTAAAACTTAGCGGATAAACGAGCAAATCAAGATATCGCCCACTCAAAGCTGAACCTATTTCACGGCTTAGCAGTTTTGAGTTTGAACCTGTAGCAAAAAGATAGGAAGTTTGAAGCTCATACTCTTTTAAAAGCCATTTTTCAAAGTTGTCTATATTTTGAATTTCATCCAAAAAGATATATGGTTTTTTATCTGGATTGATATAGTAGAGTTATGTTTTTTTGATATTTTTTAGTAAATTCAAAGAGAGGTTTGAAGCAAAACGAGGATCTTCAAGGTTTACAAAAAGTATCTCCTCTTTTGAGATACCATTTGCCAAAAGTGTTTTGATATGGTTTAGAAGTATGGTGGACTTGCCACTTCTTCTAACCCCTTTT
>JAOTSA010000123.1 GCA_030247515.1 Sulfurimonas sp. | reverse complement strand
GTACAGCAGCCAAGAAAGCACTTTACTTATAAGATGCATGTCGCAAAAGAACTTGCTGCAGAGCTGAAAAACAGAGGTATTGAGTGTGTGGAAACAGGTAAGAAAATGGCACCAAGATTAGAGTTTTATGGTGTAACAAAATGCAACAAGCAGTTGCTTCAAGAAAATTACCTCCACCCGTCGCACCTAGAGGATGTTACCATAAGTTACAAAAATAGAATTGTTTATTCTGCTAATGTTACAAATCTAAACATAAATTAAATCTACAAAGCAGTTCATTCCTTTAAATAGTATCAGATTTGAAAACATGTGATACTATTTTGGAAATATTAAAAACAGGGAGTTGCAATGGCTCAAAAGGCGATTAGAGAATTTGACGCAAAGTCAATTTTGGCTAAGCATTGGGATAAATATTTTCCGAACTTTACTTATGCGTATGAAACAGTGATGGTTCAAAACGGATCAGAACTTAACGAAGTTGCACAAGAGAAGACATGGCTAAGTGAGAAAACGTTGGTTGCAAAGCCAGATATGCTTTTTGGTAAAAGAGGCAAGAACGGTTTAGTTCTTTTCAGAGATGCAAAGCCAGGTGATGTGTCTTTAGCAAAAGCAGCATCATGGATTGATGAAAAATCAAGCGAAAAACAGTCTGTTTACTTCTCATTTGAGGGCGACACTCCTCATGGCGAAGCAAAAGTTGATATGCTTACTTACTTTATCGTTGAGCCTTTTACTCCACACTCTCAAGAGGAAGAGTACTATATCTCTGCTACATGTGTAGGCGATAACGATGTTCTTTACATGTCTGCTGAGGGCGGTATGGAAGTTGAAGAGAACTGGGATAAAGTTATCGAAGTTGCATTTCCTATCACTGCTACAGAAGAAGAGATAGCTGAGGGCATTAGAGCAAGCATCCCTAAGGATGTGGCGGAAAAAGATAAAGAGGCGTTCGCAGAGTTTGCAATCGGCTTTTTCAAAGCTTACAGAGAGTTAAATTTTGCATACTTAGAGATTAACCCGTTTGTTATGCAGGGCAACAAAATCGAACTTTTAGATATGGTTGCAAAACTTGACGATACTGCAGGATTTATGATGAGAGAGCAGTGGGGAGATGTTGAGTACCCTACATCTTTTGGTATGGAAGAGAAATCTCCTGAAGTTTTAGCTATTGAAGATGCGGACAGCAAATCAGGTGCTTCACTTAAGCTTACTATCCTAAAGCCAGAAGCTAGAGTTTGGACGATGGTTGCAGGCGGCGGTGCTTCAGTTGTTTATGCTGACACTATTGCAGATTTGGCAGGCATCGAAGACCTTGCAAACTATGGCGAGTACAGCGGCGGACCAACTACAAGCGAGACAAAGTTTTATGCTGAAACTATTTTAGACCTTATGACAAGAACTAAGGATGCGCAAGGCAGAGATAAGGTTCTTATTATCGGTGGTGCTATTGCAAACTTTACAGATGTTGCAAAAACATTTACAGGTATCATCCAGGCATTTGAAAATTATGCAGATAAGATGAAAGAAGTAGGTATTGAGATTTATGTAAGACGTGGTGGACCAAACTATGAAAAAGGTCTTAAAGATATCAAAGAAGCGGCTGATAGACTAGGGCTTTATATTGAAGTTTACGGACCTGAAACGCATGTAACGGATATCGTGCGTATGGCATTAACAAAGTAAGGATTAGAGATGGCGCAATTATACACAAGAGACACACAAGCTATTTTCTGGAATAACAACGCAAGTGCTATTCAAAGAATGCTTGATTATGACTACACAATTAAAAGAACGAAACCATCAGTAGCTGCAATCGTCGCACCTACAAGCGGCTCTAAGTTTGAGAAGTTTTTCTATGGACCAGATGAGATTATGATTCCTCTTTATAGAAATACAGCGGAAGCAAAAGTAGCACAGCCACAAGCTGATGTGCTTTTGAATTTTGCATCTTTTAGAACTGCTTATGATGTGACAATGGAAGCATTGGAACTTGGCGGTTTCTCTTCTATCATGGTAACAGCTGAGGGTATCCCAGAGAGACTTGCACGCAAAATGAACGCAACGGCAAGAGCTAAAAATGTAATCGTTATTGGACCAGCAACAGTTGGCGCAATCGCTCCAGGTGCATTTAAAATCGCAAATATCGGCGGAACTATAGAAAATATCGTTCAGTCAAAACTTCACCGTGCAGGTTCATGCGGACTTGTAACTCGCTCAGGCGGACTATTTAATGAACTCTCAAACATCATCGCTATCAACGCAGATGGTATTGCAGAGGGTGTAGCAATCGGCGGAGACAGATTTGTAGGTTCAGTTTTTATCGACAACCTTCTTAGAATGGAAGCAAACCCTGAAGTTAAGTATATGCTTCTTTTGGGCGAAGTTGGCGGAACGGAAGAGTACAAAGTTATCGAAGCGGTAAAAAACGGACAGATTAAAAAGCCAATCATCGCATGGTGTATCGGAACTATCGCTAAGTATTATGACAGCGGCGTACAGTTTGGTCACGCAGGTGCATCTGCAAACGGTGACATGGAGACAGCTGAAGCAAAAAACAAGGCGATGAAAGAGGTTGGTATTCGTGTACCTGCATCATTTAATGACCTTCCTGAGATTATCAGCGCAGTTTATCATGAGCTTCATGCAAAAGGTATCATCAAAGATATCGCTGAACCAGATATGAATTTATGTCCAAAAGTAAGAAGAAGCAAGCAGTTTATCTGTACGATTTCTGATGACAGAGGAGACGAAGCACACTATTGCGGTTATCCAATCAGCTCAGTTGCAACACCGGACACTGGATTTACTATCGGTGATGTTATGAGTATTCTTTGGTTCAAAAAACGCTACCCAAGATGGGCAGTTGACTTTTTAGAGACAGTTCTTAAAACAGTTGCAGACCATGGTCCAGCAGTTTCAGGCGCACACAATGCAAAAGTAACGGCAAGAGCAGGTAAAGATGTTATAAGCTCACTAATCTCTGGACTTTTAACAATCGGACCAAGATTTGGCGGTGCTATTGATGATGCGGCAAAATACTTTAAGTATGCAAACGACAACAGCATGACACCAAATGATTTCCTAAATCATATGAAAAAAGAGGGAATTCCTATTCCAGGTATCGGACACAGAATTAAATCTCTTAAAAACCCAGACTTGCGTGTTGAGGGTCTAAAGAAATTTGCAGCAGCAAACTTCCCATCAACTCCACTACTTGATTATGCACTAACAGTTGAACAGTTGACAACATCTAAAAAAGAGAACTTGATTCTCAATGTTGACGGTACTATCGGCATCTTGATGGTTGATATGTGGAGAGCGTTAGGATACACAGATGAAGAGATAGATGTGTTTATCAACGCAGGTGCACTAAACGCATTCTTTATCTTAGGAAGAAGCATCGGTTTCATCGGTCACATCCTAGACGAAAAACGCCTCGGAATGCCAATGTACAGACACCCGATGGATGATATCTTATATGATGTCAAAAAAGCAGAAAACCTCTAGTCAATTTCTTCAGCATTCAAGGAGCTTGCCCTCCTTGAAACGCTTACTCTACACTATTAACGTGATTATTCTCTCATCATCGGTTAAAAATCCCATATCTTTTTGATATACTTACCTTAAATATATTTAAATGGATTTTCAATGAAAAAAGCATTTACAATGATAGAACTTATCTTTGTAATCGTTATAATAGGAATCTTAGCTGCAGTCATAATTCCAAGAAGCGGTTCAAACAAACTCTATGAAGCAGCAACTCAAGTTGTTTCTCACATAAGATACACACAGCATCTAGCTATGGTGGATGATAAGTTTAATCCTAGTGATAATGAGTGGTATAAAAGAAGATGGCAATTATTATTTGGAACTTCGGTAGATACTAATAATAAAGTAGCGTATTCTATTTTTTCAGATAAAGCAGGAGGTAGTACGGGCAATCCTGATACCAGTGAAATAGCGACTAATCCTTTAAATAATTCAAAACTGTTAAGCGGTGGTTTTTCAGGCACATTGCCTAGCATAAGCCCTAGAGCAACATCCGAATTAAATATTGGACAAAAATATGGAATTTTAGATGTTGATTTTTCATCTGAATGCAGTGTGAATGATAGCAAAAGAATAGCTTTTGATTATCTAGGACGACCTATTTATGGTAATATAAGTAGCTTAACAAGCCCATTCAAAGTTAATGCAACAAATAGATTGATTATAAATCAGTGTAAAATTGAAATTTGCAGTGTATCAGACTGTACTACTGCAAGTAGTGAGGAAAAAGTTACTATAGCCATAGAACCAGAAACAGGATACGCACATATCCTTTAAAAAACACAAATTTAAAATCCCCCAAAAACTTCCCCAATATTTAAGTATTCTCTAAGCTCCCTTTCCCTATAATTCCCATCCACAAACACAGAGACCTTAAGTAAAGGTTTTGAGAGACTTCAAGTTGAAGTTTTAGAGGGTTTGAGATCATTGAAAACTAAGCAAGTAGATAGACTTTAATAACTAGAAATAGTTATCTTAGTCAAATAAGTTTA
>JAOTSA010000122.1 GCA_030247515.1 Sulfurimonas sp. | reverse complement strand
CGACAAAATATCGTGCTTATAATACCACAAAAATATTAGCCTCCTCATTAAAAATATTTTAATTTCAAATATATACCTGATGTTACACACTCCTCTAAAGCTACTAAAAACAAGTTTTTAGAAATTTGTACGTTATAATTTTGTCAATTTATTATAAAGAGTTTCCATGAATAAAAACAGTATTAGTATCGTTATTTTGGCGGCGGGAAAAGGCAGTCGTATGAAATCTCCAAAAGCAAAGGTTTTGCACACGCTTTGCGGCAAAGGGATGCTTTACTACATCATCAAAACTTCACGCCAGATAAGTGATGATGTCACAGTTGTTGTTGCACACCAAAAAGGTGCTGTTATGACACAAGTTCAACGCTATTTTGATGATGTCCATTTTGTAGTGCAAGATGCGGAGAATTTCCCTGGAACTGGCGGTGCGATGAAAAATATTTATCCAAAAAACGAAAGAGTTTTAGTCCTAAACGGGGATATGCCGCTTGTTACACCTAAGTCACTTGAAGGTTTTTTAAAAAACAAGAGTGAGATTGTTATGTCAATTTTTGATTTGCAAAATCCAGATGGTTATGGGCGTGTCATCATCAAAGATGGACATGTTGAAAAAATAGTAGAACAAAAAGATGCCTCTGCTACAGAACTAAAAGTCTCAACAGTCAATGCTGGAATCTATGCTTTTTCCAGAAAAATACTTGAAAAGTACATCCCGCTTCTTAACAACAATAATGCCCAAAAAGAGTACTATCTTACCGACATTATCTCTATAGCAAGAGCTGACAATGTGGAAATTACACCTCTTCTTGTTAATGAAGAGCATTTTAAAGGTGTAAACTCCAAAAAAGATTTATCAGATGCGGAGACAATCATGCAAGAGCGCATAAAAACTTCTCTTATGGAGTCTGGCGTTATTATGCAGCTTCCGTCCACCATCTATATCGAAGAGGGTGTGGTTTTTGAGGGAGAGTGCATCATTGAAAACGGATGTCGCATAACGGGCAATTCACGTATCATCAATTCTCACATAAAAGCGCATAGCGTTGTAGAAGATAGCCTTGTCAAAAATTCTGATGTCGGACCACTGGCTCATTTGCGCCCAGATTCAAATATAGAAGATACGCATATTGGAAATTTTGTCGAGGTAAAAAAATCCACCCTAAAAGGCGTAAAAGCGGGACATCTAAGTTATATAGGCGACGCAACGGCGGATGAGGGAACAAATATCGGAGCTGGAGTGATTACTTGCAACTATGACGGTATCAAAAAACATGAAACTATCATTGGAAAAAATGTCTTTATCGGAAGCGATAGCCAGCTTGTTGCCCCTGTTATCATTGAAGATGATGTAATGATAGCGGCAGGAACGACAGTAACAAGCGGCACGATTCAAAAAGGCTCACTTGCCATCAGCCGTACAAAAATAAGAACGATTGAGGACTTTTTTTATAAATTTTTTAAGAAGTAGAATTTTCCCCTATCAAGGGGAAGCAGTCTTTAGGAGTTTAAAACCTTATCAAGTGCTTTTTCGTAACTCTCCATATCAAGTCCAAACTCTTCTATAGTCTCTTTTGCGATTGCTATTGATTCGTCCGTTATATCTCCGTTTGGAAGTACGGTCTCTCTGATGGCTTTTAACTCCGCCGCCATCTCTCTATCTTCATCTATAGTTCCCTCTGGATCATCACTGTAACGGATAACATGTATGATTTCTGGGTCAAGTTGCCAGTTGTTAAAAAGTGTTGCAGTTACATCTGTTGTTTGCATTCCACAAGCATCTTTTTCTGCACGTGCTATATCTTTTGCATCGCCAAGCGACTCTTTTATCAGCCCTGCTTTACCATCTTCTATGATTGTTTTACTGATAATTACTCGTCCCAAATCAACTAAAAATGCAGCTGGTGCCATTATCCCTAACTGCTTTGGCTTGCGACGGATAAGCCAGTTTATAGTAAGTGCCAACTGTCTCTCGCAGGCATAAGCGAACTGCTCTTTTGTCATGCCATATGGCGAGAGGTCTATCTTAAAGCTAGCATTAACGGCACTATTTAAGACAAACGCTCTAATCGCATCCTTGCCAAGCAAAGATACAGCCAGTTTTACACTGTTTACAGTTCTTGATATCCCATACATCGGAGAGTTCGCTATACGCAATATGTCTGCTGTTAAAATCGGATCTTTTTCTATAGCTTTTTGCATATCTTCAAATGTAGCATTCTCATCTCTGTATATTCTCTCAACATCTTGCACAGATTCAGGAAGCGGCGGAATTGCTTCAATATTTTTTATAAGTGTTTTTGTCATCACATCTGCCTTAGTTTGGTTTGTCATCATCATTCTAGTACATTTCTTTTTATTAGTTAAAGAAATAGAACTATATTTTAAATTTTAATAATTGATGTATATTTTGGTAACAATTGCTAGAGATAGAAACTTTTTTTGATAGTATAATTGATTTTTGAGGCTAGACAGAAGTAGATAAGACGCAAAAATATGCGTCTTATTGAAGTTTTATAAATGCGTCGCTTAGAGCAATAGAGATTTTTTTGGTAGCATTTTTAAGCAGTGTACGCTTATCGCCCTCTGCATCAGACTCTGGTTTGATACCCAAAATCTTTGATTTGTCTATAACAATCTCACTCTTTGCGTTTGCTGAAGCTCTGTTACCGTTGTTGCGAGATTGAAGAGTAATAATCATCAACAAACGCTCTTTTTCAACGCTTTTAAAGATATTTTCTTCACTTTTCTCTTTATCTTGAGAAAGACTTACTTTTGTATCCAGTAAATAGTCGTTTCTTGATGGTAGCGCATGCACACTTTCTACTTTTGCAGTAGAGACGACAAAACAGTTTGTCTCTTTAAGCGCATTGACAAGTGCTATCGTAAACTCCTCTGGAGTAACATTGAACGTCTGTGCATTGTTTTCAATCTCAAGAGCATTGACATGAAGAGTAGCCATGCTTTTTGTACATAAACCCATATTGTTGATAAACAAAACACTCTGCTTATCAACACACCCAACGAAAAATAGAAGCAACAACCCAATCGAGAGAACCTTTTTCATTTTACAATCCTTTTTAACATCAATTTTTAATTCGGCAAGTATTATACCAAACTTGACAAACTTCTTATTATCAAATTATAATGGGTATTGAAAGAATTTTGAGGAGTAGCTATGTGCAAAGATGCGATTGTATTTGACAACAAACCAAAGGGTGTGACACTTGATGCGTGGATTCCATACTATATCTGTACGTGCGGCAGAAGCGAAAATGGAGTTTTTTGTGACGGAAAACATGAGGGAACTTCTTGTTTGCCTAAAAAAGTAACAGTTGAAAAAACCAAACAGTACCATATCTGTATGTGTAAAACAAGCAAAAACTTCCCATTTTGTGATGGAACGCATAGCCTTTATAGTGATGATGAGGTCGGAAAAAGTGTTAAGAGTGAGGATGTAAAGTAGCTTGATGCTACTCTACGATAAAGCTTTTTTGCTTTAAAACATTGAACTTTTGAAGCTCTTTATGCTCTGCGACATTTAGCTTTTCAGCTGTTTTTGGCATTACTATGTAGTATCCAAGTTGTACTTCTACTTTGTCGCCTTTTTTGAGTACGTCTGTGTATGGAACACTCTTTTTCTCATTTGCTTTTATCATCGTGTCTGTTACAACCTGATTTGCAAGCCATGGCATAGAAGGACCGTTTTCATTACCGATAGCACGCATGAAACTGAGTGGCTTAAGCGGAGTTGTTTTGCCACTGCTTGTGACATTTACTCTTAACTCAACAACACGCATAGGATGAAGCATCAAGTTGTGCGGTGCTTTGTTGTTGATAACGACATCAAAACCACTGCTATTTTTTCTAAACTCAAGGTCAACATACTGAGATAACATTTCAGGGTTTTTATGTGAACCTGCAAAACCATGGTATGCATGTGTCTGACTCTGTCTAATCGTGGTAGCAGACCCGCCAACTTTTGGCATATGACACGTTATGCAGTTCTCCTCTTTCTTTTGCGCACCCTCTTTGCCTGTTTCACATACGGTTAATTGTGCCGCATTTTGTCTATGAGAGTGGCAACCCATACACATTTGACCATTGTAAAACTTCTCATTTGTGTAGTCGATATTATGGTAAGGAGAACCAACAGTTGTTTTGTTCATACCAAACCATGAACTCTCTTGCTTATAGACAACTTTCTCTTTTTCACGTCCAGCTTCTGCTGAATAGAATGTTTTTGCATCCTGTCCATAGATATTTTTATTTTTAGCAGCATGCTCTTCTACATCTTTGATAGTATGGCAACTCGCACATGTCACACCATTTTGAATCTCTTCCTCATTTTTTGCAAGTGGAGCGTGACACTCTTTACAGCTATAGTCACCTTTTTCTTTGAGCGGGTGCAAATCCCATGCTCCTTTGTGAATCGGGTCATTATAGTAGGTAGCATTTCTGTGCATAGAACCTTCAAACTCATCTACGATTTGCGGGTGGCATTTTTTGCATGTCTCTATTTCACTCTGTGCAAACAGAAGCGATGACAATGCAACTGCCAAAAACAATATCTTTTTCATATAAACTATCCTTTTAATTATTATAAGATGAAATTCTAACATATAAAATAGCTTTGAAATTGATTTGTATCAATTGGACCGAAATAAAA
>JAOTSA010000121.1 GCA_030247515.1 Sulfurimonas sp. | reverse complement strand
ATGTTTATATCAGAAAAAGCTTTATCACTTTTGTTTATCAATCTATCTTTAATTATGGCTTGAAGTATATCGACTTGTGCTTGCTGTTTATCGCTCAACCCATAAGAATTTTTCAACTCTTCAAGATTGTCTCGTTGCCCGCTTCCAATCTCTTGAATAAGCTTATTTTTTTTATTTTCATTAACTACATTCATCGATTTCATCTTCTGTAGATTTACTTTTTTGTTGTAAATCTAAAGTTTCTTTTAGCATTTTTTCAACTCTACGAATTCGGATAGATTGTTGCATCACGATATCACACAGACCCAACAATAATTTTTCAGAATTTATTTGGGTTGGCTTTGCTGCATATTCGTTCTCACTTATTGGCTCTTGTCCTTGATGTTGTAATAACCTATTTATAAGAGAACGATCAGTGGAAGTTTGTATAGAAACTTGCTTAAAATCTTCATTTGTTGGCATTAAATCCTGCATATATTCATCAAGCATTTTTTCAAACATAATATTTGGGCTAACCATACGATCAAATATATTTGGCAATACATCAGTTTTAAATTCTTTGTTAAATAGCGACCGCAAAAGTAGTTCTTCATTGCTAGGTGATTCATTACTGCGGATAAAGGCCATATCTTTATAATTTATGTTACATAATTCTAGAAAATCTTTAACTGTATTTCCAACGGCATCCATATTTCTAACTTTTAATTCATTTGGAAATTCTCTCATAACACTCTCAAGTTGAGGATAAAAAACAATCGCTCTCTTTTGCATCCACTCTCTAAATGTCAACAGCTTTCCTGCATTTATTTTATGTTTAATCCCCCATTGTACATATGCAGAACGTGCCCAAGGTTCATGTCTTCTGATATATGCAATAAACTCAATTTCCACACCATCCTTTTTCAGAGTTTGCAAAACCTTATACAACTTTTGAGTTCTTCCATACAAAGACTCATTGCTCCAAATCAATGTATGAATATTTTTTTGAGCAGCAAACTTTATGGCACTGTCCAGCACTGCAAACAGTTGCTCCTCTGTCTCCTTCTCCGTTAAAGAATGAAAACTTTCGATAGCCGATGCCTTTTGCCAATCATACAACTTCTCATTAGCATTCTCTAACATTAAACCTAAATAGAAAAACCCTTGATTTAATAAAGCCTCTCTGTTACTCATTAATGTTTGCTGGATTGAAGATGTCCCTGTTTTTCCAGCACCAATATGTATGATTAATTTTATTGAACTCATTTTTACCTTTTTTTTCATAATATTAAAAACCAACAACTCTTACCAAACTGTTTTTTGTTTATAAACAGTTTGATATTTGTATCCATTTTGCTCTACCAAATGAGGTGTCACTCTCTCTATCGCATGCATATACGACCCGTCATATGGTAAAGGCTCTGGTTGCAGTAACTCTGTTTTATCTAACTCAAAATACTGTTTTATGGCATCTGTTCTTGCCCAAAACATATTGCCAAGAGGAAAAAGTGGTGTTTCTGTAACTGTTGGAATATTTAGCATACTACACAACCCATCAACATACTCACGATTCATTCCTATATCTACAATATGCTTATCCTCTGCAAAAACCAATCCTACCTTAGAGTCTTCAAAAAGAGAAAGTATGCTACTTGCTATCTCTTTTGTACCTATAAGATTTTGCATTAGATACTCTCGCCAACGGTTACCAAGCTCTCCATCTGTACTTAGAGATTTTTTGCTATGGAAATGTCCAATAACTTCATATCCTCTTGTGGTTAGCTGCTCTCTTAGGTCAAAGAGCATAGGTCCTACATCTCTTCCGATATTTTTAACAACTACGACTTCTATATTTTTTGCTCCACATGCTTGAAATGCAAGCTCTACTTCTCTTTTGTCTTTTTCTTGAACAATAGTTACATAGAGATCAAAATCACCTGAAAGCTTTTTGAAATATCCATTAAACTCTTCTGCCAACCCAGTATAATAAAGATGAAGGTGAACTGCATACTTAAATTTTATATCGCTTTGAGTATGTTCAAAAGGAACGATTTTGCAAGTGTGCGTATGTGGTGTGTTGTTTTCTATGGCTTGTTGCAATGGTGTCTTTTGTGGATCAAAACCATGCTCCATTATCCACTTCCCTTGAGAAAATCCAGGAAAAGGATTTGAACTCATTTTATGAAGTCCCTTTTTATAACATGCGATGTAGTATAAAATGGACAACTTTTCTTTTTGTGACAAACCATAATAACTGTTATCAAATAATTTGCTTTGCTCAATAATTTCCAATGTTTGAATGTTGCTTTTTTGTGTTTTTGAAGCTCTTTCTACAATAGAATCAACTGAGTGTATATATTTGTCAAAAGAAAGCTCTTTTTTGACTAATTCTGAGTTAGTATCTGTTTTTGTTCTACCACTCTCAAAATATTCAACTATTTTTGAGCCTAGCGTATGCGTATCAAGGTAGTCTGCTAAAAGACAATCCCCGTTAAATGTCTCCAAAAACTCCTCTGTTCCAGATGTATCTTTGAAACAAGCGATAGGGAGATTTAACTCCATTGCATCTATAGCAACATTTGGGAATGGATCCATGCGAGAGGTAAGACAAAATATATCTGCCATCTCAAAAACGGTATCCAAGCTTTTTTGATGTTCCAAAAAGATAAAATCGTCTTCAAGATTGTAGTATTTTATATCTCGTTTCAGCCATGCAGAACATGCCATGTCGTGTTCAGGGTCATAACCATCACCAACCCATATGAACTTGCACTCTCCGCTATACTTTTCTTTTACATATCTTGCTATTGCCAAAAAGAGATCAACCCCTTTTCTAACCTGTACATATCCAGATCCTACAATAATCTTTGTTTTTGACTTATCTTTGACTTGTAATTTTTTTAGCAGTATCTCTTGCGTATCTTCATCTCCAACAACATCTGGAAGAAATGGCAATTTACCTTGCGGTAATTGACAAATGTTATTTACAGGAGTGGAGATACCAGTCAATTTTTCCAGCTCTTCGAGCATAGAATTTTTAATGATAGATGCAGGCGTTATTACCTCTGTCGCATGAAAAAGAGTACTTACCATTTTTCCAACAGGTCTTGTATAGTCTGAAAATTCATGAATCAGTGAGACGCTCGGCAACATAAGCTCTGACGCAGCTTGAAGAGCTGGGAAAGTTTCAACTGAGTTTAGCACAACACATTTTATAGTGTATTTCTGGAGTAGGTTTTTTAAAATAAAAAGAGATTTTATTTCTGAGTTTGTTTCTAAATCATCCACCAATAAAAAACAGTTACTAAAAAACATATCATGTAAATTGGCTTTTTTTAACACAAAATGAACCACATTGTACTTTTTAGAAAACTCATTTACTATGTTGTATCCTAAAAGAGGCGCTCCTGTCGCTGAGGACTCATGAGATACAAATACCAATACCTCTTTTGTTTTATCGTACTGCAAAGCCCCTTGATGGATAAAACTTCCAAAATATCCTATCCGTCCCTCTTTTTTACCATGAAACATATAGTGCCAAAGTGGGTTAATATCGTGCTGAAGTATGTCCGTATAAATTGAAGTATAAACTTCAGTATCAAAAAAATCTGGTATTATAAGATTTTGACCTCGCCATGCTTTAATATAATGAAGAACTGGATCTACTGTTTTATCTTCAATATTGTTAGCTTGATGGTAATTTGTAAAATCAACACCACTGCCTTTAAGTGTGTCAAATACCATTTGTTCAGTAGCATCTAACGTCCAATCTACTATCTGAGGCATCTCATTTTTGGCAGAATACTCTATATCTAGGATAGTCATATCTGTTATATTTTGACCTTCTTGCTGTGCTTCTCTGGGGTTTTTAAATCTACCCTCTTTTCGCCCAGATTTTATAAAATGCAATAAAGGGAATATACCCGCAATTTTTACATCTTGGTAGTACTCTCTATACCATACAGGATCAAAATCAGCACTCGGTTTTCTGTCTTCTTTTATACCAACTCTACAGTAGTGTTCTACTGGTGTAGCATCAGCAACTCTTGCGTCATGATAGTTTTTCAGATAAAAAACTCTATCAAACAAACCGCTCTCTTCTACTCTTTTTTTTAACTTTTTAAATTTTCTTTCACTTTTACTGAATAAGCTTATCATATTTTCATAACCTTTTGTAAATCTCTAATTGGCTTTGTGTAAATCCAACATTTGCTCTCTTTTATGCTTGCCAAATCATTGACGATAACATCAATATTTGCATTAAGCTCTACTATCTTTTGCGCATACTCTCTCTCTATCTCTGCTTTTTGGGTTTGAAGCGTTTGGATGGTTTGTGAACTCTGTTCTAGTTCTTGAGTTTTTTGTACTAGCTCTTGAGTTTTTTGCTCCAGTTCTTGTTGTTTTTGAGAGTTTTGTTCTAAGAGTGTCTCTTTCTCTTTTTGTGTCTGTTCTAGGTTTTGAGATGTTGTTTGAAGCTCTTGGTTTATCTCTGCTATTTGGATTTCTAGTTCGGTTTTTTGTTGTGCGTTTGTTTCTATGGTGCTTGAGAGAGTGTTGTTCATCTCTTCTAAGCTTGTGTTGAGAACACTTATCTCTTGGAGTTTTTGAGCATAGTTATTCTCTATCTCTGCTTTTTGGGTTTGAAGCGTTTGGATAGTTTGTGAACTCTGTTCTAGTTCTTGAGTTTTTTGCTCTATC
>JAOTSA010000120.1 GCA_030247515.1 Sulfurimonas sp. | reverse complement strand
CTATTAATACAGTTATTTTTATAGGTGATGAATTTTATAAAGAGAGATATAAGTAAATGATTCTATCACCAATAGTATTATTTGTATATAACAGACCTCATCATACACGGCAAACAGTTGAAGCCTTACAAAAAAATGAGTTAGCAAGTGAAAGTGAGCTATTTATCTATAGTGATGCCCCAAAAAACGAAAATTCAATATCAAAAGTAAATGAGGTGCGAGAGTATATAAAAACAGTAGATGGCTTCAAAAAAGTAACTATAATCGAACGAGAAAAAAACTGGGGGCTTGCAAATTCAATCATAGACGGAGTAACAAAAATAGTAAATAAGTATGGAAAAATAATCGTCCTTGAGGATGACTTGGTTACAAGCAAATATTTTTTGAGGTTTATGAATGAGGCGTTAGAGATGTATAAAGATGAAGAAAAAGTTTTTGGTGTGACTGGTTATGCTTATCCAATTAAGACTGATGAATTAGCAAGTACATTTTTTATGAAAGCTGAAGGTTGTTGGAGTTGGGCAACTTGGAATAAATCTTGGAAATATTTTGAAAAAGATACGGATAACCTCATAAAAACTTTTGATAAAAAAATGATAAAAGAGTTTAATTTTGAGAATTCTATAGACTTTTGGTCTCAAGTAATTCATAATAAACATGGAAAAATAAACTCATGGGCGATATATTGGTATGCTACAATTTTTCTGAAAGATGGACTGTTTTTATATCCAAAAAATTCTTTTACAGCAAACATTGGATTTGACGGTAGTGGTGTACATTGTGATGATAGTTGTAGTTTTGATGTTGAACTTGTAGAAAAATACGATATTGTTTTCGAGCAAAATATAATATCATCGACATTGGCAAGGCAAAGGTATATAGAGTATTTTAACCCACTAAAAATACCATTATGGAAAAGGGCTATAAATAGATTAAAAAGAACTTTTGGAGCATAAAATGATTCAACAAATAACACATAACGATAGGCTGTTGTCGATAATAATTAGACGGAATTTTGAAAAAAATGGCATTGAATTTTTTACTCCAGATGATTTTTCTCAACAACTAGCTTACATGAAACGACCAAAAGACTATGTAATACCTCCTCATGTTCATAATGCAGTTGTAAGAGAAGTGCAGTTTACGAAGGAAGTGCTTTTTATCAAAAGTGGAAAAGTAAGAGTTGATTTTTATGATGATGATAAAACTATTTCAAAAGCACTATTCTTGAAGAGGGGGATGTGATACTTCTTGCTTATGGTGGACATGGGTTTGAAATGATAGAAGAAAGCGAGATCATAGAAGTTAAACAAGGACCATACGCTGGAGAGATGGATAAAGTAAGATTTGAACCTGTAGAAAAAGAAAAGTTGGAGATAAAATAATGATACCAGTAAACGAACCATTACTCAATGGAAACGAAAAAAAATATCTCAATGAATGTATTGATACGGGCTGGATAAGTAGCGAAGGACCTTTTATAAAGAAATTTGAAGAGAGTATGTCAAGCTATGTAGGGCGAAAATATGCAGTAGCTGTGACAAACGGCACTGCCGCTCTCGAGATGGCCGTGGAAGCTTTGGGAATTGGAAATGGAGATGAAGTGATAATGCCAAGCTTTACCATCATCTCTTGCGGTCAGGCAGTCGTAAAGGCTGGAGCAAAGCCAGTGCTTGTGGATAGTGACTACGATAGCTTTAATATGAGAACAGAAGAGATTGAAGCCAAAATCACACCTCAAACTAAAGCAATAATGGTCGTACATATTTACGGTCTTCCAATCGATATGAATCCTATTTTAGAACTAGCAAAAAAATACAATTTAAAAATCATAGAAGATGCCGCCGAGATGCATGGACAAACTTATAATGGCAAAATGTGTGGAAGTTTTGGAGATATTAGCATCTTTAGTTTTTATCCCAATAAACATATCACAACAGGTGAAGGTGGCATGGTGCTTATGGATCATGAAGAGCTGTATGAAAGATGTAAAAGCCTAAGAAACCTTTGTTTTTTACCAGATGGTAATAAGCGATTTATCCACGAAGAACTTGGATGGAACCTCCGTATGACAAATATTCAAGCGGCTCTTGGAGTCGCTCAACTTGAACGAATCGATGAGTTTGTAGCTAAGAAAAGATGGATTGGAGAGATGTATCAAGAATTACTTAGTGATATAGATACTATAAATCTACCCATAAAGCAAAAAGATTTTGCAAATAATATTTATTGGGTTTTTGCTATTACACTCAAAGATGAGTATCAAAAAACAGCAAAAGAGGTTATGAAGGAGTTAGGTTTGAGAGGAATAGGAACAAGACCATTCTTTTACCCTATGCACACTCAACCAGTATTCAATAAAATGGGATTATTTGTAAATGAAGAGTACCCAAATGCTACAAAGCTTTATGAAAGAGGATTTTATATCCCTAGTGGAATGGCTATTACAGAAGAGCAAATACGAGAAGTTTCTAAAATAATGCACGAGGTGTTAATATGAGCCAATTTGGGGATTTGTATTCTCAATATTATGATTTGCTTTATAGTGATAAAGACTACATTGGTGAAGTTGAGTATGTTAATAGTTTGATAAAAACTAATGGCAATAAAGTCAAAACTCTACTTGATATGGGGTGTGGGACAGGAAAACATGCCGAGCTTTTTTGTGATAGAGGGTATATTGTTCATGGGATAGATTTAAGTATTGATATGCTTAAAATTGCAGAGACTAGAAGAATCGGCAAAGAAGATAGACTAAGCTTTAGCCATTCAAATATATCTGAACTAAATCTTGATAAAAAGTTTGATGTAGTAGTTTCACTTTTTCATGTTATGAGCTATCAAAATTCAAACGAAGAGCTAATCAAAGCATTTGAGATAGCTAAAAATCACTTGAATGATGGTGGAATATTTATCTTTGATTTTTGGTATGGACCTGCTGTGCTTAGCGACAAACCTGTCACTCGTATCAAACGACTTGAAAATGAGAGCATAAAAGTCACTAGACTTGCTGAGCCAGTTTTGCAAGCTAGGAAGAATATTGTAGATGTAAATTATGATGTATTTATAGAAGATAAAGCATCAAGAGAGGTAATAGAAAAAAAAGAGCTTCACAAAATGAGGTATTTTTTTGATACAGAATTAGAAATGATTTGTAAACAAGTGGGTTTTAGTGTGATACAAAAATATGAATGGATGAGCAATAAAAATCCTGATTTTAATAGTTGGAATGTGGTATGGATAGTAAAAAAATGAATATAGCAGTTGTATTTGAAGGCGAACTGCAAGGTGGTGGTGGTTATCAACAACAACTTTCTACAATAACCGAACTAAACAAATTAGATAGATATAATTTTATAGCATTTGTATTTAGCCAAGATAATAAAAAAAATCTAGAAAGCTACAGTATTAATTCGGTTGTTGTTAAAACAGCTTTTTTTGATAGGATTTACAGACTGTTCCATAAGCAAAGTTGGTTCTTGCCATTTTCAAGACAATTTAAACTAAAAACACTGTTTGAAAAAAGTCTTGATGTTAATGGTATAGATTTGGTTTATTTTTTATCACCATCTAGATTGTCACTTGACTTAACTACACACAACTATATTATCACTGTATGGGATTTATGCCACAGAGACACTCCAGAATTTCCAGAAGTAAATTATTTTAGAGAATTTGAATTAAGAGAACAACTTTATACAAAAAGCCTCAAAAAAGCAGTAGCGGTTTTGGTTGATAGCGAACTTGGGAAAATAAATGTTATTAAACGATATGGCATAGATGATAGTAGAGCATATGTGGCACAATTTGCACCATCAATTTATGCTTTTATGGATAATAGAGTTGATGTAAAAACTAAATATCAAATTATTGGTGAGTATATTTATTATCCAGCACAACTTTGGTCGCATAAAAATCATGTATATATAATTGATGCTGTTGCTATTTTAAAACAACAAGGTATTAATTTAACAGCTATTTTTAGTGGTGCAAATAAGGGAAATCTTAACTATGTGTTAGATTGTGCAAAAAAATTAAATGTTAGTGAACTTGTAAAATATATTGGTTTTGCTCCAAACGAAGAAGTTTATTCACTTTATAAAAATGCTTTAGCTATGGTGATGCCAAGTTATTTTGGACCTACAAACATTCCCCCACTTGAAGCTTTTGCGATAGGGACACCAGTAATATATTCAGATTTAGATGGACTTAGAGATCAGGTAGGTGATGCTGCTTTGCTTTGTGATTTAAAGAATCCAAATGACTTAGCGGAACATTTAAAAAATCTTTTGGAATCGGAGAATCTGAGAAATTATTTGATAAGTAAAGGCGAAAATCGATTAAATGAATTAAGTCAAAGAAATGTTGTAGATATATTAAGTGAAATATTTGATGATTATGCCATAAAACTCAAATGTTGGAACCATTAAACTAACAATTTTTATGTATTTCGAATCGCCAAAGGACATGAAGGTGGACAATTGATGGAAAAGGCGGTAGAAAAAAGTTTTGAACCCTATTTTTACGTGTTGGGAGAAGATTAGAAAATGGAAAGAACCCCAAATTATGATGAACTATGTATAAATGCTAGGAAAAAAGTGATGAGAGAGTTTGATAGCAAAATAGTGGCGCAAAAATATGTGGAACTTTATAAGGAAGTTTTACTTACGGCAAAAAGCTAAACTCATAAAAAGTTCTAAAGTGTAAATGCACATAAGCTTTTACA
>JAOTSA010000119.1 GCA_030247515.1 Sulfurimonas sp. | reverse complement strand
GCAATTAAATACCATAGAGAAGGTTAGGAAGCAAAATGGCCAAAAAATTTATTGATATAATGGATACAACATTCAGAGACGGGTTTCAGTCTGTTTTTGGTGGTCGTGTACTGATGAAAGATTTTTTTCCAGCTGTAGAAGCTGCGAAGATTGCAGGAATTAAGCACTTTGAATTTGGTGGAGGGGCAAGATTTCAATCACTCTATTTTTATCTAAGAGAAGATGCTTTTGAGATGATGGATCAGTTCCGCAAAATCGTAGGACCAGATGCAAATCTTCAAACACTTGCACGTGGTGTAAATACTGTTATGTTAGATACTGGTTCAAAAGACTTGATAGATTTGCATGCAAAAATGTTTAAAAAACATGGTACTACAACGATTAGAAATTTTGATGCTCTCAATGATGTTGAAAACTTGAAGTATTCTGCTGAGAGAATCGTACATCATGGACTAAAACATGAAGTAGTTGTGACAATGATGGATTTGCCTCTAGGGTGCTATGGCGCTCATACTGTAGAGTTTTATGAAAAAACTTTGCGTGATATATTAGATAGCGGTATTCCATATCATAGTATCTGTTTTAAAGATGCTTCTGGTACATCTAATCCTCAAAAAGTTTTTGAAACGATTCAGATGGCAAGACGTTTGGTTCCTGAGGGGACACATATCAGACTTCATACGCATGAGACTGCGGGCGTTTCGGTTGCTGCTTATATGGCGGCACTTGAAGCAGGTGTTGATGGTATAGACTTGGCTGCTGCACCAGTAAGTGGCGGTACAAGCCAGCCAGATATTTTGACAATGCTTCACGCAACAAAAGGGATGAATTATGACCTTGGCGGCTTGGAGATAGATAAGATTTTAACATACGAAAAAGAGCTACAAGCTTGCTTGTCTGACTACTTTATGCCTCCTGAAGCGACAATGGTCTCCCCTATCATTCCATTCTCTCCAATGCCAGGCGGCGCACTTACTGCAAACACACAGATGATGCGTGACAACGGTATCTTAGACAGATTTCCTGAGGTAATCGCCGCTATGACGGAAGTTGTAAAAAAAGGCGGATATGGAACATCAGTTACGCCCGTTTCACAATTTTACTTCCAACAAGCACTTAACAACGTCATGCAAGGTCCATGGAATGCAATCGCCCCAGGATATGGCAAAATGGTTTTAGGATATTTTGGAAAAACTCCAGTCGCTCCAGACCCTGAAATTGTAAGAATTGCCTCTGAAAAACTTGGACTTGCTCCAACCACAGAGAAGGCTCTTGATTTGGCAAATGCTGATGAGAGCAAATCTTTGGCTACATGGATTGAGAAGCTTAAGGCAGAAAATATAGATATAACGGAAGAAAATATCTTTATTGCTGCTGCTTGTCATGAAAAAGGTATCGCTTTTCTAAAAGGCGAGGGTGAGTTGATGGTTCGTAAACTGTCTGATATGAAAAAAGAAGAAACAAATAAAGAGTGCGGGAGCAAAAACATGGGAAGCGGAAGTTATACAGTTGTAGTAGATGGTCAAAAATATAGTGTTCAAGTTGCAGAGGGCAATGTTGATATTCAAGTAACAGCAGTTAATGGAGAGAGTGCAGCAGTATCTGCTCCAGCGGCTTCTCATATTCAAACAACAGCAGTAGGGATTGAGATCAAAGCACTTCTTCCAGGAAGTGTTTGGAAAATCGTTGCAAATCCAGGTCAAAGCGTAAAAGAGGGTGATGTTATCCTTATCCTAGAATCAATGAAAATGGAGATAGATGTAGTAGCACCAAAAGGTGGTGTTATCAAATCTATCCATGTTGCTACAAATGATAAAGTAGTTGAAGGTCAAACAGTAGCGATACTGGGGTAATTGTATGAGAGCATTTTTAATTAAAATAGTTACATTGCTGATGCTTCTTGGCTTTAGCTCTGTTTACGCCTCTGATGCACCAGCCGCAGATAGAGAAGCAGCAAATGTTGAGACATATCAGTCAAAAGATGTTGGTACGCTTGTTGTTGACTTTATAAAATCAACTGGCATCTATGCTTTAGCATATCCTGATCCAGATGAGTTAAATGCCAAGGGTCAGCCTATGAGCGATTTTCATAAATCGTGGGGCAGAATCATTATGATTATCGTAACATTTGTCATTTTTTATTTGGCAATTGTGAAAGGCTTTGAGCCGCTTCTGCTTTTACCTATAGGTTTTGGTGGACTTTTGGCAAATATTCCTGTTGCAAATATGGCAGGACCTGATGGGTTTTTAGGTATCATCTACCATATGGGTCTCTCAAACCAGCTCTTTCCTATCCTCATTTTTATGGGTGTTGGAGCGATGACGGACTTTGGACCGCTTCTCTCAAACCCTAAAACTGCACTTCTTGGTGGTGCAGCACAGTTTGGTATCTTTGGAACACTAGTTGGTGCTGTTATGCTTGCAGAATATACGACGCTTTTTGACTTTACGCTCAAACAAGCTTCTGCTATCTCCATTATCGGTGGAGCAGATGGTCCGACATCTATCTTTATCGCAACAAAACTGGCTCCCGAACTACTCGGTGCTATTGCAGTTGCATCTTACTCATATATGGCGCTTGTTCCAGTTATTCAGCCTCCGATTATGAAGGCACTTACAACTGATGCTGAGAGAAGAATCAGAATGAGTACCATGAGACACGTTTCCCGTTTAGAGAAGTTGGTTTTTCCTATCATGGTTCTAGTTCTTGCTATTTTGGTGCTTCCAGATGCAACGCCACTTATTGGTGCGTTTATGTTTGGTAATTTCTTAAAAGAGACAGGTGTTGTTGATAGACTCTCAGATACTATGCAAAATGCACTTATCAATGTTATAACGATTTTCTTAGGTCTTGCAGTTGGTTCAAAACTTGCCTCAGATCAGTTCTTGGTTGCTGAAACTCTTGCTATCTTGGCATTAGGAATACTAGCTTTCTCTGCAGGAACTGCTGGCGGTGTTATCATGGCAAAAATCATGAATATGTTTTCTAAAAACAAGATAAATCCTCTTATTGGTTCGGCTGGTGTTTCTGCTGTTCCTATGGCGGCTCGTGTATCAAACAAGGTAGGTATGGAGTATGACCGTACAAATATGCTTTTAATGCACGCAATGGGTCCAAATGTTGCAGGTGTTATCGGTTCTGCAGTTGCAGCGGGTGTTTTAATCTCTATCTTTAAATAATCTCTTCCTCTTCCCCTTTTTTCAAGGGGAGAGAAAAATCTCTTACGCTTTTTTCTTCATTATCTCCACAATAAGCGGTATAATATTTTGACTCTTCGTTTTATCTATGAAACCATCCGCACCTAGCACTTGAGCCTCTCTTTTATTGTTAGAACCTGTCATAGAACTGTTTACTATAAGAGGAATGTCTTTTGTTTGTGCATTGCCTTTAAGAATTTTGACAACAGTAAAACCTGACATTTCTGGCATCTCTATATCTGTAATAATGGCAGGAATAGTGGAAACATTCTCACCAAGCGCATTGATATAGTCGATAAGTAGTTTCCCATTATCAAAAATCTTCATAGAAAGATTTGCATTTTCAAAAATTTGTTTAAGATGTTTTTGTGCTGTTTTTGAATCCTCTGCTACTAAAACTGTTCCATTTTTAAGTTTTTTTGGTATGTTGATATTTGCTAAATTTGCGGTTGATTCCAACACATCAACCATGGCTTGAGGGATAACATCTGCAAGAAGTTTTTCATAGTCAAGAATAAGGCACAAGCTTCCATCCTCAAGCCTTGTATCATTGATAACAACACTGTTTTCACCTACTCTGTAGCTATCTGGAGCATGCATCTCATTCCAATTTTTTTTGATAACTCTAAAGGCTGACATGATGCGAAGCCCTATGATTATACCATTGAAATCACATACTAAAATATTTGATTTTTTCATCTCCTCGCTTTTCAATGTTGTTCCAAGCCATAGAGGAAGGTTGAGGATGGGAATCTGCAATCCACGCAAAACAATTGTACCTTCTAAGAGGTGGTGAGATGATGGTATCTGTGTGATATAGTGGTTTTTAGATTCAACAACTTCACGTGTTTTAAATACATTTATGGCATAAAAAGCAGAGTCTGGTGCATCACTTACTCGAAATACTAAAAGCTGCACTTCATTGTTTTTAGCAAGATTTGTAGCAGCATCAACATTGTCTAAAACAGACATAAATTCCCCTTTAGTCTATATTTATAGGATGATACCAAAAATTCGGTCTATTATGCTTGAATGTTAATGTTGCAATGGTAAAATAGGTCCTTATTATTTTCTTTTATAGGAAACTCAATGAAGTTTTTTTTCTTAGTGGCACTTGTTTTTAGTTTTTTAGATGCCAAGGTCTATTATGCAAAAGTTGAACCTTATGAGGTTAGAAGTATCTCATCAAATGTTTCTGGTTTGGTTGTTGAGGCAGATGAGACTCTTGTTGGGACTAAACTTACAGAAAAACCATACATCGGGATAGATTTTGAACTAGATAGAAAAGAGCTTACAAGTGTACGTGAGAAGATAATGTATCTTAAGAGCGTTATTGAAATCAATGAAGCTGTTCTTGTCAACATGGACGAATCGCTTCTCAAAAAAAGAGAAAATTACAAAAAAATAGAGCCTTTGAAAGTTAAGTCATCTATAGAAAAAGATAGAGAATTTTATGATTTGATATCAAGCGAAAATCTCTATTTAAGCACAAGAAAAGAGATTCAAAATTTAAAAATCCAAATTACAGATCTCAAATTAAGAGAGACAC
>JAOTSA010000118.1 GCA_030247515.1 Sulfurimonas sp. | reverse complement strand
AGTGCGTAACATCAGTTACAAACTTTTTTGCAAAAATACGTAAGGCTATTTACTGATTAAAAATTAATCAGTAAAAAAACTCCATTCCTCTTTTATAAGTTATAATTTCCTTCAATTTTTTTTGAATGATTTTATATGTCAGAAGCCGATTTCAAATATATAATCGACACTTTCTTTATTCTTTTTGCCATGACGCTTATCATTTTTATGGTTCCAGGGTTTGCGATGCTTGAAGCAGGTTTGGTTCGTACGAAAAACGTCTCCTCTGTTTTGACTACAAATGTGATGATTTATGCAGTTGCATCTCTCTCCTTTTTGCTTTTTGGATACCAACTCGCTTTTGGCAGTTGGGAGAGTGCGTCAAGCAGTATCTGGGCTGTTTTTATGTTTCAGATGGCTTTTGTGGGCAAGACGGTCAACATCATGAGCGGTGGAGTAAGTGAGCGTGTTCGCATCATTCCTCTGGCTCTCTTTACGCTTGTGATGGGAGCAGTTATCTACCCTCTTGTTGTCAATGTCAGCTGGGGTGCGGATATGCTCAAAGATACGCTTCTTGATATAGAGATGTATGATTTGGCAGGCTCAACCGTTATACACTCAACTGGTGGCTGGGCGCTCTTGGCAGCTATTATGGTAATTGGCTCAAGAAGAGGGCGTTATCATGATGGAAAGATTAAGGTTATCCCAGCATCAAACATCCCGCTTGTTGTTCTTGGCGCACTTCTTCTTTGGATAGGGTGGTTTGGGTTTAACGGCGGAAGCGTTGGTACTATCTCTAGCATAGAAAAAGCTGATGCCGTCGCAAAAACCATCATGAATACAAACACCGCAGGGCTTGCGGGTGCGCTTATTGCAGCACTTATCATGTATGTCCGTTATAAACTCTTTGATATTACTATGATTTTAAACGGTGCTTTAGGCGGGCTTGTTGCCATAACGGCGGCGGCAAACTATTATGACATGTACACGCCTATCTTCATCGGGATTGTTGGCGGTGCTTTGGTAGTTTTTGCAGTTCCAGTGTTTGATAAGCTAAAGCTAGACGACCCTGTCGGTGCGCTCTCTGTACATCTTGTAAATGGGATATGGGGAACGCTAGCGGCTGGAATTTTTGTAGAAGAGGTTTCATTTATAGCGCAGGTAAAAGGTGTTCTTTTGGTTGGAGTTTTTACATTTGTGGTCTCTTATGTTGTTTTGGTGGCAATCAACAAAATATCGAGATTTAGAGCGGATGATGAAGCTCAGCTTATGGGTATGGACATTAACGAATGCGGTGTGGAAGCGTATCCTGAATTTAAAAGGGCAATATAATACTTATATTTAGTATAAGCTAAGCACTTAGTAACAATTCTTTTGTTACTATATGCACCATGATTAGATATAGCAACTCCTTTTTTCTCTCTCTTATCTTTCATAGTTCATTGTTGCTATCGGTTTGGTTTTTTTACAACAACGAGGCAAAGCCAGAACAAGAAACTCCTCTAAAAATCCCCTTAAAACTCTCTATGATTGAAGCAGCATCACAAACAACAGCAGAGCATCAAACAAAAGAGGAAGTTTGCATCGTAAAGCCTCAAGAGAGCAAGCCAAAGCAAGCAGAAGAAAAGCCAAAGAAAAAGATAGAAAAAAAGATAGAAAAGCGTGAAGATGAAAAAGTAGAGCAAAAAAAAGAGGAACACTCTTTAAAAGAGATAGCACAAAAGAGTGAGATAGTTGCAGAACCTCAAAAAAGCGTGGCACAAGAGGTTCACAAAAAGATTGCTTCTGAACAAAAAACAGTGCCACCACCAGTAGAGGCTAAACCATACCATCAAGAGTATAGCGAACTCAATGCGCAAAAGATAGTAGAACTTTTAAAAGAGCATCTCTACTACCCAAGAAGTGCGAGACAAAAAGGGATTGTAGGTGTTGTAAAAGTGAAATTTACGATAGATGTGGATGCAAAAGTTTATAACATCACGATAGTGGAGTCAAGCGATGAGATTTTAAGTCGTGCGGCCATAAAAACTATAGAAGAACTATCTACAAAATTTCCAAAGCCTGCAAGCAAGACGACACTAAGTGTCCCCATCAACTACAGTTTAATAAGCGAATAACTACTATTTTTTTACCCCAAAAGGCTTGAACGTTACCACTAGAAGTGGCGAGAAGAGAAGGTCTGAAACGATTGCTACAAGTAAAACGATAACAGTCAAAAGACCAAAGATAAGCGTTGGGATAAAGTTGGAAGTTACCAACACCAAAAAGCCTACAATGGTCGCAAGCGAGTAGTAAAACATCCCAAAAGCGATAGTTCCATGCGCTCTGTGCATGGAAGCGATATAGTCTCCATCTCGTGCAAGCTCCTCTCTAAAGCGATAGAAGTAGTGGATAGTGTTGTCCACTGTGATGCCCAGTGCGATAGAGGCTATCGTTATGCTCATGATGTCTAAAGGGATACCTGTGATGCCCATGATGCCAAAGATAACGCTGACGGGTACCATGTTGACCGTTAGTGCAACCACCGCTATTTTTAAAGAGCGGAACAGAAATAAGAACATGGCTCCAAGTGAAAGAAGAGCAAGTCCAAGTGTCGATATTTGTGAGTCAAAAAGAGATTGGAGCATGTTGTTGTAAAGTACCATCATGCCCACAAGCTTAAAGTCCTCTTTTTTAAGTCCGATTTTTGTCTCTAAATCTGTTTGGATTTTTTTGAGCAGTTCATCTCGTCTAAGCTCTTTGTTGGAATCTACTATGCGAACCACAAAGCGTGCTTCGTTGTAGTCGGTATTGACATACGGTGAGAGAAGGATTTTTTTGAACTCAAGAGGCAGTTCATTGTACAAAAGTGCCAACTCAACACCGTCAAAATCTTTCCCATCTTTTAAGATGCGCCCAACTTTTGTGAGCGTGCCTAGTGAAGAGACATTGCCCACTTCAGGCAAAGAGACTAAATAGTCATGCACTTTAAGGATAGTCTCCATTTTTTGTGCCGTAAACCAGTACTGTGCATTATTGTCCGTCTCTGTAAATTCATCTGCAAAACTATCAAGTTCATCAGAACCAGTTGTACTTTTTGCCTTCTCCTCGCTCTTTGTTTCAGGGAATTTTACAACTATCTCCAGAGGCGTTGTACCACCTAGATTGTTGTCGATTTTTTGCATACCTTGATAGATTTCGGTACTCTTTTTAAAGTAGTTTATAAAACTGTTTTCAACCACTAATTGTGTAGTGCCGACAAGGCTAAAGCCCAAAATTGCGACTACTATCACAATTATTTTTCTGCCGTGATGCTCTACAATTTGTGCAAATATGGTGTTAAGCGTAAAGGCTTTGTCAAATGTAAGAACAGGCTCTTTTTTGGGAAATAACATCATCATCGACGGAAAAAGAAGGTATGCCGTAATCAGAGAGACAGTTACACCGATGTTCATCATCGTACCCAAATCGATAATCGGTAAAATACCGCATGTCATCAGCGAGCCAAATCCAGCAACTGAGGTAAGGATTATAAAAACAGAGGGAACCGACATACGCTTGAGCGTAATCTCAAGAAGCTCTTTTTGCGAAAAATGGGGGTAAAGCGCATACTCTTCACGGTAACTTACTATAAGATGTATAACCAAAGAGAGTGTGGTGATTAGCTGCATTGCAACATAGTTTGATGAAACGACCGTTACCTCAAGCCCCATAAGTGCATTTATGCCTGTTGTGATGATGACCGCACAAAAAGAGACTAAGATAGGCAAAACCACAAAACGTATTTGTTTGAAGATAACCCAAAGCATAAGCACCATGATGAGCATGATAGCCGTTCCGTAAATGGCGATATCGCTCTTTACAAAACCTATCATATCATCCGCAATCATCATAACTCCGCCTAAGAAAAGCTCCCCGTCTTTGCGAAACGGATTTATGGTAGAGCGCACATTTTCAATGAGTTGATGTACTTCATCCCTTGTGCTGTAACCATACTCTTTAAAGGCTTTTTTTGCCGCTTCAAACTCTTTTTTCTCTTCTTTGCTTAGCTCTCTTTTTTGTTGCAGTTCTATAAAAACATTTCTTTTTTGAAGAAGTTCGGTGTATTTGGCATCCTCTTTGAGATTGACTAAAATAGCAGTAGTTTTAAAATCGTCGCTTACAAGGTTTTTTGCATAGAGAGGACTTGATGTAAACTCTTTTTGCACCATTGTTTTGTTGATACCCTCTGATAAGAGCGTACGTACATTTTTTACAACTTCAGAAACTGCCATTGGCGGACTCTCAAGCAAAGCAACATCAAGCAGTGATGTAACGCTCTCAACACCTTTTATGTGCAAAAGTGATTCTTTTAGGGCTTTGATGGTAGCGATGGTACTTTCAGAGAGCATATGCTCTTTAGGACTAAAAGCGACTACTAGGTAATCAGGACTAATATAACGTCCATGAACTTCACGTGTCAACTTTAAATCGACATCATTCTCAAGCAGTAACGTCTCAGCCGAAGCGTCAATGCTTAAAGATTGTGCATAGTACCCAAAAATCCCCGTAGCAATGGCTACAAAAATCAAAACGCTCTTAAAGTGGTCTGTAACAAAATCTATATATCGTTGTAAAAACATAGTGTAACTTTCATGAAAAATTTAATTTTTAAAATTAAAATTGAAATTATAGCTTTTTATCTAAAAAAAATTCTTGGAGTTGGAGTTGGGAAGTGTGGTAATTGTGTTGGTGACCCCGAGGAGAATCGAACTCCTGTAACCAGGATGAAAACCTGGGATCCTTACCGCTAGACGACGGGGCCAAAACATAAAAAATGG
>JAOTSA010000117.1 GCA_030247515.1 Sulfurimonas sp. | reverse complement strand
CTCAAACCCTCTAAAACTTCAACTTGAAGTCTCTCAAAACCTTTACTTAAGGTCTCTGTGTTTGTGGATGGGAATTATAGGGAAAGGGAGCTTAGAGAATACTTAAATTCTGGGGGAAGTTGGAGAGATTTTAATTTTCTTCTATCCAACCACCACCTAGAAGTTTATTGTTATCATAAAAAACTGCTGCTTGCCCTGCAGCGACTCCAAAAACACTCTCTTTTAGCGTCACATACGCTTTTTCGTCTTTTATCTCTACATGACATGGAACTGCTTTGGTTCTATATCTTAGCTTTACGGTTGTATCAAAACTTTTTGCATCTATATAAAGGTTTAAATTTTCTAAAACAACACTATCACATGCTAAATCCTCTTTTTTGCCTACAACAATGCGATTGTTTTGTGCATCTATGCTCACAACGTAGTGTGGGTCATGCGCTCCTTTTACACTAAAGCCTCTTCGCTTACCGATGGTGTAGTGCATATATCCTTTGTGTTCGCCAACAATATTTCCATCTTTATCGACGACTTCTCCAATTTTATCAACTTCCACAAACTCTTTAAGCACATCCGTATAAGTTGTCTCAACGAAACAAATCTCTGTTGATTCTCTCTGCACAGCAAATGTTTCAAGCCCACTAATGGAAGCTGCCAGCTCTTTTATCTCACTTTTTTTTCTCTCCCCAAGCGGAAATAGTAGTCTTGGAAGTATCTCTTTATGTACATAGAAAAGAAAATAGCTTTGGTCTTTTGTATCATCATCTGCTTCATAAAAATAGCTGCCGTCTGTCTTTATATAGTGTCCTGTTGCTATAAAATCAGCTCCAATAGCATCTGCATACTTTACCATTTCACCGAATTTTAGACTTCTATTGCAAAGAGCGCATGGATTTGGAGTTTTGCCTTTGGCATATGTCTCAACAAATGGCTGAAAAACTTTTGCATTAAAAATAGGTTGCAGGTCAACAACGTGCAGTTTTACACCAACAAAATCGGCTGCTTTTTTTGCTCGTGCTTCATGTATCTCATGGTATCCAGGGTTTGAGTGAAGTTTCATGTATAATCCCTCCACTTCATACCCTTGTTCCTTTAAAAGCATTGCTGCAACTGTAGAATCAACTCCCCCGCTCATTCCGACTAAAACTTTTTTAGACATTGCAGTAATCCTCTTTTTTTCTATTTTCATCTTTAACAAATTCTGAGAGCATCTTATAATATTTTGTATCCTGAAGCCCTGACTCCTCAAGAATCGCTACTTGATTGACAAGAGAAATCTCTATCTCTTTTACGATTTGCTCTAAATCATCACTTAGATTTATAATCTGGAAATCTTCAAGAGTTATCATTCCGCCCTTGTAGAGTTTTTTTTCTAAAAATTTCATAAGAGGTTTATAAAAAGTAACCCCTACAATAAATATCTTCACGCCAGTAATTTTTTTTGTTTGTGCAAGGGTCAAAGCTTCAAATAACTCATCCAAAGTACCATAGCCGCCTGGAAAAATAACATACGCCATTGAATATTTGACGAGCATAACTTTCCTAGAGAAAAAATAGTCAAAATCTAGCTCTGTTGTTGTATATTCATTTGGAGTTTGTTCAAAAGGAAGGTCAACATTTAGTCCGATGGATTCGACATCTTTATAAGGAACAGCACCTCTGTTTGCTGCTTCCATTATACCTGGTCCGCCACCTGTCATAATGTTAAATCCTCTTTGCGCTAACATAGAAGAGAGTTTTTGTGCGATTTTGTAGTACTTACTGCTGCTTTTTGCTTTTGCGCTTCCAAACATTGTGATGGTTGGTCCAAGGTCACCTAAATCATCAAAACCTTTAACAAAATCTGCAAGGATTCTAAAAACACTCCAAACATCCGCTGATTTTATCTCTTTGACATACTTTTTTGCCAAATCATCTTGATGCATGCGCATGGTTGCTCTCCTCGCTACGATTTAAGCTGACTTAATCGCTCTCTTTTTGTACCGATTGTAGTAATTTGAACACCAAAATTTCCATCAACAATGACTACTTCACCCTCTGCTATGACATGGTCGTCTATAAGTATCTCAAGAGAGTCGTTTGCTAGCTGGTTAAGCTCTATTACAGAGCCGATATCCATGTTAAGAACATCTTTAAGAAGCATTTTTTTCTTTCCGATTCTTACTTTTACGGGAAGTTTTACATCCATGATAAGCGCAATATTGCTTAGTTCATCACTATTTAGAGAGCTAGTTGGAAGATTGTCTTGAAACTTGTTTGATCCACTCTCTTTCTCTTTTTTAGGAACTCTATTTGTATCAAACAGCTCTTCATGCAGCTTCTCATCTATGATAAGCATAAACAAAGAGTTTACATCTCCTATTGCAAAGCGATAAACAAACATCTTATAATAATTTTCTAACGAAACATCCTTGTTTTCATCAATATATGCAATATCATCTATGCTAAAAGAGAGGGACGGCAACTCTTTTTGTGCGCCAAGACTATTTGAGATTGCTCCAAAGATGTTGGAAACAATCTCTTTTGCGGCATCCAAGTCATCATCACTTACATTTTCTCTGTTACTTTCCTCTTCACCCAACATCATGTCAGAGAGAACTGTGACAAGGTTTGGAGTTAATGCAACCATGATAGAGGCTTTAAAATCACCGCTTACACCGATATGAAGCAACACTATGGGAGGAACTATGCTTGAGATGATGCTTAGTTCCTGCTCCTCTTTCAGAGCCAGAGATGGAGCTTGACCTATAAGTGCTTCTATAGTTCCTATGGTCTCATTTTCAAATAGCTTTATGAAATTGCTCATTTTTTACTCCTCATCGTATTGATTTTTGTCTTGCGTCATCATCTCTTTGACACCTGAAATTTTTTCATGCCGCACGGATTCAAAATTTTCTAATGCACGTTTCACTGCATCTCTCTCTGTTTCAATTATTTCAGTTACTAGAACAGATTTTCTAAACCTTCTAAGTCCAATCTTTCCTCGAAATCTATCTTTTCCATCCACACGCACTGTTGAGATGTCATCTGCTGGGCTTGTCAATCTTATAATATCCCCAACTTTAAGTTCTAAAACATCTCTTAGTGTCAACTCTGCATCGCCTAACATCGCTTCAACGCTTACTTTTGCTCCGCCTAAAAGAACATGAAGTTCTGTGTTTCGGCTCTTTTTTGTACTTGTTTCGTTGAGCATCAAATCTCTGCTTGCAAGTTTTGGAAGGACGGGCTCAAGTGCGATAACTGGATAACAGATATTCATCATGCCCGAACTTTGTCCGATGATAATCTCCATCACAACCATCACAACGATCTCATTTTGTGCGACTATCTGCACAACATTTGGACTTGACTCTTTGGATTCGATGTTTGGAAAGATATCCATAACAGGACCCCAAGCCTCCTTGAGCGTACTCATCATAACACGCAAAATAGTCTCAAAAAGGCTTAGTTCTATATCAGAAAACTCTCTGCTTGCGTCAAATGGCTCACCCTTGCCGCCTAATAGACGGTCTAGCATAGGAAAAGCGATGGAAGGGTTTATCTCTATAACACCGCTTCCTTCCAAAGGTTTCATCGAAAAGACATTAAAACTTGTCGGATTTGGCAACGACATCAAGAACTCGCCATACGTCATCTGGTCAACAGAGTGAAGCTGAATCTCAACGATAGAACGCATGATAGAGGAGATTTGGGATGCTAACGTCCTTGCCATCTTGTCATGGATGCCACGAAAAGCACGAAGCTGTTCTTTAGAAACTCTGTTTGGACGTTTAAAATCATAAAGCGTTACTTGTCTTTGTGAAGCAGGAGACTCCTCTCCTGACTCAAACAAATCAGCTTCATCATCAACAACGTCCAGAAGAGCGTCTATCTCTTCTTGGGAAAGTATATCTGCCATTTTAAGCTCCTACACTCTCTTTTATTTTATGGATAACAGATTTATGAATCTGTGAAATCCTAGATTCTGTAATGTTTAACACCTCACTAATCTCTTTTAACGATAGCTCTTCAAAGTAGTATAGCTGAATAATCAGCTGCTCACGCTCACTATAACTGCCCAAAACAGATTTGATAACATTTATAAGCTCATCTCGCTCTATTGCAGCCAGTGAAGCACCCTCATCCCCAACATGAAGCTGGTCATGAAGAGGCATGACGGTGTAGATAGAAGAGGCGATTCGTGCTTCATGTATCTTCTCAACATCCTCATTTAGCATTGCGGCAAGATCTGCATCACTCGGTTCTTCATCATTTATGGCTCTATACTCTTCTACCGCATAGTCTATGGCTTTGATAAGTTTTCTGCTAGAGCGGCTCACAACATCCAAACTTCTTAGATAATCAAGCATCGCTCCATAAACACGTTTTTTAGCGTATCCCCAAAATGAGTCGTTAAGTCCCTCGTCATATTTTCTTGCCAGTTTGATAAGTTCTTCTGTTCCGATGGCAGAGAGATCCATATAGTCTATGGAACTTGGAAGTCTCTCTTTTAGCCGAAATGCCATCGCTTTTACTGCTGGAAGATATTGGATTGCCAGTTCGTCTTTTTTGTGCTTGAGGTCATTGGTATATGCACTAATCATCCATTACTTCCCATATCCGCAGCATTTGTTTTGATTGCGGCATCTGTAATTTTGATAGCAGAATCGATAAGTTTCTCTCGTTTGTTTATCTCTACCACAAAATAATCAAGTTTTTTCTCATGATGTTCTTTTGGAAAAAAGTAGTTTTTTGGCATGGCTGTTCGATAGTAAAATCCAATGATAACATGAAAGAAGAGATAAAA
>JAOTSA010000116.1 GCA_030247515.1 Sulfurimonas sp. | reverse complement strand
CAATAATATAAATATATGGTTTGATAATTTTGAAACAAAACTAAAAGAGCTGTTTGAGCAAAAAGAATTAAAGCTTCAGTTTGATGATAAAGGATTTAATTTTAAAATAACTTATGGCAACAAAAGTTTTGGATTAAATGAATTATCTGATGGGTATTCATCCCTCTTAGCAATAGTTACAGAATTGATTTTAAGAATGGAAGCAAAAAGCAATAAATCTTATGATATGCAAGGAGTTGTTTTAATTGATGAGATTGAAACCCATCTACATGTCGAATTACAAAAGAAAGTTTTGCCATTTCTTGTTGGTTTTTTCCCAAAAATCCAATTTATAGTTACTACTCATAGCCCTTTTGTACTTTCATCTCTTTCAAATGCTGTTATTTGTGATTTAGAAAAAAGAATGGTAACTTCTGATTTGTCTGCATACTCTTATGATGCTCTTGTTGAAAGTTATTTTGATAGTGATAAATATTCTTCTGAAATTAAAAAGAAGATTGAAAGATTTGAAAACTTAGCCCAATTGCCTGTTTTGAGTGATGTGGAAAAAGATGAATATATGAGACTCAAACAATTTTTTAAAACACTACCAACATACAAAGCTGATGAATTATCTGTAAAAATCAAAGAAATCCTAAGAAATGATGTACATAAAGGTTAAAAATGATTTATGTACAAAAAAACAGTTCTATTCCATCTTCTTTAGCTAGACAAACTTCCTATAGTGGAGAGGATGTAACTGAGCAATTAAATAGTGATTTCCATGGAAAATGTTATATTTGTGAACAAAAAGAGAGTATCACGACTTATCATGTTGAACATTTTGTTCCTCATCGAGGTGATGTTGCTCTGAAATATGATTGGAATAATCTTTTTTTATCTTGTGGACATTGCAATAGTGTTAAAACGGCACGACAATTTGATGATATTCTTAATTGTAGCGATAAAAGCCATCAAGTGGAAAAATCTATAAGACATTATTGTAATCCTTTCCCAAGAGAGGTTGCAGTGTTTGAAGTAAAAATTCCATCGATAAAAGCAAATAATACGAGAGATTTATTGGATAAAACATTTAATGGAGAACACACAGGATTTAAAAAACTTGAGAGTGCAAATTTAAGAGCATTATTACTAAAAGAAATTGAAGATTTTTCTGACGCAATTGAAGGCTTTGAGGAAGATGTGGATGAAAAAGAATACTACAAAAATAAGATTATTCAACACTTAAATAGTAATTCTGCTTTTACGGCTTTTAAGCGATGGATCATTAGAGATAATACAAAACTAATTGGAGAATTTGGATACTTTATATAGATTTGAGATAATTATTTAACCAAATTAGAGCTTTGTAGTAGTTTTCGAATTCTCCGTGCATTTGGGCTTCATAGGCATCATCTAAAATTTGAGAAAATTTTGGTGATGGATGGAGTCCGAGTTTTAGGATGTCTCTGCCCATTAAAAGTGGTGGTAATTTTTTGTCTATAATGCCTAGCTCTTCTGCTTTTTTATAGATATCTTCACATTTTTTGACCATTTTTGAATTATCATCTGTATTATAAATTGAACTGCTCAAAATCAAAAGTTCTCTAATGTTTGTCAGTGTGGCAAGTTTATAGAGTGTGTAATCATCATTTAAATCATCTAATTTTTTATGAGTTTCAACAAGTGAGACAACTCTGTGAAACAGCTCTTTTTCATTTGTAAGCTTTGATAAAAATAGCTCTATATCATTTTGTTTAAAGTTATAACAGAGTGTAGCTAACATCAAAACAAGATTTGTCTGCTCGTTAGTTGTTAGTTTTTTGGCAAGTGTGTCAGAGATAAACATATTTTTTGTAAGAGTATCAAATCCAAACTCTTCTAAAAGTTTTAACCCGATAGATGGTTTTTGTGATTTTAAAAGAAGTTTTTTTATCTCTTCAAATATTCTCTCTTTTGGCAACTCTGCTAGTAAATTTTTAGAAACCATATCTTTGCATATAAAATATAGGTTGTGTTCAATATGAAGATTAAATCTGGCACAAAATTGGGCAGCACGTAAAACTCTTAGTGGGTCTTCTCCAAAACTTCCCAAATTTACAGCTCGAAGCACTCCGTTTTTTAAATCTTCTCTGCCGCCAAAAGGGTCAACTATCTTTTTTTCTATAACATCATAGCCAATAGCGTTGATGGTAAAATCTCTTCTTGAAGCAGCCGTTTTAAAGTCAATATGTGAATAAACTTCTACATCAAATCCACGATGTCCAGATTTTGTTTTGTTATCTTTTCTGGGAAGAGAAAAATCCAACTCATACTCTTTAAACTTAAGTTTGCAGACACCAAAACTCTTTCCAACACTATTTATATCTCCAAACTCTTTCAAAATTTCTTCAACTTTATCTAAAGATAAGACTCCATAAAGTTCGATATCAATATCTTTTGATTTTTTATGAAGAAGCCAATCTCTAACATACCCACCCACAATAACGGGCTTGATGTCACTCTTTTTTAATGTGTCAAAGAGGATATTAAGCTCCACTGGATAATCCATAATTTCCATTTATTTATCTTTTTTTGCGTCTTGTTTCTATTATATCATTGCTTTTACGTTTTTATAACATTATTTTAGATAAAATCGCAAAAAATTTACATTGGTCATTTGTACCAAATAAAGGATGCCTTGTGCAGAAGATTAGAAATATCGCAGTTATTGCCCACGTTGACCACGGAAAAACTACACTTGTTGATGGTTTGTTAGAGCAATCAGGAACATACGGCGCTCATGAGCAGCATGAAGAGAGAGCAATGGACAGCAACGCTTTAGAAAAAGAGCGTGGTATTACGATTTTGTCTAAAAATACGGCAATTCGTTATAAAGACCATAAGATTAATATCATCGACACTCCAGGTCACGCCGATTTTGGTGGTGAAGTTGAGCGTGTTTTAAAGATGGTTGATGGTGTTTTAGTTCTTGTTGATGCTTATGAGGGTGTTATGCCTCAAACTAAGTTTGTTGTTAAAAAGATGCTTGCGCTTGGTAAAAAACCAATCGTTGTTATCAACAAAATCGACAAACCTTCAGCTGATCCAGAGCGTGTTGTAGATGAGATGTTTGACCTTTTTGCTGCAATGGATGCAACAGAGGATCAATTAGATTTCCCTATCATTTACGCTGCTGCACGTGATGGTATTGCGAAGCTTGATATGGCTGATCCTGATGGAAATTTCGAGTGTATTTTTGAGACTATTTTATCTCAAATCCCAGAGCCTGAGGGTGATAGAGAAAACCACACACAAGCGCAAGTTTTCACACTTGACTATGATAATTATGTTGGAAAAATCGGTATCAGCCGTATCTTCAACGGTATTATTAGAAAAGGCGACAACGTTATGCTTGCAAAAGCTGACGGCGAGCTTGTAAAAGGTAAAATCTCTAAACTTATTGGTTTTCATGGACTTAATCGTATGGAGATTCAAGAAGCAGAAGCAGGCGATATCGTTGCATTTGCTGGACTTGAAACAGTAGATGTTGGAGATACTATCTGTGACCCTGCAAACCCAATGCCACTTGACCCGATGCACATCGAAGAGCCAACTTTGACAGTTGTTTTCTCTGTAAATGACTCTCCGCTTGCAGGTCAAGAGGGTAAACACGTTACTTCAAACAAACTTAAAGACAGACTAGAAGCTGAAATGACAACAAACGTTGCTATGAAGCTTGAAGTTGTTGGCGAGGGTAAATTTAAAGTTTCAGGACGTGGCGAGTTACAAATCACGATTTTAGCTGAAAATATGCGTCGTGAGGGTTATGAGTTTGGCGTTAGCCGTCCAGAAGTTATCGTTAGAGAAATCGAAGGTGTTAAATGTGAGCCGTTTGAGCACCTTGTTATCGACGTTCCTGAAGAGTTGAGCGGTAGTGTTATTGAGCGTCTTGGAAAAAGAAAAGCTGAGATGAAATCAATGGTTCCAATGGGACAAGGTTTCCAGAGAATCGAGTTTGAGATTCCTGCTCGTGCGCTAATCGGATTCCGTGGGCAGTTCTTGACAGACACTAAGGGCGAGGGTATCATGAACCACTCATTTTTAGAGTTCCGCCCATACAGTGGCAGTGTTGAGTCAAGAAGCTATGGCGCGCTTATCTCTATGGAAAATGGCGATACATTGGCATATTCACTATTTAACATTCAAGACCGTGGTGTTCTTTTCATTGGACCACAAACAAAAGTTTACGAGGGTATGATTGTTGGTGAACACTCACGTTCTAACGATTTGGTTGTTAACCCAATCAAAGGAAAAGCACAATCAAACGTTCGTTCGTCTGGTGCAGATGAGGCGATTAAACTTATCCCTCATCGTGATATGTCACTAGAGCGTGCGCTAGAGTGGATTGAAGATGATGAGCTTTTGGAGATTACACCAAAAAGTATCCGTATTCGTAAAAAGTTTTTAACAGAAAGCGAAAGAAAAAGAAACGTTCGCAAGTAACAAACTCCTCTTTATATTTTTATGCTCTTTTTGAGCATAAAAAACTCCTTCTAAACTAAATAATTTTAACTTTTCTTAACTGTGTTATACTTTGTACAAAATTTCATGCAAGGATAACAAAATGGATGAATGGATGTACCCGCTCTCACTAGCCGCTATGGCTTTGATGGGTTTTACTTTCTATCAAAACAGCAGTATGAAGATGGCGTTACTCACGGCAGCAATAGGTGTTTATCTCGTCTATTCTCATGAGACAGGTCACACGATGGCAGATTATAAAAATGATGTCATCGAATCAATAGACAAATCCGCACGAGAGTTTGTAAAACCAATAGAAAAACCAGCATCTCAAGAAAAATAGTTAAATACTGCGTCACTTTTCATCATTAAATATGTAAATCAGTACCTTTT
>JAOTSA010000001.1 GCA_030247515.1 Sulfurimonas sp. | reverse complement strand
AAATAAGAGTTTGAAAAATGACAATCCAAGACCTAGTAATAATCGGTGCGATGAGCGTTCCCATGTTAATGTTTTCTGTTTTTCCTGGAATTTGGGTTGGTGATTATCTTGAACGCAAACACCAGATAGAAGAGAAGAACAAGCGTGCTGTCATCGTTGTCACGACAATGTTTTTTGCATTTTCTCTCTCTACTTTATTGCACTTCTTCTAAACATATATGTACCTTGGCATGCAACTCAATACACTCAAATAAATTAAATTTATATAACATTTTCGCCATGTTTCATATGGTTACACAAATAATAAAACAAACCTTAATTTTTTAATTAGATAAAAAAATTGATACAAATCAACTGTTTTTAAACTAATTCAGACTAAACTTCTCTTGATTCTGAAAAAATTTGACAAATGCAGGAGAGATAAAATGGTTGATGAAGCTCTGATGTCACGAGATATTCTTGTGGATGATTTCTTAACTATATTTGTATCTTCTACACTTGTACTTATATTTGGAGGATTCTATGTTGGTATATATACGGCTGTAAAAGTTAAACTTCTCAAACAATGGACAATGCCTTTTGCATATCTATTTTGGGTGTTGACTGCTTATTGTTTGTATTTGATGGGGAGTTTAATGCATGTAAATGAACTTACAGCTAAAGCTTTGGTTGTTGCTGCTATTGGATTGTTATTGCTTCCGCATGCAGTTTACTACATGCAAGATCATGTTCATCAAGAGAATGAACATTAATTTATATATATTGACCCATAATTTATAGGAGGGTATAGTGGCTAAAAAATCCGTATGGAGTGACAATCGCTTCTGGCAACGCACAGCAGCGTGGATTACAGGTTTTGCTTCAGTTTTACTTATTTGGTTGACATTTGATACAAGTGCTCAAATTTCAATGGGAACTGACGCAGACATACAAAGTGGCGTAACGAAAAGGGTTCCAGGACCTACAGTTATCAATTACAAAATTGCTTACGAGTTCAACAAGAAGCGTCAGCATGAGATTCCAGTTATTGGTGGAATGAATGCTGAGGGAACTTCGGCTTTCCAAGAAAAAGAGAAATTTTTTGGCAGAGATGACTGGAGTGAAGCAGAAGCTAGTGAAATGCTTCGTCTTGGTAAGTTAGGTTCACAGTCTAAAAACTGTATGAACTGCCATACATTGCTTGGAAATGGTGCATATTATGCTCCAGATTTAACAAAAGCTTGGTTAGATCCAGCATGGGGTCCAACAGGATCAATGCAAGCTATGACGGGAAAAAGCACAAAAGAAGAGGCGATGGCTGAGTTCTTACAGCATCCATCTCAATATCCAACTCATTCACGTATGATGCCAAATCTTGGTATTACTGCTGAAGAAGCTAAAGGTCTAGTTGCTTTCTTAAAACATATGTCATCAATCGATACAAATGGTTTCCCAAGAAACTTTGGAAAAATTCAAGGAGCAGTAAATGGCAAATAGTTATTTAAAATCTGAATCTAAAAAATTAGCAACTTGGTATTTTACTGTTGCTGCAACTCTTTTTGGAGCACAGTTGCTTTTTGGACTTGTCGCTGCGGCACAATACGTAATACCAGGTTTCTTGTTTGAAATACTAGACTTCTCGGTAGCTAGAATGTTACACATCAATGCACTTGTTGTATGGATGGTTTTTGCAATGTTTGGTTCTGTTTATTGGTTATTGCCAGATGAAACAGGTATCGAAACTGTTGGTATCAATCTTGGAAAACTACTTTTCTGGATATTTACTGCTGCAGTAACTGTTGTTGTTCTTGTTTATATATTTATCCAAGTTGGAGCAGCAGATGAAACATCTATCTGGTTTATCCATGAAGGTCGTGAGTATATTGAAGCACCGCGTTGGGCTGACTTAGGTATTACTGTTGTTGCTCTTGGTTTCGTTGCAAACCTTTTCATGACTGGTATGAAGGGTAATCGTTCTGGTATCGTAACTGTTCTTATGGCAGATATGATTGCTTTTGCTGGTCTTTACTTAACAGGTATGTTCTATACTGATAACATCACAGTTGATCAATTCTGGTGGTGGTGGGTTATTCACCTTTGGGTTGAAGCTACTTGGGAAGTTTTCGTTGGTGCAATCGCTGCTTATGGTCTAATCACTATGATTGGTGCACACCGTAAAGTTGTTGAAATGTGGCTATGGATTGAAGTAACAATGTTATTTGGTTCTGGTATCCTTGGTATGGGTCACCACTACTTCTGGATCGGTACACCTGAGTACTGGTGGGAAATTGGTGCATTATTCTCTGCGTTAGAGCCTCTACCACTTGTTGCAATGTTTATCCACGTTCTTTATGACTGGGGAAAAATGCAAGGTGAAGAAGATGCAAAAGGACAGGAGATTTCTGTTATCACAAACAAACCAGCGTTTACATGGTTCGTTCTTAACGCATTTGGTAACTTCTTAGGTGCTGGTATTTGGGGATTCTTCCACACACTACCACAAGTAAACCTTTATACACACGGAACACAGTTCACATCTGCTCACGGACACTTAGCGTTCTTTGGAGCTTATGCAACTATTCTTGTTGGTATGATGTATATAGCTGTACAAGGCAAAAACGGTATCAAAGTACTTAACAATACAAAATCAACTATCTGGGCAACTAGTATGATTGTTGGTGGTGTTGTTGGTATGACTGTTGCGCTTACTATTGCTGGATACTCTGATGTTATTATCTCTCGTGCACAAATGGGTGCTACATGGGCTGGTTACTTTGATGCTCAAGCAACAACTTGGCTAGTACAAGGTATGGTATGGAGACTTTTAATGGGTGTTGTAACATTCGTAGGTTTCATATTCTTGGCTAAAGATTTATTGACTATTGGTAAATCTGCTAATCACGTAAGATAAGGAGAGACAAAATGAACGCAATGTTTGAACCATTCGTAGATGTTGTACCAAGTTTTTTTGGTACACTTGCTCAGGGTCCATTGACTCTAACTATTTTCTTGCACACTGTTATTATACTTCCAATGTTTTGGATTTATAAGCAAGAAAAAGCTCGTTTAGAGCAAGAGGGTAACTAATAATTTTAAGCTTTCAGGGCCCACATCGGGCCTTGAGGTTTTACTGTAGTTTCGGACTTTAAAAAGTCTGTATTTGTATCTATTTTAGAAGGAGAAATAAAATGAGATTAAATAAATTAGCAATGTCGGTAGCTGCTATTGCAGTAGTTGCTTCAGGTTTAGCGGCAGATACATCTGCAATGGATGTTGAGAAAGTTTTTGAAAAAGAGTGTCAAGGTTGTCACGGTCCTAACCACGAGGGTGGTGTTGGTTCTGACTTACGTCCAGCTGTAACAGCTAAGAAAAATGCTTATGAGCTAGCAGCAGTTATCCTAAACGGTAAAGCAGGAACTGCAATGCCAGGTTTCAAAGAGAAGTTCTCAAAAGCTGATGCTGACAAAATGGTTGATTATATTCAACACTTTAAAGGCAAAAAAATTGATCAACTTACTTTAGAAGCAGTAAAAGGCGGTTGGAAAAAACTTAACGACAGAATGGATTTCTTCAAAAAATATCCAAATCCAGCTGATGTAAAAAGAAATACTGACATCTGTTTCGTAACTGAGCGTGATGCAGAGCGTGTTGCTTTCGTTGATGGAACAAACGGTAAAATTTTATCTAAGCACCCTGCAGGTTTCGCAGTTCACGTAACTGTTACAAACAAGCGTCAGCCACGTTATGCTTACTCAATCTCTCGTTCAGGTTTAGTAACAATGTTCGACTTAAATACTCCAGGTCAACAAAAAATTGCTGAAGTACAAGTTGGATCAGAGTCTCGTGGTCTTGCAGTATCACCAGATGGTAAATACCTAATGGCTGGTAACTATGTACCAGGCGGAGCTATCCTTATGGATGCTATGACTCTTGAGCCGTTAAAAGTTTACCCAACTTCAAGCGTTATCAAGCCAAACGGTGACATCGATTCATCTCGTGTTGCAGGTATCTTTGATACTCCATACGGACCTTATATTGCATTCGCACTTAAAGATGGTGGACACGTTTATATCGTAGATTACTCTAAGCCAGGTTTCCCAATCGTTGGAGATATTCCAAACATCGGAGATATTCTTCATGATGGTTTCTTAAATGAAGGTAAAGAGATTGGTCGTTACCTATTCATCGCTTCTCAAGGAAGTGACGTTGTTGGTGTTGTTGACTTTAAAACTAAATCTTTAGTTACAAAAATCTATACAGGTCCAGCATCTAAGCCACACCCAGGTCAAGGTTCTTCTTGGTTCAACGAAACTCTTAAGCAACAACTTGGAGCAACAGTTAACATGAACTTAGGTCAAGTTACAATTTGGGATGATCATTTCGATGTTATTCGTCAAATTCCAACAGGTGGTGGCGGTCTATTCGTTGGTACATCTGAGCATACACCATTTATCTGGGCTGATAATGTTCTTGGATCAAGCGATGTTTGGAATCAAGTTCACCTTATCAACAAGCAAACTCTTGAGTTAGACAGAATCATCACTGTTGGTACATCTGAGGGTACAGTTACAGATCCTGTAACTCACAAAGTACTTTACAAATGGGCAGTTCCAACTGTAAAAGATGATAAAGGCGTTGCAGTAGTTCCTAGAATTCTTCACGCAGAGCCAGCAAATCACGGTCACTGGACTATGATTTCTGAGTGGAATGCAGGTCGTATCGGTATCTATGAAGCTAAAACTGGTAACTTTGTTAAATATATCACTGGTTTAACAACTCCTACGTTTACTTACTCTATCGAGCATAGACAAACTATTCCAGGTGCATAAAAAGCACTTTTTCTCTCCTTTTGGAGAGAATCCTCTTTTATAAACGACGTCTGTCTGCTATAAAAATCGTCTCTTCTTAAAATATATTCACAACTTTACACTCTTGATAAAATTTCTCATTATTGACATTTATAAGCCATAATTCAAGCATAATTAGGCTAGAATTTTAAATCAAATGAAAGAAAAATATGAACATGAAACTATTAATTCTTATAGCAGTTAGCGCATTTTTATCTGCCGATGCCATTGAAGGCAAAAAAGTTTTTGAGACATACTGTTGGGGTTGTCATCATCAAACCGCTGAGGCATTTGGTCCTCCGTTTACTCAAATCGCAAACACAAGAACACTAGAAGAGATTCAGGCGTATGTCATCGACCCAGAGTCAATGTATAAAGCTTTTGGATACAAACGAACAGTCATGACAAAGCTAAAATTGACAGATAAAGAGAGAGAAGAGATATCTCGCTATGTTCTCTCCTACAAAGGCAAATAATGTTTAGACTCTCCAACCTCATTCACTCCGTTATCCAAGACAAACCAGAGAGAGTTCTTAATGGCTCTATCGCTATATGGAACTTTACAAATCGTTGCAATCTCTCATGCCTGCACTGCTACTCAAAATCGACACTTGATGAAGTTGATACACTTACAACCCAGCAGATTAAAAAAACTATTTTAGAGATGAAAGCTAATGGAGTAAAATTCATTATCTTCTCTGGCGGTGAGCCACTTACACGAAAAGACCTTTTTGAAATTGCAGACTTTTGTAAAGAGAATGGAATCATCACTTACCTCTCAAGCAACGGACTTTACTTTACTTCAAGCAATGTCAAACGCATCGTCGATACTTTTAACTATGTTGGCATCAGCATTGATGGTGACGCACCGACACATGACCATTTCCGTGGTCTTAAAGGTGCATTTACTGAAACGCTAAAAGCCGTACGCCTCGCAAATGAGCATGGCGGCAAAGTCGGCATCCGCTTTACCATAACAAAAGAGACGCTTGGCTCACTTGAGTATATCTTTGACCTTGCAGAAAAAGAGAATATCTCAAAGATATATATCTCACATCTTGTCTATTCTGGACGTGGGTTAGACAACCTAAAGATGGATTTATCTAAAGAGCAGAGAAGAAAATCGGTTGAGTTTATCCTTGACAAAGCGTTTGAGTACTATGAAACAGGCAGAGATATCGAGATAGTTACTGGCAACATGGAGCAAGATGCGATTTTGTTTTTAAACAGATTTGGAGCTAAATTTCCTCATTTAAAAGAGAAGATGAGAGAACGTCTTGTCTCATGGGGCGGCAACAGTGCAGGACGCAAGCTCCTCAACATCAACAGTGAAGGCGATGTACGTCCAGACCCATTTTTCCCACTTACAGTTGGCAACATCATAACACAAGATTTTGGTGACATCTGGCAAAGCGGTGAGTTGCTGGATCAATTACGCATACACCCAAGAGCGCAAATAAGCGGTATTTGTGCTTCATGTGAGCAGATAGATATTTGTAACGGAGGCTCAAGGTCAAGAGCTTACGCAATCACTGGCGATTTATGGAGTGAAGACCCATCATGCTATTTAACCCAAGAAGAGAGAAAGAGAGAGGAATCCATATGAAAAAACTTTTTGTAGCTGCTTCTTTGGCAGTGGCACTACTAAGCAGTGCGCAAGCAAAGGGAGTCAATCCCGTTCTTGCAGAACTAAAAGGGAACGAAAAAATTTTTGTTGTTGAGCGAGAGAGCAAATCTTTAGCGGTAGTTGAGCAAGGTATGACAAAAGGTCATATTGAGGGCATGCGTGACATGAATCATGGGGTTGTGAAATTTTATGATAAAGACGGATATGCAATCTCTCGTGATGGATACATCATCAAGTTCGACCCAGAAGCGGAAAAAGTACTCAAAGAGTACAAAACAAGTGATAGTGCGATTGGTTTTACTGTAGAGAAAAACTACATCGCCGTTGCAAACTATGCGAAAAAAAGCGTTGATATCTTAGACAGAGACTTGAACCCTATCCGCTCTTTTGAAACTGGCTCTAAAAACGTTGGGATAAAAAAGTACAAAGACTATCTTATCTTCTCGCAGATGGATAATGACAAAATCACTGTTTTAAAAGATAAAAATGGCGGCAAAGGGCTTCCAGATTTTGAACTCTACAAGGAGTTTGAAAATGTTGGTGTTATGCCTTTTGATGCGATGATAAAAAACAACAACTTTATCACTGGATTTTTCAAAAGCGACTATTTCGGTGTAGTTGACCTTGATACGATGACATACTCAAAGATAGATATTTTACTTGAAGATAGAAAGCCTGTTCTCAAAGTTCCACATTTTGGTTTTTGGAGTATCAGCGATGGCAATGTCTTTATCCCAGCAGTTGGAAACAACAAAGTTTTAGTCTATACATCTGACTTTAAATTTGTTAAAAACATAGAAGTTGAAGGTTTACCTGTATTTACTGCACTAAGTCCAGACCAAAAGTATATGGCAGTCACGTTTAGCGGTGAAAAGTTCCCTGTTGTTCAAATCATAGATACACAAACTCTTGAAGTTATCAAAAGGTTTGAATTTGATGGAAAAGTTTTACATGTGAGATGGTCGGATGTACGCCCAAATCTCTATGTCTCTGTTAATGACACCAACAAAGTTGCAGTTATCAACACAAAAGAGTGGTATCTTGCACGTGAGATGTATGGTATCAACAAGCCTTCTGGCATATTTCTCTACAAAGAGGCAAAGTAATGGGTAAAGTTTATCTAACGGGAGCGGGTCCAGGAGATATGGAGTTGCTTACACTCAAGGCACTTCGTGTTATCAAAGAGGCGGATGTTATCATCTATGACCGTCTTGCAAATCCAGACATCTTAGAAGAAGCAAAAAGTGGATGTGAGTTTGTCTATGTCGGCAAAGAGGATGGCAGACATATCGTTCCTCAAGATGATATCAATGAGGTTATCTACCAAAATGCTCTCAAACATGAAAATGTTGTCCGTCTTAAGGGCGGTGACCCTTTTGTTTTTGGTCGTGGTGGGGAAGAGGCTCTTTATCTTCACGAAAGAGGCGTTGCATTTGAAGTTATCCCAGGGATTACCTCTGCCATCAGCGCACCTGCTTATGCTGGTATTCCCGTAACACATCGTGGTGTCTCTGTGAGCTTTAGAGTAGTAACAGGGCATGAATCTCCAAACAAAAAGGAGTCTCAAATCCCGTGGGACACATTCAAAACAGATGACACAATCGTCTTTTTGATGGGACTGCATAACCTTCCAAAAATTGCTAAAAAGCTCATTGGCATTGGCAAACCGCTTGACTATCCATGTGCCGTCATCTCAAAAGGGACTACCAAAAACCAAAGCGTTGTTGTAGGTACTCTTGAAAACATCGTTGCAAAAACACAAGATGTCCCAACTCCTGCACTTATTGTGGTTGGCAGAGTTGTAGAGCTTAGAGAACAGTTGCAGTGGTTTGAGGGAAATGAGTAGAACACTCGACACATCCGAGGCAGTTCAAATTGCACCCAACATCTATTGGGTTGGCATGCATCTCAAAAACGACCCTTTTCAGTGTCACCCTTATCTCATCAAAAATGCAGATGAATCCATCCTCATAGACCCAGGTTCTATGCTGGAGTTTGACGAGACTATCAGAAAAATCAAAACGCTAATCTCCATGAGTGATATCAAATACATCGTTCTTCATCATCAAGACCCCGATTTGGCAGCGGCTGTTCCTGAAATAGAAAAACTCATCAACAGAGATGATTTGCTTATCGTGACACACTCAAGAATGTCGCTTTTAGTCAAACACTATCTTATAAAATCAAGCTACTATGAAATAGATAAATGTGAAAACACTCTTGTAACCTCTACAGGATTAAAACTTGATTTTTTAACAACGCCCTACTGCCACTCCCCTGGCGCATTTGTAAGCTATGAACCTTCATCCAAAGTGCTTTTTTCTGGCGATATTTTTGGAGGCATTGAGGAGTCTTGGGATTTTTATGCAGATGAGAGTTACTTTACAAAAGCAAAGCTTTTTCATCAAGAGTATATGCCCAGCAAAGATATATTTAACTATGCGCTTGGCAAAATTGAGAAGCTTGATATTGAGCTTATTGCTCCTCAACATGGCTCTATCATAGAGAAAAAATACATCTCAAAGCTCATTGAAGATATGAAAAATCTTGATTGCGGTCTCTATATAGAGGAGAAGTATAACCGTGAACTCCTCGACACCATAGAGGAGCTGCAAAGAAAAGAGATAGAACTAAAAGAGCGTGATTTACTTCTTTTTGAACAGTCAAAACGAGCAGAAATAGGCGAAATGATAGGCAACATCGCTCATCAATGGCGTCAACCACTTGCTATCATCAACACCTCACTTGCAATCCTTCAAGAGAAAAACAGGGCAAATCTTCTTACAAAAGAGGAGATTGCCGACAAACTTGAGAGGATGGAAAAACGCATTATCTACATGTCTGAAACGATTGAGGATTTTATGGGTTACTACAGCCCACAAAAAGAGAAATCTTGGTTTAGCGTCGATGATGCGGTTAAAAAATCACTTGAAATTGTCCATTTTGGGCAACACAACGTAAATATAAAGATTCATCTTGATGATGGCTCTAAAATTTTTGGCTTGATGAATGAGTATGTACAAGTTATCGTTTCGATTCTCTCTAATATTAATGATTTGATTAGAATAAAAAATTTAACTAACGTCGCTATTGTCATTTCAGTACAAAAAACAGAAGAGTTTATCATACTTGCTATAGAAGATAGTTGTGGCGGGATAGAGGACGAAAACCTAAGCAAGATATTTGACCCATACTTTACGACGAAACACAAATCAATGGGAACAGGGCTTGGGCTGCACATCGCAAAAATGATAATAGAAGACAATATGAAAGGTTTTTTAAGCGCTCAAAATACCTATAATGAAATAAATGAAAAAATTGGCGCAAAATTTACTATAAAGGTAAAAAATGAAGAGTGAAAAGATAAGAGATATATCTATTTTGCTGGCAGAAGATGAAAAAGAGTTGCGTGAGATGCTTCAAGAGTATCTGCAACTTTTTTTTAACAGAGTCTATACAGCGGCATCTGGGGATGAGGCGTATGATATTTATAAGCAAAAAAAGCCAAATATCATCTTAACAGATATAAGTATGCCAAACCTTGACGGTTTAGAGATGATTGGCAAGATAAGAGAGAGCGACAAAGAGACAAGAATCATCGTAATGAGTGCGCATTCTGAACAAGAAAAACTGCTTTTAGCTATCAAACTTCATCTCGAATCTTATCTTATCAAACCCATCAGAACAGAAAAACTTAAAACGATTTTACTTGATATCGTAACCCAAATCAGAGCGGCAGTTCATCGAACTTATGTAACAGAGTCTATTTTTTGGGATCATGACACCAACACACTTTGGGAAAATTCAAAAGAGATTAAACTTAGAAAGATGGAAAATATGCTGCTCAAACTCCTCTTTTGCAAACCAAACGAGATAGCTTCCACAAAAGAAATTTTTGAGTATCTGCATGAAGAAAAAGGTGAAAAAGAGTTTTCGGTTCATGCGGTAACTTCTCTTATGAAAAGATTACGCACAAAACTCCCAGACGGGGTTATCCACAATATCTATGGCTCTGGGTATAAAATTATCCCGCTCTAATACTTCTGTAGGTCGTACTTTTTAAAGAGAAGTTCGGCTTCTTTGTTGCCGTTATTTATCGCTTTTTGCGCCCACTCTTTTGCTTTTTTGAACTGTTCTAGCTCACAATAGACTTGCGCAAGCACATAGTAAACACTCTCATCGCCTTTTGCTGCACTCTTCTCAAACCACTTAGAAGCTTCATCAAAATTTAGCAGATGAAGATAAACATGTCCTATATTTTGCTGTGCACCTTTATGACCGCTATTTGCTGCTTTTTCAAAAAGTTCAGCTGCTTTTGAGATGTTAAGATCCGCTCCATCACCCTTGTAGTACATTTGTGCCAAGTTGTACTGTGCATCGGCATGATTTTGTTCTGATGCTTTTGTCAAAAACTCAAAAGCTTTTTTACTATTTTGTGGCACATTGTTGCCATTTAGATAAAACATACCCAAATCATACTGCGCATTTACATTTGCGTTATTAGCTGATTTTTCAAGCCACTCTATGGACTTTTTAGCGTCTTTTTGCGTTCCTAAACCATTCGCATAGAGATAGCTAAGTGCGCTTTGCGCTTTTGCATCACCCTCTAATGCACTCTTTTGGTACAACTCAAATGCCTTTTGATACTGCTGTGCCTTAAACGCCTTAAGTGCTTCGTCTGTACTGGCTTCTAGTTGAAGCAAAATAAAAAAAGCAACTATGATAAACTTGAACATTTACATCCTTAAAAAATTGATAATGAAATTATACTTACCTTATCTCAAACGAGGCTTTGACACTCAAATCAACTTGGTCACGAACACACATAAAAACCATACAAGGCATCTTCATGCCATAGTTGCTTACCAAAATCATTGATGTTGCATCAAGTATAACTTCAGAGTTTGTGGCAGTTATCTTTGCTTTTGCTTCAAGCTCTTTGCTTACTCCATGAAAATCAAGCTTGCCTTTTATCTTATACGTATCACCGTCAACTTTTGTAACGCTTGAAATAGTGTAAGTTGCAAGTTTGTACTTAAGCGTATCTACCTCTTTGTACATATGGTCATCTCTATCGCTTTTATCACTCTTAAAAAGCGACATCTCTACCCAAAAATTTCCCTGCATAGTTGTAATATCGCCATTTTGCATAGTTATCTGGGCTTGCAGAGCGTTGTTGAATGGGTCAATCGTTTTATCCATAAGCATCTCCGTATGTGCCGCAACAGAACCGCTTTTGAGGTTTAAATCAGCTCCAAAAAGCCCGAGGCTTATAAGAAACAGTAATACTATTTTTTTCATTTTTTATCCTTTAGTGCAATAATCTCGAGAGTGCCAAAACAAGCCCAGCACCCGACGCAATCCAACCTACAAACACCATCATAAAAGAGAGCTTTACCAAACGCACCTCTTTGCTAAGTACCGTAAATACTACCACATTATAGTAGGAGATAGTAAAAGGATAGAGTACGGCGAGCATAAAACTTGCCTCAAGATAGGAGAGTACGTAACTTCCCAAAAATAAAAGAGCTATAAAGAGATGTTTCTTGAGTTTTGATGCTTTGATAACATATGCCGCAACCAACCCCAAGAGATGAAACACTATGATAGTAAAAGTGTAGTTCGACCATATATTTATGCTCTCATGCCTAGAGAGTGTCTCAAAAAGATTTGAGTCCAAAAATATCCAGAGCATCAAAGGAAGATATGCCACAAACGGGTAAGAGACCTCTTTTGCATCCAGTGCAACTTTATAGCCCCTAAGCACAAAAGCACTCGCAAGAGCAACTGCGCTAAGCGAGACCGCCATCATCGACCTGTCATGAACATCAGAGGTAAAGAGAAATGTTCCCACGCTATAGGCTATGGCAAGTGCAAATAGTAGCTCTTTTTGCTGTTTTGCTTTAAAGAGATAGATGCCAAGCGGAGCCATAACACCCACTGCCAACCCTAAAAGTGCGAGGGTAAAAAAGGTATAGTCTGGATATAAAAAAGAGAGTCCAATCTGCAAAGAGAGTGCGATAAATATCTTGTGGATGGGATTTTGGATAGCTCCCCAACTAGCACCGCTTATCCATGTTCCAAATACTCCGCCCGCAAACATCGGAAAAAGCGTTATCAAGTCAGAGTTATAGTGTGCGGCGATACCTGTTTGAACTATAAGCAGATAGTAACTTAGCTCAAATCCAAGCAGAAGTGAGAGTGCAATAGAGTAAATCATCATAAACGGCTTCTAAATATAAGATATAAGAGAGCGTACGAGATATCATAAAATCCGACAAGCAGTCCAAGAGCGTCTATCGTCCCCAGATAAAAGAGAGAGAGGAAAATAGTTCCCGTAATCAGGCGAGCCAAAGATGTTACATAAGCCAAAAAATGCGGCTCTTTTGTTATGCCTATAAGATGCAAGATACCTACAAAGCCCATAAAACCAAAAACTAAATAGTAGTGCGGAGTAAATGAAAAGCCTAAAAACTCAAATAACAACGGAGCAAATAAAAAGAGTATTAACGCCCCCAAGCCATCCGATGCAAATCCGCTTAGATGGTATAGCTGCAAAAGAGAGAGTTTTGTTTTGTTTATCTTTTGTGCCATGTAATAGACCAAGCCCACAACTGCGACAATCCCGCCAAAGAGGCGAATCCACCACATAGAAGGAACATCTATATTTGCAAATCCCGCCTCACTAAAACCTGCAAGAGAGAGTGAAACAAAGATAATTCCTATAACATAGAGCCAAAAGCGCATAAAACTTTGCGGCAGTTTGTAAAAATACTTAAGTACACTTAACGCCATAAAAAATATACCAAGACCGATAGCCACATGAGCATGAGCGACTATCAAATCGTTTCTGTGAAAAGGCCAGCGGATTTCAGGGATAAAGAGTATATTTCCTTGAATCATCACAAACAAAAATGCCCAGATAGATATGACTAGGTAAGGTGTCTCTTTCAGAGTTATATTTGCATCTCTGCACCACTTTATAAGCAGCGGCGCATAAGCAAAAGTTAGCCACTGATACACCCACTCTTCGCCATAAGAAAGCTCTCCTCTAAATATGCGGGTTGCAACGGAGAGAGCGTATCCCACAAGCGGAATAATCCAAAAAAGATGCCATTTAGCAACAAACTCCTCTTTTGCATGAAGTTCTATCATAAGGTAAAATAGAGGGATAATGGTAAAACTCATCCCCAAAGTGTTGTCTCCATGAGGACCGATAAGAGTTTTTTCAACCTGCCCAAATGTCGGATTCATCAAAACCAAAAGTGCCAAAGGTGCGACAAAAAGAAGTGTTTTTGACACTTTTACCCAAAGCGGTGTAACTTCATAGTGTCTAATCATTTTAAAAATAGCAACTATGTAAAAAATCCCAGAAGCCGCAAGTATAAAGTTTAACTCATACGCAAAATCATAAAAAGGCAATCCTCTTTGAACACCTAAAAATATGGAAACGGTTGCCATAAATAAAAATAGATGCCATAGTAAAAAGTAATTTTTAAGCGGCTCTACCGCATCGCTCAAATCCAATTTATCCTTTGCAAAAAGAGCAAACGGAAGAAGTGAGAGGGCAAGCATAATGGGTCCGTAAAGCATCAAAGTTATATGAAGTGAACGAGTCGTTGCGGGATTTAGCAAAGTAGCGTTTAAAAACTCTACTCCCAAAAGCTGCGCCGCAAAAATAACACCGACTAGGATAGAGCCTAAAAATATAAAAGCCCATATAGGCATAACCGAATCAACTAATTTATAAAATTTTTCCATCTCTAAGCCTTATTGTCTTTGTTGCATAATTTTGTATCTGCATATCGTGAGAAGCAACCACGACCGTTGTGCCGTTTTTTTGTGCTTTTTGCAACAGTTCATAGACTATTGTGCTGTTTTTTGAGTCCAAACTCCCCGTCGGCTCATCTGCAAAGATGATTTTTGGCTCGTTTACAAGAGCTCGGGCAACCGCAACTCTTTGTCGCTGTCCGCCTGAAATCTCGTTTGGATAGCGGGATGAGAGTTCCAAGATACCGAGTTCATCAAGAATCTTGTTTATATTCTCTTTTTTATCGTCCATCGCCGCTAATGCGATATTTTCATACACGCTTAGATAGTTTATGAGGTAATGAAACTGAAAAACAAAGCCTATTTTGCTTTGGCGAAAATAGTCTATATTTTTGATTTTACCAACCGCCTCTGCGTCTATCAAAAGCTCTCCTCTTGATGGGTTTAAAAGAGTAGAGAGTATGGAGAGAAGCGTTGATTTGCCGCTTCCGCTCTCTCCGCTTAAAAAGAGAAACTCACCGCTTTGTACCTGAAATGTGAGGTTAAATAACACTTGTTCACTTCCGTAAAAGTGTGAAATATTTGATGCCTGTATCATGCGCATCCTTGATTTATAAGAAGTATCGGGTCTGTTTTGGAAGCTATCCAAGCAGGAAATAGTGAGCCTAAAAGTGCCATAAAGAGCGTCGAGCCCAAAACATAGAGTGCTGTTGCGAGTGAGAGCGTACCGTTTACATACCCTTGCAACATCTCTATATGAGGAAGCATAGCCAAGATACCAAGACTTAAGATGAGCGCAAAGAGATATGCCGAGAGGCTCATAACAAGCGTTTCAAAAAAGAGGTTTTTTATGATAAAAAATCTACTCTTGCCAAGCGCACGCATGATACCAAACTCCTCCTTGCGGGAGTTTACAATCATACTCATCACCGAAGCAATCCCCATCAAACCCATAGCAAAAGCAAGTGTGGAGATAACAAAAGAGGAGTTTTCGATGATTTTAAACTGATTGTACTCTTTGACAAAATTCTGTGTTGTTTTTACCTCTATTTCACCATCCAATTGAGAGATTTTTGGAACAATCCCATCTATTTCATTTGGCGAACTTGATGAAACCAAGATAAAGGAAGCGGAGCGGTTAAAAAGCTTGCCTGCGTCTGTTATGTTCATAACGACACCGCCCTCTTCAAAACCTATTTCACTGCTGTAAGTACCAGATATTTCAAAATTTTTGTTTCCGATAGCGATACTTTTTGTCTTAAACTGCTTTGCGAGATTTTCGCCTAAAATTACTTCACCCTCTTTAGGGTAGCTTCCATTCAAGAGTTTATAGTGCGAAAAATGGTTAGCGGTAGTTCCGTAAATGCCCGCAATGGGGATATGTCCGATGGGAGAAGCACCTACTGTCATGGCATAGCTTGAACTTACATATTCGAGTTTATCTATTTTATCCATCAAAGAGATATCTACATTTGAAAAAAAAGTATCCGAAATCCCTTTTTGCGTGATGATGATATCTCCATCCGTTTTAATCATCTTTGAGTACATCCCGATAACGCCCTGTGAAACGGAGCTGATGAGAAAAATAGCCATTACCGCAATGGTAATGGAGGAGAATATCAACAGACTTTTAAAAGGGTTTTTGCGAATGGCTTTGAGTGCTATCACTTTTCAATCGCCGCTCTGAGTTCTTCTTTTGTAGCGACATAGCGAATCTCTTTGATTTTGCCATTTTCTACAAAAAGAAGTGTAACCTTGTCCTCTTTGGCGGGAACGACTGTACCAAACCCTTCGCTGTAGTTTAAATGGATGGGATGCTTATATTTTTTGAGTTTTGGGATGGCGAACATAGTCGTAATGACGGAGGGCATCTTGGTGATATCTGCTATAAAAACCGCACTATGACCTACCAGATATGTTACATGTTGGTTCTGAAGGAATTCATTAACAAGCGCACCCGTCTCTTTTTCAAAAGAGGCGATGATAATTTTGACATCTTTTGGGATTTTAACAACTGCATCATTTGGAGTTTTGTAAACAAAATCACTAAGCCTCGCACTTGGAGAATCAACATGTAAAAAATCGGCATTTAAAACCGAAAAACAGAGAGAAAAAAAGAAGAGCAATTTGCGCATAATAAATTCCTTGAAATAATAAATCTCGTAACATCTGTGAAATAAAAATTTATTATGCGCTATCTTTGCTAATTAATCGTTAACACCGTTATCTCTCTGGGTGCTTTGTATCTGATTTGTACTCCCCAATAACCTATGCCGTTACTAACATAAAGCGTTGTTTTATTGTGTCGGTAAAGTCCGCTAAAGTATGGCTGTGCCAGCTTGACAAGGAGTGAAAACGGGTAAATCTGCCCGCCATGCGTATGTCCGCTCAACTGCAAATCCACACGGCTCTCTCCTATAAGACGCACATCTTTTGGCTGATGCGCAAGAAGAATCGTTGGCAACTCTGGATGCAAAGATGCAAAGAGTTCCTTTGTCTCTCTTTTGACCCCACGCATAAAGCTGTATCTGTCGCTAAGCCCCACCAGTTGGAGTTTTGCTCCTTGTATATCAAGATGCACAACTCTGTTGTCCAAAAGCTCCACACCGCTCTTTTGCATGATACTTTGGAGATTTTTTGCGCCATAAACTATGTCATGATTGCCCGTCACATAGTAGGATTTTGCTCTTAAAGCTCTAAAACTCTCTAGCTGTTTTTGTACTTTGTGTGCTGGGCTTTGTAAAATATCCCCCGTAAAAACAACAAGGTCGGGGTTGATTTGGTTAACCTGTTCTACCATCTCTTCAAGATGATGCAAACCCACTTTTGGCGTAATATGCAAATCACAGAGCTGTACAATTTTTAAAGAGAGAGAGAAATCATCTAATGTAAGCGGTATATTTTTAAATGGGAAATCAATCCACCCTCTCTCTAACATTGCAATATCCTTGTTAAAATTTAAGTTTATGGTATCATTATTGCAACAAATAGAGCGGGGTTTTTTATGCAACATTTCAAATTAGTAGTAATTTTAGCGTTTGCAGTCATGTTATTTAGCGGTTTTTGGTCTGGCAAAAGTCCAAAAGAGATAAAAGAAGAGAATCGTCAAGAGAGAGTTGAGCGTATCAAAACAAGCCAAGAGACACTGCAACTTCTCTACAAATACGCACCAGAAGCAAAAGATATGGTTCTTCGCTCTTATGGATATGCAACTTTTAGTAACATCGGGGTCAATCTTGTTCTTTTTTCTGCCGAGGGTGGCGGGGGAATGGCACATAACAACAGAACAGGCATAAATACTTACATGAACATGGCTTCAGGCGGAGTTGGGCTTGGGCTTGGTGTCAAAGATTTTAGAGCTGTTTTTCTCTTTGAAAACAAAAAAGCGTACGATACTTTTGTAAATTCTGGATGGGAAGCAAACGCACAGGCAGATGCCGCCGCAAAATATGAGGAGAGCGGAGGTTCGCTTAGTGCCGCTGAGACCGTTGCCCCTGGGGTTCGTCTCTATAAACTTACTAAAAATGGTTTAGCACTTCAAGCAACTATTCAAGGAACAAAGTACTGGAAAGATGCAGAGTTAAATAAACACTAATTTTTACTTAAGCTAATTAATCTTACAATCCTTGCATCTTATATACACAAAGGACGTTTTATGAAAAAGATTTTAGTTAGCATTGTTGCTGCTTTGGCACTTAGTACATCTGCAATGGCAGGTATCAATAATCAAACAGGTTGTGGTCTCGGTGCAATGGTTATTAAAGATGATTCGACTGCAGTTATGTTGGCTCTTCAAGCAACAACGAACGGTACATCTGCAAATCAGACTTTTGGTATCACTTCAGGGACATCTGGATGTAAAAAAGCTCAATTTGTTATGAATGAGAGAGCTGAAGAGTTTGTTGCTTCTAACATGGATCAACTTGCAAAAGAGATTGCTCAAGGACATGGCGAGAGCGTTGATACTTTAGCAGAGCTTTTAGAAGTATCTGACAAAGCTACTTTTGCAACTGCACTTCAAGCAAACTACAATAGTATCTACACAAGCCAAAATGCAAAAATGGCTGATGTGCTAGACAATATCTCGGCTACTACACTTTAAGTAACCAAAACAGATGAGTTTTCTCATCTGTTAAACACAACTCTCTATGTTAGGAACTTCTCATTTTAATCCGATTTTTTTTATCTATTTTCTTTCTTACTATTTTTTTAGACGCATCCTCTATTTTACATAAAAACAGAGCCGACACACTCCACTTAGCAAACTCCAGATACTGGCATATTCTTCTTCATATGGAAGATGGGATTAGCGAGATAGACGATGCGAGATTTTTTCTTGCACAAAATGGCAAAACAGATGCCAAAAGCGAGCTTCATGCCACCATTGACGCACTTTTAAACGAATCAACTTTTGATGACAACGCTACTGCATGCCGCTTTCCTGCAAGAAAAGCATGGCTTAAAGAGCAGCTTGAGGGGATTGAGTTTCCAGAGGTTAAGTGTGATGAATATGATAAAATTCTCGATAGATTAGACCCAAAATCAGCAACGCTTGTTTTTCCATCTGCACACATCAACTCTCCTGCTTCCATGTTCGGACATACATTTTTGCGAATCAACTCAGCATACGATTCCAAACTTTTATCATATGCTATCAACTATGCAGCCGATGCAGACCCAAGTAAAGAAAATGGAGTGATTTTCGCCATCAAAGGGCTAATTGGCGGCTACTTTGGCAAATACTCTCTTCTTCCCTACTATGACAAGCTAAAAGAGTATAGAGACGCTGAACAGAGAGACATCTGGGAGTATGACCTAAACTTGAGTGAAGAGGAGGTTTTAAGGATGGTGCGCCATATCTGGGAACTCAACGAAACGCACTCTTTTTACTACTTTTTTACCCAAAACTGCTCCTACAATATGCTCTGGTTTTTAGAGGCGGCACGTCCTGAGCTTGACCTTAGAAGCTATTTTTCTTTTCAAGTTATCCCTCTTGAAACGGTACATGCCACAAAAGCAGAGGGTGTTATTAAGAAGCACTTTTACAGACCATCAAAGCGAACAATCCTTTTACAATATGAAAAACTTATCCATAAAGAGTACATAGAACTACCGCTAAAACTCGCTGCTTCCGATATGGATGCCGCCTTTCTGGATACCTCTAAGATAGAACTTGAGCAAAAACGTTATATATTGGAAGCATCCATTGAACTTTTGGAGTATAACTACAGTAAAAGCAAGATAGAAAAAGATGCTTATCTCAAACGCTTTTTCTTGCTCTCAAAAGCAAGAGCCGCACTGGGAATGGGAGAGAAAATCGTCATACAAACGCCGCCAAATCCTATAGAGAGCCATCAAGCCATAAGAACTTCCTTAGGTGCAGGAGTAAGAGAGGGAAAATCTCTAGGATTTTTTGGGTTTAGACCTGCATATCATAGTCTTGAGGATAGTAATTACGGATTTTTACGTGGAACACAGATAGAGTTTTTAAGCCTTGAACTCTCAAGTGATGAAGATAAACTCTCCCTTGAAGATGCCACCATCCTCTCCATCGTCTCCATCGCCCAAAGAAGCGACTTTTTCGACAACTTGTCATGGAGAACAAAATTTGGATGGGATAGAAACTCCCTTGACAACTCCGCTCATTTTATAGGCACAATCGGTGCTGGCTTTAGCTGGGGAAATGAATTTGGCTATACATACATCATGACCGATCCGCTCTTTTACGCAGGAAGCAGATTTACATCAGCCATCGGTGGCTCACTGGGATTTGTACTTGACAAGTGGAGTGCAACAAGCACAAAAATAGAACTAACTAGCAGATATTACGATATTGGTGAAACTCAAAATATTTTTGAATTTTCACAAAGTTTCAGACTTTCGCAAAATTTACAATTTAGATTTGATTATGACTATAAAGAGAGAAGCAAAGAAATGGTTGAAAAACAGGAGAGAAGCTTGAAAGCTTATTTGAATGTTTATTTTTAAAAAATCTATTTTAATTCAATAAAATATCCATCAGCCACATTTTTAAAGCTATACTTATATAGTCCATCAAGCTCAACAACTATCCTGTAATAGCCTTTATGGTTGCCGATTCTTATCTCTTTAAAAATTGTATCAAACTCTTTTTTTGTAAAATCTGCAACTTCTGTTTCGCTCTTAAAATCCATCACGATTCTGTGAGGGCTTGCAAGTAAAAAATTTCGTAAAACTTCACTTTTTGTCTCTATTTTTAAACTCTTTGCAGATACTACAAACTTTAAAGTAGAGTTCGAAATAACTCCTTTTGATTCTACATTTTTTTTCTTAGTCTCTGTTTGTTCAGGGGTTTTCTGCTCTTGTGAAGATGAAGATTCTGTCTGTTTTTGGGATACTAAAAGAGGAAGATGCCAATCGATGGAGTTTTCCAGTTCGATACTTTTTGTCTCAACAGAGCCATCAAGATTTTTAAATTCTATTGTTACTTTTTGAAGTACTCTAGCTTGTGGAGGAAGAGAAATGGCGGTTTGCTTTAACGGAGATTTGCCATTCTCTTTGTTTGTCGTAAAAGGGATGTCTTTCTCGCCCTCTGGTGGGAAAAAGGGATTCTCTCTAGCTTCCAGCGACACAATGAGGGCAAAAAGAGATAAAATTTTAAACAAAACACCGCCCCCACATTTATCTTTTTAGGTATTATATACTATTTTGCAGAAATCTCTTTTAGTTCAAAGTACTCTCTTTGAAGCTCTGCGTTCTCATTTTTAAGTCTCTCTATCTCTGTTTGAAGATGACTTTCATACTCCACAAGACCCATGTAAACCTGCAGAGAGTTCTCGCCATAAAGCAGAAGTCCTATGTAAACACCAAGCCCAACTACCACAAAAAGAAGTATAAAAAACTTTGCAAAAGAGAAACCAAGATACTTTTGAGTAAAACTCTGAGTATCGCTGATGCCGCTAAAAAGTTCCTCTTTGCTCATACGTCTTCTTAGTTAAAAAGTTTTGAACCTAGATATTCACCATACATTACTTCATTTTCAATCTCTAAAAGACGATTGTATTTTGCTGTTCTCTCGCCACGTGCAGTCGAACCTGTCTTGATTTCTCCACAGTTAAGTGCTACTGCAAAATCTGCTATGAAAGCATCTTCACTCTCGCCTGAACGGTGGCTCATAACGCATTTGTAACCATTTCTTTGTGCAAGACGCACTGTTAGCATCGTTTCACTTACTGAACCGATTTGGTTTGGCTTGATGAGAATGGAGTTTGCGATACCTTTTTGGATACCCTCATTGAGGATATTAGCGTTAGTTACAAACAAATCATCTCCTACAAGTTGAACTTTGTCTCCTAGCTTCTCAGTCAAAAGCTTCCATCCATCCCAGTCATCTTCACTCAAACCATCTTCGATTGAAACGATAGGATATTTTGAACATAAATCAACATAGTAGTCAACTAACTCAGCAGAAGTTACCGTTCTGTTTTCACTATCAAGTCTATAACCGCCATCCACAACAAGCTCGCTTGCCGCAACATCAAGAGCGATTGCCATCTGCGTACCCGCTTTATATCCAGCTTTTTCTATCGCTTCCATGATAACTTGAATAGGCTCTTCATTTGAGCTTAAATCTGGTGCAAAACCACCCTCGTCGCCTAGTGCCGTGTTGTGTTTTTTAGCTTTTAAAATCGCTTTTAGGTTGTGGTAAACCTCTGCGCTTGCCTGAAGTGCTGTTGCAAAATCTTCAAATCCAACTGGCATAATCATATACTCTTGAAAGTCAACCGAGTTATCGGCATGTGAACCGCCATTGATGATGTTGAGCATCGGTGTAGGGATAACCATAGCGTTTGCACCGCCCAAATAGCGATAAAGAGGGATTTTAAGGCTCTTTGCAGCAGCACGAGCGACTGCCATAGAGACACCAAGGACTGCATTAGCACCCAAATTTGAGTAGTTTTCAGTTCCGTCAACCTCTTTCATAGCAGCATCAATCATTGCTTGATTGTATGGAGAGAGACCAATAAGAACATCAGCGATAGGTCCATTGACATTTTCAATCGCTTTAAGTACGCCTTTACCCATATATCTACTGCCGCCATCACGAAGTTCTAATGCTTCACGCTTTCCAGTACTTGCACCAGAAGGGACAATCGCACTCTCTTTTGTTCCATCGCTAAGCTCTACTGTCGCTTTTACCGTTGGGTTTCCACGAGAATCCATTACTTCAATTGCACTTATATTATCAATAAACATTTTTACCTCTTTCGTTGTATTTTATTTTGTGTTCTTTTAAAGATCTACTTCATCCATGTCAGAGCTGTCCATAGTCATCAAATCGCCCATTCCCATAGCTGCTCTTATCTTCTCTTCCACTTCTGCTGCGAGGGCTGGATTTTCCGTAAATTTTGCTTTTGCATTTTCACGTCCTTGACCAAGCTTTGTCTCGCCATAAGAGAACCATGCTCCACTTTTATCTATGATGTCGAGTTTGACACCATAATCAACAAGTTCACCCACTTTAGAGATTCCCTCTCCAAACATTATATCAAATTCAGCTTGACGAAATGGAGGTGCGACTTTATTTTTGATAACTTTTGCTTTGACACGGTTGCCTATTTGGCTCTCACCTTGTTTTAGTGATGCAATTCGTCTAACATCTATACGAACTGAAGCGTAAAACTTAAGTGCATTTCCGCCTGTTGTCGTCTCTGGAGAGCCATAACCCATCATGCCGATTTTCATACGGATTTGGTTGATAAAGATAACCGTACAGTTCATCTTATGCAAAATACCCGTTAGTTTTCTGAGTGCTTTTGACATCAAACGAGCTTGAACGCCAACATTTTGGTCGGACATTTCGCCCTCTATTTCAGACTTTGGCGTAAGCGCTGCAACGGAGTCGATAACTACCAAATCAACTGCACCGCTTCTTGCGATAGTCTCAACAATATCCAAAGCCTGCTCACCATAATCTGGCTGTGAAACGAGGAGATTTTCAATATCTACCCCGAGATTTTTTGCATATGCCACGTCAAGTGCATGTTCTGCATCTATAAATGCGCAAACGCCGCCTGCTTTTTGACACTCTGCTGTTATCTGAAGTGCAAGTGTTGTTTTTCCTGAACTCTCTGGTCCATAAATCTCAATTACTCTGCCCTGCGGAACTCCACCAATGCCAAGTGCGAGGTCAAGCCCAAGAGAACCCGTACTAATGGCTTCAATAGGAGTTATCTCTTTATCGCCAAGTCTCATAAGCGCACCTTTGCCAAATGCCTTATCAATCTGTTTCATCGCCAAGTCTAATGATTTTTGTTTATTTGCGTCCATTGTGGCTCACTTTATAGTAAATTTAGACTTATTGTAGTGCAATTTTCATTGCAAGCAAAAAAATATGGCAAATTGTCATATTTTTTTGTATTCTCTCGCTTTTTTAAAAGTGAGATTTTATCCTTAATTGGTTAAAATTTAGCTAATTGTTTTATAAGGTAATAAAAAATGCTAATCGCTCACTCTCCAGATGCTGATGATATCTTTATGTACTATGCCATCAAGTTTGGCTGGGTTGGGATGGATGGTGTTAAGTTTGAAAATATCGCCGAAGATATCCAAACACTCAATGAAAAGGCACTTGCGGGCAAGTATGAGATAGCGGCTATCAGCTTTGCTCTGTATCCGCATATAAGAGATGAGTATGCGCTGTTGCGTACTGCTGTGAGTTTTGGCGATGGGTATGGACCAAAAATCATCAAAAAAAAGGGTGCGAAACTCAAGCGAAACTTTAAAGTCGCACTTAGCGGAGAGCATACGACAAATGCAATGCTCTTTCGCATAGCTTACCCTGATGCACGCATAACCTATATGAACTTTTTAGAGATTGAAGAGGCTGTTTTAAGTGGCAAAGTCGATGCTGGCGTGCTTATCCATGAGAGTATTTTGACTTATGACAGTGAACTTGAAGTTGAGAGGGAGATGTGGGATATCTGGCAGGAACTTGCAGGCGAAGAGCTTCCTCTGCCACTTGGCGGTATGGCTATCATGCGTTCTATCCCACTTAACAAAGCCATAGAGTATGAAGCAACGCTTACCAAAGCAGTAAGGGTTGCAAGAGAGCATAAAGCAAAACTCTCAGAGATGCTTTTGGAGAGAAATCTTGTACGCATTGATGCCCCAACACTTGATAAATATCTTGAACTCTATGCAAATGACGACTCAGTCTCGCTAAGCGAGTTGCAGTACAAAGCTATCAACAAACTCTTTGAAATCGGCTATAAACATGGTTTTTATGATGCTTTAGTGCGTGCGGAAGATTTTATGATACCAACAGAGTATAAAGAGTTGAGAAACTCCTAATGGAAGCGAAACTTATCTCTTTGGGGATTGAGACCTTTAAAGTAGCTCTTATGCTCGCACTTCCTGGGTTGTTGGTGGGTATGCTTATCGGTCTGGCGGTAAGCATATTTCAGGCTACAACACAAATCAACGAAATGACGCTTAGTTTTATCCCAAAAATTGTCGGTGTTGCGATTGTTATCATTCTTACCATGCCGTGGATGCTCAACGTTATGATTGATTTCTCAACTGAGATTTTTAACATGATGCCAAGCTTTGTAGAGTAATGCGAAAAGTAGCTACCGATTTTTCCAAATACTCCTCCATCAAAATCGGCGGAATTTTTGATGTCTCTGTTTTAGAGGAGTGTGCGCAGGCGTACCAAAACCACTATGTTATCGGCTCATGTAACAATATTTTGATGGGTCAGCAGCCTCCTCTTCTACTTAAAATCTCTAAAAAACATGACTTTATCAAGATAGAAAATGAGGTTCTTAAAATCGGTGCCGCAACGCCATCTGGAAAAATCGCATCTTTTTGCAAAAAAAACAATATCGCCAATTTTGAATTTCTCTCCCATCTCCCTGGCACACTCGGCGGTCTAGTTTTTATGAATGCTGGACTAAAGGAGTATGAGATTTTTAACAACCTCATCTCCATAACCACATGCGATGGAGCTTTTCTCAAAGAGGAGATAGTTTACGGATACAGATATACAGATATAAAAAGCCCTATTTTAGAGGCGACTTTTGCACTCTCTTATGGCTTTAGTAAAGAGAAGCTGGATATGTTTAAAAAAATGCGCCAAAATCAGCCAAAAACTCCGAGTGCGGGGAGCTGTTTTAAAAATCCAAAAGGGGACTTTGCGGGCAGACTTATAGAAGCAGTGGGGCTTAAGGGTCACAGAGTTGGCGGCATGGAGTTTAGCTCCCAACACGCAAATTTTTTAGTCAATGTAGAAAATGGAACTTTTGATGAGGCGATATACCTTATACAAGAGGCGCAAAAGAGAGTTTATGACACATTTGGGATTTGGCTTGAGTGTGAGATTGCGGTTTTAGATGTGAGATATATGGGCGAAAATTCGCCACTTTTAACCCCTACAAAAAGTAGGAATTAAATTGGTAGAACTCTGATTTTTTTGGAGAGTTTCTCTTTTAAAGTTGCTTCTATCGCATAGAGTGTTCCTGTCGCAGAACTTGCACATCCGTTACATGCGCCCAAATAGCGGATATAAACATCAATATAATCTTCACTCGGTTTAACATCGATAACTTCCATGTTTCCGCCATCCATGATAAGAAACTGGCGCACATTTTCGTCAATTACTGCATCAATCGCTTTGATTTGTTGTACCAAAGTCATAGCTTCAAAACTTCCTTTTGAGCCCGCATCAGCCGCCGCTTTCATCTTCTCTTCATCCATCTCTTTGCGAGTGTCTCTTAAAATATCCACTAAATAGTACTCCCTTTTTTCATGTCCGCCAGGTCTTATACAGCTCTTACAAAAACCACCCGCTTTTGTGTAGTCTGTTATCTGTTCAATCGTCGTTAAGTCGTTAAGTCTGATAACCTCTTGGAGTGTTCTCAAACTTACTCTTGCGCACTCACAAACGATAATCTCCTCTTCAAAACTCTCTGCATCCACACCCAAATAGAGTGAAGCCGCCTTTTTGATAACATCATACGCCATAACGGAGCAGTGCATCTTTTGAGGTGGAACTGCTGGAACATCTGGATGGTCACGAAGTGCAAACTCAACATCAATATTGGTTATTTTTACTGCTTCTTTGACCGTTTTGCCGATACAAAGTTCCGTCATGATGTCCGAACTTGCTATCGCCGTACCGCATCCAAAACTCTTAAACTTAGAGTTTACGATAATGTCTGTTCTTGGGTCAACTTCCCAGTAAAGTCTTACCGCATCCCCACAACTCTCTGCACCAAAATCTGCCACGATAAGCTTGTTTCCATTTTTCTCCACTTGCTCTGGAGTTATCTCGCCTTGATGATTTGGGTTGTTCATCAAAGTTGTTACTTTATTTGAGTACGCATCCCACAGAGAAGCACCCAATAAATCGTTCTTTGCCATCTTTTTATTCCTTTAATTTATTTTATAAAAACTCAAATAGACTTGCATAACCAAAGATCCTGAATCAAGTTCAGGATGACGAAAGTTAAAAAATGTCGTCATTCCAAACTTGATTTGGAATCTAACTTTTAAGCTATGCAGAAGTCTAATCTATAACTAGTGGTGTAACTCACATGCTTTTGACTCGCCGCCAACTGTCGGCTGTACCTTTGCGTAAGAACTTGAAATCGCTCTTAAACGCTCTACTGCCTTTTTAAAATGTGCGATAACATAGTCTATCTCGCTATCTGTTGTAAAACGGCTAAGACTTAGGCGGATTCCAGTGTGAGCCAGTTCGCTATCGGCACCGATGGCAAGCATTACGGTGTTTGCCTGCAAATCTTCACTCGCACATGCAGAACCCGTTGAAGCTCCGATTTGTCCGTTGTTCAAATCCCAAAGCATTCCCTCGCCCTCAACACCTCTGATGGAGATAAGTATGGTATTTGGTGTGCGGTTTTCTCTGTTTCCTACAACAAATGTATCGCTTAACTCTAAAAGCGCATCTTCAAGACGGTCTCTTTTTGCTCTGATAGCTGCAATCTTTTCTTCTATGTTGGTTGTTGCAAGCTCTATCGCCTTGCCCATCCCGACTATATAAGGAACATTTAGCGTTCCTGAGCGGCGTCCGCCCATCTGCTCACCGCCGTGAAGAAGGGGCGATAATGGCTGAGAGTTTCTGATGTAGAGTGCGCCTACACCTTTTGGTCCATGAAACTTATGTGCCGACATGGAGACAAAGTCAACATGAACATCTTGCAAATCAACAGGGATTTTACCCACCGCCTGCACGCCGTCTGAGTGGAAAAGAACACCTTTTTCCTTGCAAATCGCACCGATTTCTTTGATGGGATTTATCATTCCCGTCTCATTGGATGCCCACATAACAGAAACAAGTGCCGTTTTGTCCGTGATAAAGCTTCGCACCACATGCGCCTCGACAATTCCCTCTGAGTTTACAGGCAGGTATGTAATCTTTGCACCCTCTTTTTCAAGTGCTTTACATGCCGCAAGAACGGATGGATGCTCAACTTCTGTTGTGATGATATGGTTCTTCTCTCCGCTCACAATATGGTCGTTGAAAACTGACTTTAAAACCCAGTTGTTTGACTCTGTTGCACATGATGTAAAGACGATATCATCATTATCGCTTGCGTTTAGTGCTTTGTACATCTGGTCTATCGCTTTGCTTAGGGCAGGGTGTGAAGCAGTGCCAAATTTGTGCAGTGAGCTTGGATTGCCATATATCTCGCTAAAAAACGGCATCATTGCCTCTACAACCAAAGGGTCAACCATCGTTGTAGCGTTGTTATCTAAATAAACTCTCATATTCGCCTCATCCAGAATCATTTTAATTAAGACTATTTTTGTCTCTTTTTAGTTTCGTATAGTAATAAGTTTGTTATTACGATATGCTTAAACAGAATTATACTTCCACGCTATTTAAGCTATAATTATAATTATATTATAAAATCAGGAAAACCTCATGTGCAATTTCAACAAACAAAATGAAGAGACAAAAAAGCGTTTACATCTGTTGATGCAAGAGTGTGCCACAAAAGCGGGGAGCGTCAACTCTCTTTTAGCTCTCATTGAAGCCATAAGAGAGAAAAAGCCAAATGCGCTTATAGACAGTTCGTGTAAAGTGGAGTCTAAAGGACTTAGACTCTCATGGAACAAAATCATTTTTAAAGATAAATTTGATGTTTTAGAAGAAGTTGTACGTTTGCGTGATGGTTCTGATGGGATTGGACGCAATATTCTTGACATAAAGAGTGAAAAAAAGATGAAAAAAACCCTCACCATGCTTAAAACACTAGCACCCGTAGAGTTTAAAATAGTGGCAAAAGATGGACAAAATGCAGAGGGGTTTGAGCTAAAGATTTTTGAAACACTTCAAGAGGGGAGTGCGACCATAAATCCTCTTTTTGCGGCACTTTTTTTCTGTTCTGCTGAGTTTACAAAAAAAGCACTCAAGTATGAGATAGCCTAAAGCGAAACTCTTTTATACTCGCCTGCTTTTAAATCTTCCACACTAAAATCTCCAAAACGCACTCGATGGAGTGCGACAACTCTGTTTCCAACTGCGCCAAACATCCGCTTGACTTGATGGTAGCGTCCCTCACAAATCTCTAGCCTCGCTACGCTCTCGCTTACGACTTCAAGTTTCGCTGGCAAAAGCGGTTTTTTCTCTCCATGAAGCATGAGCGTACCGCTGGCAAATATCTCTGCCTCATCGCCTCTTAGTGGCTGTGCAAGTGTCGCTTCATAGAGTTTTGCGACATCACTTTTTGGGCTTGTGAGCTTGTGGTTGAGTGCGCCATCATCTGTAAGCAAAATCGCCCCTGTCGTGTCGGCATCAAGTCTGCCGATGGTTGCTATTTTTGGGTTTCGTCTCTGCCAACGCAATGGAAGAAGAGCGTAGATAAGTGCGCCGCCATCACTGTGTGAGCAGACAACGCCGCTTGGTTTGTGCATAAGCAGTACAAGAGTTTCATCATCAAGCTTCTCGCCATAGACCGTGATATCGCTATGATGCGCCTTTTCTCGTACATCAAAAACCCTAACACCGTTTATGGAGACCACATTTTTACTCAAAAACTTCTTCGCTTCGCTTCTTGTACAGTATCCGAGGTTTGAGAGGTGTGCATCGACTCTTTTGTAGCTGTTTTGCATGTTTTGTCACTTTTTTTGCAATCGTATCATTTTGTGGGTTAAATTATATACAAAAACAAAAATGCTATAATCCCAAAAATAAAGAAGTAAAATCCAAGGAACTCTATATTATGGGACAAACTATCACTGAAAAAATATTTTCCGAGCATGTAGGTAAAGCTGTTTATGCAGGAGAGATTATCCGCTGTAACATCGATATGGTTATCGGAAACGATATCACGACACCTATTTCCATCAAGGCTTTTGAGGATAGTGGTGCAACAAAACTTGCAAATCCAGATGGTTTTTCCATAGTTCTTGACCACTTTATCCCCGCAAAAGATATAGCAAGTGCAAATCAAGCACGCATCAGCCGTGATTTTGCTAAAAAACATAACCTAAAAAACTTTTTTGATGAAAAAGATATGGGCATCGAGCATGCGCTTTTACCTGAAAAAGGGCTTGTTGTCCCTGGGGATGTTATCATCGGTGCAGATAGCCACACTTGTACGCACGGCGCACTTGGGGCATTTTCAACAGGTATGGGTTCAACAGACTTGGCATTTGCGATGGTAACAGGCGGAAACTGGTTTAAAGTACCAGAGTCCATCAAAGTGGTTCTTAGCGGAAAACCTGGCAAATACACGACAGGCAAAGATATCATCCTTGAAATCATCCGTATGATTGGAGTGGACGGTGCGCTTTACAGAACTTTGGAGTTTACGGGAAGCACCATCGAACACCTTACAATGGACGATAGATTTTCTATGTGTAACATGGCGATTGAAGCGGGTGCAAAAAGCGGGATTGTCGCTTATGATGAAACAACAGAGGCATTTTTGAGCGATAAAAACTTAGCACGCACGCCAAAAATCCACCACTCCGATGCAGACGCTTCTTATGTGCAGATTTTGGAGATAGATGTTGCAAATCTTGAGCCTGTTATCGCTTATCCATTTTTACCGTCTAACGGGCATAGCGTTTCTCAAGCGGTAAGTGACAAAATCAAGATTGATCAGGCATTTATCGGGAGCTGTACAAACGGCAGACTAAGTGACTTGCAAGTTGCGGCGGAGATTTTAAAGGGCAAAAGAGTGCATCCAGATGTTCGTCTCATCGTCACCCCTGGGACACAGATGATACTTAGAGAAGCGAACAAACTCGGCTATATCGACATTATCGTCGATGCGGGTGGCGTTGTGAGCAACCCAACATGCGGTGCTTGTCTTGGCGGATATATGGGGATTTTGGGAGACAACGAAGTAGCAGTTTCTACTACAAACCGCAACTTTGTCGGTCGTATGGGAAGCAGAAGCTCTAAAGTTTACCTTGCAAACTCGGCGGTTGCGGCAATCTCTGCGATTAATGGTTACATTAGCGACCCTAGATAGATACAAATAGCAAATTAATCTCTTAAGTTATACTTATCTTAAGAGGGCAACTGCTAAAATTCCAAAAAATATAAAGGATACAAAAAATGAGAAAAACACTACTGATTTCAGCACTTCTTGCGAGCAGTCTGTTAATGGCACAGGAGTATAACTATGAGGTTACACCTGTTGTTGGCTATAACATAGCTGAGGGAAATTTAGAGTTAAAAAATCAGACTCTTTATGGTGCGCAACTACAGTACAATGGTTGTAACTCACTCTTAAAGCCTGAATTAAGCGTACTCTATACAGATGCCGATTATGAAAATTCTACAATCGATACAGACATCTACCGTATAGCTATGAGCGGTGTTTATGAGTATAGCAAGCTTGGCATGATTATACCTCTTGCAAAAGTAGGTCTTGGTTATGAGACTATAGACAAGCATTTTGGTGGAAATAAAGACAGTGTTTTTGCAAACGTAGGTATCGGAGCAAAAGTTCCATTTACTGATGCAATCGCTCTTAAAGTAGAGTCTCTTTATATGTCAAAAAACAACAACGGCAGATTGGATAACAATCTTGCACTTTTAGCAGGTCTAAACGTTGCATTTGGTCCAAAAGCACAGCCAGTTGTTGCTGCACCTGCTCCAGTTGCTGCTCCAGCACCTGTTGTAGCACCTGCTCCAACTCCAGCACCAGCTCCTGCTCCAGCTCCAAAACCAGTTGATGGCGATGATGACAAAGATGGCGTACTTAACTCTAAAGACAAGTGTCCAAAAACACCTGCAGGACATAAAGTTGACAATGACGGATGTTCAGTTTTAGTAAATCTACATGTGAATTTTGAAAACAACTCTTACAAAGTAGGCGATGCGTATATGTCAAAAATCAAAGAGTTTGCAAGCTTCTTAAAAGATATGCCAAACTATGATGCAAAAATCGTAGGTCACACAGACAGTGTTGGAAGCGACAAGAGCAACCAAACTTTATCTGACAACAGAGCAAATGCAGTTAAAAACCTAATCATCAAAGAGGGTATTGACGCAAGCAGAGTATCTTCAAAAGGTATGGGCGAAAAAGCTCCTGTAGCGTCTAATGACACTAAAGAGGGCAAAGCTCAAAACAGAAGAATCGAAGCAGAATTGCTAAAAAAATAGATGTTTGACATCCCTTGCATTATCTTTGCAGGTGGCAAATCAAGTCGGATGGGAGAGGACAAATCTCTTCTCCCTTTTGGCTCTTTCTCCACACTAACAGAGTTTCAACTCCATCATCTCTCAAAAATTTTCAAAAATGTATATATATCTTGCAAAGACAAATCAAAATTTCATTTTCAAGCCTCTTTTATAGAAGATGCCAAAACCTCTTTGACTTATGCACCCACGGCGGGATTTGTAGCTATTTTTGAGACTTTAAAATGCGATAGATTTTTTGCAATTAGTGTTGACACTCCATTTGTCTCTAAAAGTGAGATAGAAAAGCTTTTAGATGCAGACACGGCAGATAATGATGCAACTATCGCCGCAACTCAAAGCGGCATTCAGCCTATGTGCGGTATCTATCACCGCACACTAGCACCAAAATTTGAGATGATGCTTCAAGAAAATAATCATAAACTTGGATTTTTGCTAAAAAGTGCAAAAACTCTGTTTGTTGATTTTGAAGATGAAAAGCCGTTTTTAAACCTCAACCATCCGCATGAGTATAAAGAGGCATTAGCAAAATTGGCTAACGATAGGTTATAATAAAGATAAATTTCAATTGGAAAAAAGATGAACTTAACCCATTTAGATGAGAAAGATAGACCAAAAATGGTCGATGTGAGTGAAAAAAACTCTACCACTCGTGTTGCTGTTGCTAGCGGTATCATAGAGATGAGCCAAGATGCTTATGATGCTATCGTGAGCCAAAAAACAAAAAAAGGACCTGTGCTTCAAACAGCGGTAATCGCCGCTATCATGGGGACAAAAAAGACGAGTGAACTCATACCGATGTGCCATCCGCTCAACTTAAGTGGGATTAACTGCGATGTTGAAGAGCTTAGTGAACTTCCTGGGTTTAAGCTCACAGTTACTGCAAAGCTTACGGGGCAAACTGGAGTGGAGATGGAAGCACTGACGGGAGTGAGCATAGGGCTTTTAACTATTTATGATATGGTCAAAGCGATTGACAAGGGGATGATTATCCGCAACGTACAGTTAGAAGAAAAGTCAGGAGGGAAAAGTGGAGATTTTAAACGCTAGAGACCAAAAACTAGAACTTGAGTATCCATGTAGCTGGTCATATAAGCTTATATCTAGTGAAGTGGAGGCTTTGAAGCAGGCGATTCGGGATGTTATCAGTGAAAGAGAACACAAACTCTCGCACTCAAAAAATTCTAAAAGCGGCAAGTATGTAAGCATGAATCTTGACATGCTTGTCCACAACGAAGATGATAGAAACTTCATCTATGAGGCATTAAAAGCGCATCAACAAATAAAAATGGTACTTTAAAAGGAGTTTACAATGAGTTTACAAGAGTTGCACACAATAGCGTTTAAAAATATGGATCTGCATGAGATCAAAGAGGTTACAGAGAGTATTGTAGGGGCGAAAACAAAAGAGCTGCACGACACACTTGCTGAACTTTTGGTACAAAAAGAGCTTCTTGAAAAAAACATTCAAAAAAAACAGAGTGAACTTCAAGAGGCAAAATATGCGATTTTTGATGAGATTGAGTCTCTTATCGAAAAAGATGATGCGCTTACACTCTCAAAACTGCATCAAGCAAAGCTTCAGTCTATTGACCTTTTTGATATACTGAGCGAGACTGTTGAGGGAGCTATCATCACGGCGCTTGAGAAGTCAAAGGATTCTGAAGCAAAAAATATGATTCAAGAGATAGTGCGTGAGCTGACTTTTGAAACTATCAAAGAGGGAACTCTTAACACCATACGTGTAAGAAAAATCCTCTCTACCATCTTGCACTCAAGCATAGAGATTGCAGAGGCATCGCCAAATATCTCTGAGGATATTTTGGAAGCAACTCTAAGAGGGATGAGAGCAGGTTTACTTGAGTCGATTGATAGATTTAAAAGAAGACTAGCATACATGCCGCTTGAAGCAAAACATATTCTTATAGAAGATTATGACACTATTATGGAGGATTTGAACCAGACTGACACGCTCTTTTTACAAGTTGTTCAGACACAGGCGAATGAGAGTGACCCCGTCATAGGAAAAATTCTTTTAGAGCTTAACAAAAAGATGCGCTATGACCTTGAAGAGCTTATCCATATCTCTAAAGAGACGGCGGGTGTCATGAGAGACAGGTTTTCTACTTTGGCAAAAACTGCGGTTAAAAAAGCAGACACTGCGCTCAAATCTGAAACTGCAAAAGAGGCAAAAAGAGTAGGGATTGAAGCTTGGGGAATCGCCAAAACTGCACTTGGAACTGCCATCAAATCAGCAAAAAGCAAGTTAGAGCCAAAAGAGTAACTCTCTTTTTGGTTTAGCACTACTGGTTAAGCATTTTTACCTTGAGTAAAATATCTTCCTCTTTTTCAAAATCTATATGAACCAAATAAGCCTCTGAAGCGTTATCTTCTTTTGGCTTGTTTTTATAAACTCTAAAACTCTTTACCTCTCCGAGCATATCTGCTTCAAATTCGCTCTCAACTCCCAAAGGATATCTGTTTAAAGGCTTGAGCGATTCTATGCGGTAAAGTTTTTTATTTTTTACCAGATACCCCACGTAAGGGTTGTGACGCTTGTGCAGAGAGTGGCTACTTTGCATAACAACTACATCTTCCTCTGCGCTTTGGTTGAGTATGTTCAGATGACCTTTTGCGTCGCTTTTTAGAGCTAAAGAGAAATCCAAAAAAACAACTCTCTTTTTAAGTTCTATCTCTTTTATGTTGTCGGTTGCCCTTTGGAGCAGTGTGTTTGAGCTGTTGAGTGAAGCGTAACTTTGGTAGAGGTAAACCATCATAATGGCTAAAATAGTGATGGAAACCATCATCTCTATAAGCGTAAACGCCCTTCTCATTGAAGTTTTACCCGTATGAGCGAAAGAGACGTATCGTCAAACTTTAAGAGACTTTTGCCTATCTCAAAAACCATATCTGACTTTTTCAAATCAACTACTTCAAGCTTCTGATATGCCAAATCAACTTTTATATTTTTCAATTCACGCCTTAAATCATCTTCCATATCAAACTCATTTAAGAGTTCATGCATTGTTGTTGTTTTGCTTTCAAAACCATACTTTTGAGTTGCCAAAAGTGCAGAGAGATAGTGGTTGTGGTGAACTTTCTTATCCAGTTGCATAAAAGTGTGCGTATTGTTTGCAAAGAGCTGTATAAGCCCCAAAATGACTACAGAGATTATCATCCCTGCAATCATAACCTCTATAAGAGTAAAACCTTTACGCATGCCCTAAGCCGATGCGTATAGCTTCATCTAAGGAGGTTTGACCCGCTAAGAGCATCTGTCGTAATTGTGTTGCTATGCTTTGAAGCCCATCTGCTTGAAGTGCCTTTTGGATGGAGTGTTCGTCTGTTGTTGTTTTGAGCAAATCACGCACTTTGTCACTCATGACCAGAAGTTCTCCGATAGAGCGGCGACCTGTGTAACCGCTGTATTTACACGCTTTGCATCCGCATGCCTTGTAAATTTTCGCACCGCTTGCAAGTTTATAATCATCTGCAAACTCTTTGGCGATAGCGTCCTCTTCCTTGCACTCATCACACAAGATACGGACAAGTCTTTGCGCTAAGATGCCAAGGAGCGAGGAGGAGATGAGAAACGGTTCTACTCCCATGTCGGTAAGCCTTGAGATGGTTGCGGCAGCGGAGTTTGTATGTAGAGTTGAGAAAACCAAATGACCCGTAAGTGCGGCACGTACGGCAATGCTCGCCGTCTCCTCGTCACGAATCTCTCCTATCATGATAACATCAGGGTCTTGACGCAAAATGGAACGGAGTGCAGATGCAAAAGTTAGTCCCACTTTCTCATTTACCTGAATTTGCGAGATATTGTCAGATTTGTACTCCACTGGGTCTTCAACTGTTATAAGGTTGAGTTCTGGCGATTCTACTTCACGCAAAAATGAGTGAAGAGAGGTTGTTTTGCCGCTCCCCGTTGGTCCTGTTACCAAAATGATGCCATGAGAGGAGCGTAAGAGTTTTTTCATATCGCCTATAAGTTTGTTGTTAAAGCCCAGCTCATCAATGCTGGGTATCTGAGAGCTTTGCATAAGCAGTCTCATAACCACTCTCTCTCCATAAAAAGTCGGCAGAACAGAGACACGCACGTCAAGCGATTCGCCCGCAATCTTTATCTGTGTGCGCCCGTCTTGAGGGATGCGTTTTTCGGAGATATCGAGGTTGGAGATAACTTTTATGCGGCTGATGATGAGATTGACAACTTTTTTGTCCAAATCTGCATTTTTGAGAAGCATACCGTCGATACGAAAACGGACTTCACCACGTTTTTCCTGCACCTCTATATGGATATCCGAGGCACGCTTTTTGATAGCTTGATAAAAAAGAGCATTTACAAACTTGATGATGGGTGCAGACTCTTCACTTGTAAGAATATCTGAAGAGGTTCGCAAAAAATCGGTCAAAGAGATATCTTCATCCTCTGTTTTGCCATGACCCTCCTCTTGCATGCGCTCCATTGTTTTATCTGTTCTAAGCTCCAAAAAGCGGTTGTAAAGCCTGTCGTATGAGTCTTCATCAAGGATATAAAGAGGAAATTTTTGCGCTAGTTTTGTGTAGTAGTTACTCGCCTCAACAAGATAGCGTTCACACATAAATGCGGCGACTTCTCCGTGAAGCTCTGAAAAAAGCAGATAGTTTTTCAGACAAAGTTCTGTGTTTAGCCCTTCAACTTCACTTACTTCAAGTTTGAGATTGTGCAGAGGTTCGAGGTTTAGCATTACTCTTTTGCCTCGGATGGTTGTTGCTTTTTCTTTGCATTTTTTTCCAGTTTTTCAAACGCCTCTATGTTGTAATCTTGTTGCAGTTTTGCAACCAAACCAAGCTCCTCTTGAAGCTTAGAGAGCTGGGAGCTTTTATCAATCACGTAAGGCGTCAAAACAACGACCAGATTTGTCTCTTCATCACTTTTGGAAGTCGATGTAAAGAGGTACTCTCCGATAAGCGGGATATCGCCAAGAAGAGGTATCTTATCGACCTTGTTGCTTGTAGTGTTTTTGACAAGTCCACCGATGATTACGCTCTCTCCATGGCGTAAAATTGTCTGCGTTTTTACCTCTTGTTTGGACGTTACAGGCTGCTCTCCCGTAAGTACATTGCCGTAACTGTCAACATTTTCTAAAACAGTCTCCACCTCTAAAGTAACTTTGTCTTTTTCTGAAACACGGGGCTTGATTTTTAGCGTCAAACCGACATCCTCTCTTTTATAGCTGCTTGTCAGCCCGCCGCCAAGAGTTGAGTTTGAGATACTTCCCGTTGAGATAGAGATAGTCTGTCCGACATAGATGGAGGACTCTTTGTTGTTTACGCACAAGATTGAGGGGTTGGAGATGGATTTGGAAGCATCATTTTTCTCTAAAAAGTCAATCGCCGCACCAAGAGCAAACGCACGCCCCAAATCAGCGGGAGTTGAGACAAACCCATATAGTTTTTCAGACAGTGGCATAGAGCTTCCGCCAAGGCTTGTTGAGAGTGAGTATAAGCCCCCGCTAGAAGAGACGGCGGCACCGTCAAATCCGTATTTTATGCCCAAATCAAGCGCATTTTTCTTATAGATATTTATGATTCTTGCCTGCACATAGACCTGATATTTCTCTTTGTCAAGCTCATCAACAAGTGTTTTTATACTCTTTACAACCTGCGGGTCGCCTACAACTATGATAGCGTTTATCTCCTCGTTTGAAGAGATGTTTGGCTTCATGGCTGGGTCTAAGAAAGTTTGCTTTGAGACGATATCGTTAAGTGTTGCAAGCACTGTTTTTGCATCTGAATTTTTAAGAGTAAAGAGTTGCAGAGAGTTTGCATTGTTGGATTCAACATCAAGCCTTCCAATCAACTCCTGAACTTTTTTTACATTTTTTTGGTTTCCGACAACGATAATGGAGTTCGTACTCTCATCATGGATGATTTTTACCGCTTCCGTATCTATTTTTTCATTGAAGATAGATTTGCTGATATCGGCTAATTTTGCCTGAAGTTTTTTCCCCTCTGTGTTTTTGATGGGGACTATTTTTACTATCATCGCACTGTTTGTATCTATATCGCCGATGACTTGTTTGATGGTTTCGATGTTTTTTGGATAGTCCGTTATGAGCATGGTGTTGCTCTCTTTCATCGTCATAAGTTTGGCATTTTTGGAGATGAGATAGCGGATTTTTGCGGCAACAACATCGACATTTTCGCCCTTTACCACAATCGCCTGCGTCACCATCAAAGAGCCACCCACTCTTACTTCAGGGCGGACGACTCTTGCGTTATGCTGTGCTGCATCGGATGCTCGGACTATCTCATACAAAGAGCCGTCTTCTACAAGCGTAAAACCTTTTGACTCCAAAACAGAGACAAGAATGCTCATAAGCTCATCATCATAAATAGGCGTTGCACTTATAAAATCTACCGTGCCGCTGACTTTGTTGTTTACAAGTATATTTTTGTTTGTGATTTTTGAGACAAGTTTGATAAAATCGCCAATCTCAAGGTTAGAGAAGTTGACATTTACCTCTTCTCGTGCCGATAAACTTAGAACAAACACTACTGTTAAAAAAATTGCCTTAATGAATCTCATATACCAACTCCACTTCTTGATTTTCTCGCAAAACAACCATCTGAACCGCTTCTGATTTGTCTAAACTGCTATAAACTTCCATAACATCTTTGTATGATTTTAGCTGGGTGTTGTTTGCTTTGATGATAACATCGCCCTTTTGCAATCCCAATGATGCAATTTTTGAATTTTTAGCTACTCTTGTGACCCTAAAACCCTCTATCTCTTCACCATTTTTTACCTCAACAATGGAAATCTCCTTCCAAATCTCTTGAGGATTTTTTATATATAGGGCTATATCATCCCTCAATATGCTCTTTGGCGCAACTCCCTCGCTACAAGCCCCATTTTCACGCTTAAAGAGAGTACCGCTTGATGGAGTTTTTTCAAGTTCAAGAGTATATTCCCTGCCCACTTTTGTAAATATGACACTCATCGGCGCAATAGAGTGAAGCGTAAAGCCCAAAAACTCTTCACCCACTGCAACGATAGAGGTTTTGTCGGCAGACTCTTTAAGTGCGACTATGATATAGCCATATTTTCCTTTGCCGTAAAGTCCCTTTAGTACCATATTTGTGATGTTTGTTGTGTTTGAGACACTTTGGGATGTCCCTTTTTCTTGCATGCCAAAAGGCGAGCGTATCATGTTTTCAAACTCTACTTTTTGGTATTTTGGCTTATAGTTTTTTTGCATAGCAAGCTCAACGCCATCGCTTGGCAACAACCATAACAACAGAAGTGAAACGCCCTTTGCCGCAACAAGAAGCAGAAGCAGTTTTGCAAAAATCTGTAAAAATGGAGAGTTAGAAACTTTTATCATACACCAATCCTCCATTTTCTGATTTTGTGAACTCCGTGAGTGAGTTTTTGTACTCTTTGTTCATGATTTCAGAGGGCATCAACTCTGCATGAAGAGTTTTTTCAAAAATATGCAAAGAGACCTCCGCTCTGCCAAACTCACCATCTGCGTGGAGTTTTATGTGAAGTGGGTTTAAGATAGTATGCGAAATTTGCACGGTATCTATTTTGAGCGGCACAAAAGATTTGAGACTTTGAGAGAGCGTAATCTCCTTTGCGTTTATGGTGTTGTAAAGAAGCAGAAGTGTGATGTCACACTCTTTTATAGCCGCACCCTCTATGGACTTTACAAAAACATGGGCATCTTTTATGTTCAGACCAAAACCACTCTCTTGGAGTGTTTCGCCAGAGATGAGAACATCATAAGTTTTTAGTTCATGTTCTAAAAGATAGTACATTCCAGCTTTTGGGGCAAAAAAGATTAGTGCTAAAACAAAAAACGCAAAATATGCGAAAAATCTCAAAAATCTCCCTACCATTGTATCTCCACTTCAAGGCTTGCTTTATTGTCGCTAAGCTTTTTTATATTTAGAGTGCCTATCTCATACGCACCGTTTAAAAGTTTGCTCATGAGTGAGTTGAGCGACTCTTTGTCAATACTTGAGGCACTTAGCATGATGGAGTTGGTTTTTAGTTTTTGTTCAATATTTGCACCCTTGAGCGAAGAGTGCGTCAAAATCCTCTGCAAAGATTTTTTTACCTCCTCTTTACCCAGATAAGCACCTTTGAGAGAACTTAACTCATTTATGGCAAGCGCACTCTCTTTGTACTCCTCTTTGGCAAGTGCAAGCTCCTCTTTGACACCGCTGAGTTTTAGGGCAAAAAAGAGAAGTAAAGAGACCAACGCTACTCCGACATACAGAGGGTTTAAACGCTTCATAGCCAAACCTCCAAACGCCAAAATTCACTCTCTTTTACACTCTTATAGTTCAAGCCGCTCTTTTTTAGTTCGTTTTCTATCATGGCACTTGTTGTGGGAGAGAGTACGCTAAACTCTGCCATAAAACCACCATCTTTCATCTTTATCTCTTTGAGTATCTCATTTTTGGCAAGTTGCGTGGAGAGAACCAAAGAGATGCACTCTCTAAGTTTTGTCTGTTTTTGATGGATACTTCTTTGTTGTTTAAGAATGGCATTATTCTCAAACATGGTAGATTTCGCACCCTCTTTTGTAAAAAGAGCTGCCTTTAGCTCCTCTACATCATCTATTTTTTGTACCGTTACAAACCACTCAGCTGCAAGCAAAAAGATAAGCAGAGCAAAAATAGCGGCTATTTTATAAAAACTTTTTGTCTCCACGATATGCCCAAACTGCGCAAGAGAGATGGCGTGCGGCGACAAAACTACACTCTGCATATCCAAAGGCTCGCTCTTGTTGACAAAAGCACTCGGAACAAGGATGAGTACATCATCTTTGAGGTACATGCTTTGCGCCCCATTTACCATAAACGCACCCTCAAAATTTGCAAATTCACTCTGCGCAAGATAGACATTTGCTATGTTTGAAGTGCTGATGCCCCTTTGCGCAAGTGTCTCTAAGATAAGTCTGTCATCATACGCAAAAACAAAAAACTCTTCTCCCTTTTTATAGGCGTTGTAGCTGTAATTGCCCACTGGCAGGATGTCTTCAAAGATGGATGGCAGGATTTTTTTTACATCTCCGATATATTTGATGGGCAGAGTGACTTTTTTTACCCAGTAGAGTGTGGGAGACAAGATGACGTTTACCTTCTCTTCAATCTCTCCATGAACCATTTGAGGGTCCACAAAGATGGTTTTGTATTTGCTGTTAAATCTCATAAACAAAATTGCTTCCCTTTTTAGTTTTCATATCATACTCAAATCTCACAAACGCACTTTGGTTGCTTCTGCCAATCCTAATCTTTACATCCAGATGAGGTTCATAAAAAGTTGTCTTAAACCTCTTAAGTATCTCCGTCTCTGCTTCACTCAAAGCCAAATCTTCCTCTTTTGCGTAAAGTCCGCCGCCGCTAAAGAGCTGTTTTGCTCTCTCATCACCACATCCAAGCATCAAACGCCAAACCTCTTTTGTCGCATAGTTTACATCTATAAAGTAGTTTTTTTGAGAAGAAAAGTAGAAGAGTTTTTCAAAATCTATCTTTGCGATAGCGTTTTCATGGCTGTTTTGCATGTAAAAATTGTTTATCTCATCTAAATGTTTCTGCGACACGATGTAGTCCCGAAAAAGGGTTGGATTTTGCTCAAATATATCGCTATTATAGGAGTTATCTTCTTTTATACCGCCAATGTTATCAAGCAAGAGAGCGACATAATCCTCTTTTATATCAAAATTACTCAGATATAGACCTAGAGGATGTGTCGTGTTTGTCTCCAAGAGCGTGTTTGGGTTAAATTTTGAACGTGCGCTTGCTATCTCAATGCTCACTTCCAAACCATTGCTTTGAAATGGAATAAAAGTAACTTTGGAGAGAAAATGCCACAAAGCCTTTACATCACTCTCCTGCACAACCGCTTCAAGCTCTTTTGAGTTTTTTAAAATGTTTAAGACATCCTCCACAACCAAAGTGCTTTGCAACATAAAAATCTCGCTTGCGACCTCGCCAGAAGCCTCTTTTACCTGTTTTAGCGAGATACCCAAAGGGATACTTATGGCTATGATGAAAAAAACTGTAACCAAAAGTGCGATGGCACGATGTTTTTTCATGGCTCTCAACCGATACTCATGGAGAAAATCGGCAGCAGCATAGCCGCAACGATAAAGCCTATACTTCCACCGACAACAAGCATGAGTGCGGGTTCAAGCAAGGTCAGAAGCAGGCTGATTTTTTCACGGTTCTCTTCAAAATAGAGTTCTGAGATGTTAGTCAAAACGCTCTGGATTTGAGAGGTCTCCTCCCCTAGCGCAATCGCTTGCACAAAAGCGTTGTCTATCTTTGTTTTGGAGCTGTTGATGGCATTTGAGAGAAGTTTTCCCTCAACTACTTTTGTCGATGCGTTGATAAAAAACTCTTTTAAAACAAGGTTGTTTAAGATATTTGCGCTCAAGTTTATGGTCTGCACAAAAGGTACGCCCGAACGTGTCAAAAGCGATGCCATGTAAGAAAAACGTGCCAACTCGCTTTTTTGGGCAATCTCTCCAAAAAACGGGAGTTTAAGAATTAACCCGTCCACGCCGTAAGCAAAAGCGTAACTCTTTTTCATCAGCACCGTAAATACCGCGACAAAGAGAACTATGCTTGCAAATATAATCTTTATATTGTCTCTAAAAAAATCCCCCAACGCTACAACCGCCTTGGTGGGTGTCGGGAGTTCTTGGTGCATACTCTCAAAAATCCCCGTAATCTGCGGCACGACAAAAGAGAGCATAAACGCCACCATGACCAAAGAGACAAAAATCATAAAAGTCGGGTACGCAAATGCACTCTTAATCTCTTTGGTTATCTTCTCCTGCTCTCTCAAAAAGCGTGACAACTCCAAAAGCACCTCATCGAGCATTCCACCGCTCTCGCTCACTTTGATGGAGTGTTTGAAAAACTCCGGAAGTATCACGACCCTCTGGGACTCTAACGCCGTATAGAGGTTTTTTCCCTCATCAAGATGCGTGCTTACACTACTTAAAAAAAGCCTCATTTTTCTGTTTTTTTCATAGTGTGTCTGCATGATTTTGAGTGCCGAAACGATGGTAATGCCTGAGCGGATATACATGGAGAGTTCACGTGAAAGCGAGGCTAACTCTTTTGGCTTGATTTTGTAACGCATGCTCACATTTAGCGCATCAAAAATGGAGACGCTCTCCTCTTGGATGCTCTCATAGATGATTTTGTTAGCTTTGAGTTTGCTTTTTGCTTCGCTTAGAGAGAGTGCTTCTACTTTGTCGCTTACTCTGTTTCCTGCCTCATCGATGCCTTTGTACTTAAATATCATTTTTGAACTTCTTGAATCAGCTTCTCTTTTGCATTTATGGCATCTTGCATAGAGGCGTACGAAGAGGTCGGAGCAAAGAACGGCGAGAAGTCATAAACTCTGTTTTTGTACTCCACTAACACTTGTTCACCCACCCAGTTTTTGTCGATAGTGTAGGAAAAACAGACTTTTTCTTCTTTGTCATCTTTGTTGAAAAAAGGCTCATAAGCGACTTCATGAACACCTTGCAAAAAGTCGTATCTGTACGTTTTGACACTTTTGTCCAAAAAGTTTTCCATACTCTCATGCTTTGCTCCATCCACCAAAATATCACAACGTTTGCACTCATCCAGACACAAAATCTTTACACTTTTTTTATACTCCAAAGAGCGCATATACTCTTTGAGGTTTGAGAGCGTCACATTTGCCGCACCGCTACTTGAGCGTTGAAGTCCATTTATGGAGAGAGTGTAAACCACCCCCATAATCATCACAACTATCATCAGCTCTATAAGCGAAAATGCCCCTCTGTTCAAGTGCTATTTACACTCGCTCATTTTGATATCGGCGGATTCATCCGTACCGCCCTCTTTTTTGTCAGCACCCAAAGAGATAATCTCGATTTTGCCCTCATCATTTACATAAATAAACTTACCGCCCCAAGAATCTTTTGGGATTTTTCCGTCTTTGAAATAGCCCGCCTTTGAGTAGTTTGGATAGAGCTGCGCATCAGGGTTTAGGGAGAGAGCCTCAAGCCCCAGCACCGTTGATGGGTACATGCCGTTGTCTATCTTAAACATATCAAGCGAACTGTTGTAGATACTCTTCATCTGCACACACACAAGATTGCGCTTCGCCTCTTCACCTCTACCCGTTAGACTAGGCATAACCATAGCCCCAAGCAACCCCAAAATAAGGACAACTATCATAAGCTCTATTAGCGAAAATGCACTTCTTGATTTTTTTCGCATAAATCCGCCTTTATTTTTTTGTTTATTATACCAAATTAAAAGGCTAGCACTCTCTCGACAAACCAAAAAGAGGAGATTGTGCCGATGCCGTAAGCTAAGATTTTTTTTTGTTTTTTCTTTGTTTGCATAAAGATATTTTTGAGCCATTGCAAGAGTGGTACTCATCAAAATTATGAAGAGAATCTGACCTATCTCTATGCCGAGGTTGAAGCAAAACAGGGAGAGCGGTATCTCATTTTGAGGCAGACCTATGCTTTTTAGGACGCTTGAAAAACCAAAACCGTGGAGCAAACCAAAGATAAAAGCGATGAGTCCGAGTTTTCTGCGGGTAAGAGAGTTTACGTCATGCACCACAAGTTCCCGTGCCAAAAAGACGATACTCAAAGCTATCATGGCTTCCACAAACGCCGCTGCGACATTTACGATACCCAAAACCCCAAACGCAAGAGTGATGGAGTGTGCAAGAGTAAAACCCGTGATGCTATACAAAAGAGCTTTTGTGCTGTGAGCCAAAAGTACCAAAGAGAGTACAAAAAGCAGATGGTCAAACCCGCCCCAAATATGGACAATCCCCAGTTTTATATACTCAAGTGCCAGAGCAAAATTTCCGCTTTTTTTATCCACATGCATAAATGGCGTGGTGGCACTAAGCAACGCATTTTCAACATGAGAGCCATTTTCATAACGAACCAAAACACCTCTATCGCTTGAGACCAGCCCCTCAACCCAAATACGGGAGTTTGCAAGACCATCTTGCGTACACCACAACGCAAAGCTCTTTACCACATAACCATCTTCTAAAACTTGTCTGTTTTGCGATACATAGGCACATTTTGAAGGAAAACGAATCTCTATATCTGTCGCCCGTGTATCTTCAAGAGGTTTTTTATAGACGACAGAAATCTTTTTTTCATCATCCTCTTTTATATCCACAAATGATAAACCCGTCTGATGAGCCAAGAGGATTTCGCCCATAAAAATCATAAAAAAAAGAAGGAACTTTACTACCATTACTTCACTTCAAGCAGGTATTGAGAGCTTATCTTTTTATATGCCTCACTCTCTTTTGTCTCTCTTGCTTCTTGCATATAATCATCATAAACCCGCTCTTGAATCTCATCAAAAACATAAGCTTCGGAGACATTTTTGTCCGTTATATAGACTAGATGCACACCATCTTTTGACTGAATGGGCTTATGCCACTTTCCCTGTTTTAAGTTAAAAAGCTTAAGAGTAAAATAACTTCCAAACACCTCTTTTGCATCATCAAAAGTGATGTTTTTTATATGATTTGCAGTAGTTTGTTCGCCAAAGAAGGCTGCGTCATGCGGTTTTACATCTGCTATCTGCAATGTTTTGAGAGTATCGCCAACCCCTTGAGAGTTTGAAAAATAGATGTGAGAAAAAGAGAGAGTATTGACAACTGAGTAGTCGTTTTTGTGTTTTTTAAAGTAGTTCTTAAGAAGCTCCTCACTCGGCTCTGCCACCGCCACACCTCTTAAGATATGCTGCATCTGTGAGAGCAATCTTTTGGCAATCTCTTTATCCTGTCTCTCAAGCCCAAGTGAGTAAGCCTCGTTTAAAAGTATCTTCTCATAATATTTTTTTTGTACGAGAGCCTCTCGCTCCCTTTGGCTTATGTCAGTTTGAAACTCTTTTTTGTGCTGTGCCTCTATCTCTCCCAGTTCCTCCTGCGAAATCTCAATGACATTGGCACTTCGCACCTCTTTGGCTGAGACGCTTTCATAAAAAAGATACAAGGCAAAACCAACAAGCAGAAAATGAAAAAGTGGCTCTAAGAGCATTTTTTTAATGATTTTTATCATATCTAAGTATATTCTTTGTACAATAAAACTCACATTAACAGGGTAGGAGATTTTATGGTCTTAGTAACAGGGGGAGCTGGTTATATCGGCTCACACACGTGCATATCTCTACATGAAGCGGGTTTTGATTTTGTAGTTTTTGACAATCTATGCAACTCCTCTCAAGAGAGTTTGGCAAGAGTAGAAAAAATCATCGGCAAAAAAATCCCATTTTATCAGGGAGACATACGCAACAAGCAGGATTTGCAGAGTGTTTTTGATACCTATAAGATTGATTCTGTGATTCATTTTGCTGGTTTAAAAGCGGTTGGCGAATCAGTTACTATACCTCTGCACTACTACGACAACAACATCAGCGGAACGTTGGTTTTATGCCAAGTTATGCAGGAAAACAACTGCAAAAAAATAGTATTTAGCTCATCGGCTACTGTCTATGGCGACCCGCACACAACGCCAATCAAAGAGGATTTTCCACTCTCTGCAACAAACCCTTATGGCAGAACAAAACTCTTTATAGAGGAGATTTTGCGTGATTTATATGTAAGCGACAATGAGTACAAAATCATACTTCTTCGCTACTTCAACCCAGTTGGCGCACACAAATCTGGCTTAATAGGGGAAGACCCAAACGGCATACCAAACAACCTCATGCCATTCATTTCACAAACGGCGGTACAAAAAAGAGAGTTTTTAAGCGTTTTTGGCGATGACTATGATACACATGACGGTACGGGTGTCAGAGACTATATCCATGTTGTAGATTTAGCACTTGGACATGTCAAAGCGTTGCAAAATATGGACAACGTACAAAATGTGCTTACCGTCAATCTCGGTACGGGAAAGGGTTACTCTGTTTTGGACATGGTAAAAGCATTTGAAAAAGCATCTGGCAAAAAAGTCCCTTACAAAATAGCACCAAGAAGAGCTGGCGATGTAGCAAAATGTTTTGCAGACCCTAGCTATGCGTTTGAAGTTTTAGGCTGGAGAGCCCAAAAAGGGGTAGAAGAGATGTGTGAAGACAGTTGGAGATGGCAATCACAAAATCCAGACGGGTATGACTCTAAAATATAGATTGTCGTCTCTTACCTATTAGTTAAAAAGAGAACCGTGATTTCCGACTTGAACGAGAACTAATTCTAAAATATCGTTATCTATTTTATATATCAAAAGAAGATCTGGTTTTATATGGCATTCTCTCAAGTCTTTAAAATTGCCTATTAACTTATGATCTTTGTATTTTTGGTCAAGCTGTTTACCATCTGCTAAAATAGCAACTACCTCTTTTAATAACTGTTGCTCAACGAGAGATAGTTTTTTATACTGTTTTTTAAAAGATGTTGTTCTAAAAAGAGTGTACATTAATTGTCTAAATCTTCAAAAAGTTCATCTACGTTTTTAAAGCTTTTGCCGTCTCTATTTTCTAGCTCATCCATAGATTTTTGAAGCTTTTTGCTTGGCATTTTTACTTCAAAAGGCAACCCTTTGTTTGCAACGACCAGACTTGTAAAAATATTGACTGCATCAGTAAAATTTAGTCCGAGATTTTTAAGTATCTCTTTTGCTTCCAAAAATTTATCGGCATCAAGACGCAAACTTGTTTGTATTCTATGCATGAGTATCCTTTTTAAAATTATACACCGCACGGTGTATAATTGTCAATAATTTGTAGAAAAACAGAGCAATTGCTACACTTTTATTTTCACTCGCAAACAATGCTTATACCCGCCTTTTTCACACCTTTATACTCCAGAAAGGTTATCTCTTTATCTTTGCGTATCTGGCTTGCTTGTGGTTGGGAGGTTAGTTTGCAGTTATCTTGTATCCTAAAACTTAGCCGCAAATCTACATGTCCGTCAAAAGAGATGCTTTGTGACTTTGATTCACTTTTATGCTCTGTAATGTTAGCGTTGGAAGAGACAAGATAGCTCCTTTTTTTGTAACCCTTGCTTTTATCTACCTTTATAAAGTGCTTCTGCGAATTACCCAAACTAAGATAGGTGTGATTTTCAAAATGTTTTAAGCCTGCCGTTGATTTGGAGTATTCAAAGTCAACGGATGCCTCTTTTTTCTCTATGCGGAGCGTTTTTAAATCCCTCATACCCTCCACCAACCACTCATCACCATCATTTGCCATTGAAACGGTGTAGAAGTCCATCACTTTAGGGATATACTCGGAGGTAAAGATAGGCATAACATCCTGTTTTATAGCCCAGTCAAATACATACTCTAACGCTTTAAGTGAAGCCATTTTTGAACCAGAGTACATGTGGTAGTAGATATCTATGGGCTTAAATCTGCGTGGAGAGTTGGTAAGTTCAAATGTCTGGACAACCCTTTTAAAGCCACAAAATGGTCCTAACCAGTTATTTGTATATATATTTTCATTTTGTGCGCCTGTATATATCTGATAGTAGCTTCCTCTCTCTACACCAAACGATGCTATGTTTGAGAGCCAAGGGTTCATCTTTGTTATCTGGGTATCTCCGCCATTTATATTTAAAATATCATGTGAGTAAACATACTCCAACACATCTTCTTGCGGCAAACAATCTCCTGACCAAAAAACTGTTTTTGCTTTGGGTTTATGTGTCGGTGAGAGCTGAGAGCTTATATCATCAAGCGTTTGAGAAATCTCCCGCTCTATGGAAAAACTATAACCTTTTACTTTAAGTCTGTACTGTTCGTCCAGTGTGTTGTTTACAATTTTTCCCCATATAAAAGGGTGTGTAAAAGTGTGTGTCGCCCCTTCTACATTTTCGAGTTTATACATCTCTTTTGAGATAGCTTGTAGTTTGTCCGCTATGTCTGGGTAGAGTCCATTCTTGTCAATCTCTGCGCCTACAAGAGAGACAGAGTGAGGTATCTTGTATTTTTTTAAAATATCTTCTAAAACCACCTCGCCAGAAAAATGTTCAGAGTTTCCCTCAACTCTGTTCATAATTCCATCTCCGTCTATATGTGAAAAAAGCAGTCTGTTTCCATTTTGGGTTGTTGGGTCTGGTACTAAAAGAGGTTTAAGACCGAGTGCAGAGGCAAAAAACTCAAAAGGGTTTATAACCCATAAATGATCCTCGTTCATGCTCAACATATTTGCCTCTTTGAGTGCATACCCTCCCCACTCTGTTAGTGCTGCGGGAGCGGTTGTTGTGCCGTCTGTATTTTCATAAACGAGTAAAGGTTCTTTGATTTTTGAGTAAATTTGCATGGAGGAGCGTGGGTAGGATGGTTGAATTTCAAAACCCATCATAGCATGCCGATGTAGAATTTTCTTTATATTTTTTACGTTTTTATCTATGCTGATACCCAAAATCTCCAAAGCAGGATCATCTGTTTTTGCTCCAAAATTATCCACAAACGCTACTTTTATCCCAAGTGACGCTACACTTTTTACCCATAACATCAACTTTTCTGGGTCTTTGTACTCATCATCAAGCCAGACGATAACACCCGCATAGTGTCGTATCTCATCGATTTTAGGCAAAGCTTTTCTAACGTCATGCAGCTTTTGGATGTAGCCCATATACTCCAACACCAAAGCACCATACCGATGTGCGTCACTATATACTTTGTCGTATTTTTCCTCACTAACCAAAGTCAGAACTTCACGTTTCATGGCATTTTTAGAAGAGATGCCATACATGTCAAGCTCACGGTTTGCAACATAAGGAATCATTCCACGTGATTTTACTTTTTCTACAATAGCTGATGCCTTTGCCATATCTTTTTGGTCCAAATACTCCAAACTTATGACATCTTTGCCGTATGATTTTATTTTATTTATATGAATATCAAGCCATTTTCTATCTTCATCCGTGACCTCTTTGTAAGCTAGTTTTTCGCCGCCAACTCCCATGAAGTAGGATTCAAACAAAACCGCTTCCACTGCCTCATGGACACTCTCGATGATTTCAAAACCACGGTTGATGATTAGCTTTGCATCTGGATACTTTTGATGAAAAAGGTTTATAAAAGAGGCTAGAGCCTTCTCGTTTGCCGCTCTGTCTTCTTTTGTTTTGCATGCCAACTGATAAGAGTCCAGTGTGTCAAAAAAGAAGTTTTTAAACCCAGCTTTCATTCTGGGTTCTATCATCACTTCAAAGAGATACTTTTGATACTCTTCATTTTTTATATCCAAAACATCACTTGCCCACGCTTTGTTCTCGGCGAGTATCCAGCTTTTTTGTATATTTTTATACTCTTTGATGTTTCTGTCTATCTCACCAACACTTACATATGCGTACATTTTTTCTTTGTAAACGCCAAAACCATGGCTCTTTGTGTTGATAAGCTCAGGCTGCACGATAATATAATCAGCACTCCCAACCATTGGATAGGAGATATTTTTTCCATAGTAAACCATAACGCTTTTATCTGTAAGCGCACCAAAAAGTGATGCAGTGAAAAACAAAAACACAAACAGAAATCTACAACAATAGTAACAATTCATTAAGCTCTCTTTTTTCTTTTTTAAGGATGGTAGTACATAAATTGGTATTTTAAAAACAGTTCAAAAGAGTTTCCGCCGACACCGTTTACAGAGTCTGTATAAGAAGCACCTACGGACATGTGGTCTTGATGCCATACCTTGCCGCCATATCCTGCGATTGCACCGTATGTGTAGTCGCCTAAAGTCTTGTTGTAGTAAGGGTAAAATTCAAAATATGGTCGCCATACACGAGTATATGCTTCAGCGTTTGCCATTCCATAAGCAAAACTCAACCCTATATTGGCGAAATTTTCTGGCAATACAGGATTGTTTTGAATTTGCAGTTTATCTATAACGCCTTTAGAGTCCGATTGCTCATTGTATCTGCCTACATCATGAAAAAGACCTACCCTCATATCTGGATAGCCGTTTCTTATCTGCCTGTTAAGAGAGTAGCGGGTATATGCTCCATTACCTAGATGAACTCCGTCTTGTGAAGCATAGCGGCTTTGCTCATACAAAACTTCAAAAGAGGTGGAGTCCAGAAAATTCCAAAGCAGGTTTAAAGAGAGCATATCTTTTTTGCCGCCCAAAAGAAGCTGTGTAGCCTCAGTCGCATTTGCATTTTTCGCAAATGCCATATCCGTTATGATGTCCGTACTCCACTGGTAATGCCCTAAAAGAGAGAAGCCCAAATAGCTCTCCATAGAGTCATGGAACTCCACATGCCCCTCCAGATACCCTCTGTCGTATATCTTTCTTAGCCCCATATCAGCTTCAAGTGTATGCTGTGGAACATTTTGGAGCAACCTCTCATTCAAAGTAGAGTTAGAAAAATAGTCAAATCCAGTATAAAGATAGTACCCTTTTTGCAAATAAGCACGATTTTGCAACTGTGAAGATTTTTGCACCAATGGGTCTCTGTTGGAGTGGGCAAGTTTTGTTTCAAACAAATCTGAACGCTCTTTGCTCAAATCTCTGTGTTGTATGTAAGCATTCTGGTTATCATCGTTTGTCAGTAAGCCCTCAAATGTAATCGTTTGAGAGAGTGCTTTTTGTCCATCTTTATAAGATGCTTGCGACACATCACCCATGGAGAGGCTCTCCAAGTACCAATCCATCAGATTTTCAATCCCAGTATGGTCTTGCGCAATGGTATCGTTGCTAAACCTTACCCACAACTCTTTTTTGTTCATCTTATGGTAGATTTTGAAACTTTTTTCATAAGCACTGTTGTTTACTGCCCAAGAATAGGCTATCTCATTGTAGTTTTCTTCACTCAGATACTCTTTGGCTTTTGCAAGTTTGTTCTCAAACTTGTCAGGATGCCACACATGCATACCTGCACGAAGATAGTTGGAGAGATGCTCATCTTGTTTCTCTAGTCCAGGACTTAACTCCGCTTCCTCTTTTAAATCTGAAACGATTTTATTCATATAACTCATGAAAGCTGGTTCGTTGTTTTGTATCTGGTAGATATACGCTTGCAAAAACTTAAACTGCGTAAGCTCTATAACAGAATCATTCATCGCAAGAAGCTGCTGTGTATAGTATGAGGCTCTGTTTATATCATGAAGATAAAAATAGGCTGATGCTATTGGGAGATAAAAACTTGCGCCAAGCTCCTTGTTTTCAGACATATCAGTTAAAATCATTCTGACATTTTGAGCATCGCTGATATCCATAAAAAACCATAAGAGGGCAAGTTTAATCTGATAATTTTCTGGGTCTAACTCAAGAGCTTTAAGCAAAGCCTCCTTTTCCAAATCCCTCTTTTCATAGTACGCATAAACTTTTGATTTGATAATCCAGTAGAGAGATTCCTCCTCAAAAGGGGTCTCCTCTGCATCAAACTCTTCTATCAACGCATTTAGCACATCATACTGCTTAAGGTTTATCGCCTCATTTGCAAAACTGTAAAAGAGATAGGAGATTTTATGTTCACGATACGCTTTTTTTACCGCACCTGCCGCAAATTCTGGGTCTTTTTTTTGATAAACGAAACTTATGCGTTCATAATCCACAAAACGTGCTTTTTCTATCTCCATCAAGTACCTAGAAGCCGCCGCCGCATTCACATTTTCTTGCAGATACCAGCCTAAGTCACTTTTTAGCTGATAATATTTTATATTTTCTTGCTCATCAACGATTTTTGACTCATCCGTCTCTAACAAACTTTTATAAGCAGTTGCAATCTCATTTGTAATGTAATAATAACGTGCGATTAAAGAGGCATCTTTTTTTGTATATGGCTTCTTTTGCTCAAGAATGTTGACAAATTTTTGTACCAACTCCATGTTGCCTATCTCAAGACTTAGCTCCAAAGCTTTTGTTAGCAAAATGGTGTTTGTTGTATCTTTGTAGTATTGTGTCTCTAGTACTTTTACCACCTTTTCAGGCTCGCCTATCTCTTTGTAAACAAGAATCATAAGGTCAATATTTTTTTCCGTAGGTTCTCTTAATGCTCTGTTCACAACAAGAGGTTCTATCTCTTCATACTGGTAAGATTCTGAACCGTACTCTATCAGTTCCTGCTCTATTTTTGGGTCGTATTTGACTTCATACATAAATCGAAGGTGTTTCATGGACCTTGCCGAACGATTTGTCCATTGGCAAATCTCCGCCATTTTTTGGTTCCAATAGTATGAATGAGGTGTTTTGCTATAACCTTTAGACGCCACTTCATAAGCAGATTCCAAATCGCCTTTTCCTAAAAAAACCTGCATCATAAGTCTTAGCTCTTCATCATCATACGCCAAGTCCGCTGGTACAAAGTTTTTTTCCTGCTCAACAGCTTCTATCTTCTCTTCATGAAGCCTTGATACCGCTTTGTCTTTTTTCTCCTCGCTCCCTTTTTTTTCCTCTTTTTGGCTACTCTCTTCTCTAGCAATAGTTACTTTGCTCTTCCCCTCTTTTTCCTCTTTATCCTCTTTTTTTTCTCTGCTTGACTCAAAAATAGTTTCTTCATCAAATCTGTATTTGTACGTACTGACTACAGCGGCGTTACGGTACTCTTTTTGAAGCACTTTTTGCTCATCGTTTGCCAAAGATATTTTTTCAAAACAGCCACATCTTACTGTAAGCGTATTGCCTATCTCCATTGCTTTGCAGTTTTGTGGGAAGGTACTCTTACTCAATACATCCAAATTTTTACTTGTGTTATTTACGCTTACCAGTTGAACAGTGTAGCAAGTCTCTTTAGACTCTTTTGCCTTGTCAGCGTCACTTTTTGACACATCTTTTTTTGGTATTTTTGGAGAGAGGATGATTTTTTCTACAGTTGACAACTCTGCGGCTTTTTGCACTTTTGCATCAAATCTGTATCTATATGTGTTGACAATAGCAGCATTTGGATACTCTTTTTTAAGCTCTGTTTGTCTCTCTTGTGCTAAAGATTTTTTCTCAAAACAGCCACATCTAACAGTGATAGATTCGCCGATTTGCATTACTTCACATGACTGCGGATAGTTGTTGTTTTGCAGTGTGTGTAGATTTTTTTCTGTATTGTCACTACTGGTCAACTGCACGGTGTAACAAGTCTCCTCGGACTGCGCAAAAACGGATATAAATGCAAAAAATATAAAAAGTACTATTTTCATCTTTTTTTCTCTCTCTGTAATATTTTTTTCGATAAAACAGCAGCGGCATCTAAATTGCCTGTAGCCAGATAAACTTTAAGTAAAAATTTTCTTACCTCAACATCCTTTATAAAGAGTGTTTCATGTGTTTTTGCTAGAGTAGCGATTCTTTGCATCTCATTTCCAGCCTGCAACGCATGCATCGCCTGCATAAAATATTTTTTCTTCTGAGCATACTCGCTTGTTGCTTCAAACATCTCCATATAAAAGTTTGAAGCCTTGACGTACTGTTGGCGCATGAGTAAAAACTCTGCAAGCCTGTTTTTCCACTCAGGGGATTTGTCAGCACGCTCAAATAGCAGCTCTTGAGCTTTATCATAACGCTGATTGTTGATAAGCATATAGTACCCATCCAGTATCCATTTGTCTTTTCTTGCCTCATCATACTTAGTGAGAAGTTCCATAAATCTCCAAGACTCTTCAGGCTTACGGAATTTTGAGGAGAGATAGTATGCAACTTCAAGCAACGCTACATTAGACTCATCTTTGAGAAGTTTTTTCTTTGCAAAAAGATACATTGCCGCATCTTCTTGTAAAAAAATCGACTCATTGTACCAGTAGTCAACACTCTCCTCGGTGTACATCTCATTGTTTACAATCTTAAGGAAAAGTTTTCGGAGTGCCTCTTTTTGTTCATACAACAAACGCTCATCTTTTATGTAATAATAGTCATCTTTTTTCAGCTCATAACTTAACAACGTGGCTTTGTTTCTGTAGTTTTTACTTTTACTGTTTAGTAAAAGTTCTAGCAGTCTTAACGAAAGGTCTTTTTTACCAGTTCTTAGACTCTGTTCCGCCAAAATCAGCATCAAAGACTCATTTTCAGGGTCATGTTCTAAGAGTGTTCTAAGATAGAGCATACTCAAATCATAGTTAGATTTTTCCGATAAAATCTGCTCTTTAAGCAAATCTTTTGGGTACAAAACAATCAAAATAGTACAAAATACGATAAACATAAAAGCGAGTTCTTTGTAGGTAACGACATAGTTTTTAGTATGTTCACTATCTACATAATGCATTTACAACTGCCTTTTTACTGTTTTTAAATTCCAAGCTTACATTTTCGCCATTGACTATGGTTTTATAACTTTTTGGCGTTACATCAAGCGTACACTCTTTTGGGAGGTGGAAAGTCAGTTTTAAATCGACATGTCCCTCAAATCTTATCGTTTGATTTTTAGACCCATGTGTATGTTCTACCGCTTTGGCGTTTGATGAGACAAGATAGCTTCTCTTTTTGTAGTTTGCACTTTTATCTATTTTCAAAGTGTGCTTAACGCCCTCATCCAAGCTTATATATGTATGATTTTCAAAATGTTTCAGACCAAGCGTTGATGAGGATTTGTCCAAATCCACTGCCGCATTTTTCTCCTCTATGCGGATAGTTTTCAGCTCTTTCATACCATCAAATAGCCACGTCCCGTTATCTCTAGCCATAGAAACAGTATAAAAATCCATCACTTTTAAAATATATTCAGAGGTAAAAATAGGCATGACATCTTGTTGCAATGCCCAATTAAAAATATACTTCAAAGCGTTAACGGAGGCAGTTTTTGAGCCTGAGTAGTGATGATAATAGACATTTATGGCTTATATCTGCGTGGAGAGTTTGTCAACTCAAATGTTTGAACCACCTTTTTAAATCCCCAAAACGGACCAAGCCAATCGTTCGTATAGACGTTTTCATTTTGCGCACCTGTATATATTTGGTAGTATTCGCCACGCTCTAAGCCCAGTGGAGAGACATTTGTCAGCCACGGGTTGGCGTTGCTGATGACCGTATAACCTCCGTTGATGTTAAGTATGTTGTTCTTGTATATGTATGCCAACACATCTTCCATAGGCGCACAATCCCCGCTCCAAAAAACAGTTTTTGCTTTTTGTCTGTCGCTGCGTACCAGTTCTTCGTTTATGTAAGCCAAAGTCCCAACAAGCTCTCTATCTAGTGAAAAATCATAATTTTTTACTTTAAGCCTATATTCATCACTCAAATTGCCATTTTGAATCTTTTTCCAGATAAATGGATGCGTAAAAGTATGCGTTGCGGCTTCTACATTTTCTAAACTATACATCTTTTTTGCTACGGCAACCAACTGTTCTGATAGCTCAGGATAAAGCCCATCTGGCATAACTTCAGCACCAACGATAGAGACGGAGTGCGGTATCTTAAATGGCTTGAGTACCTCTTCGAAAATCATATCACCAGAGAAGAGTTCAGGATTTGATTCGACATAGTTCATGATTCCATCGCCGTCTATATGGGTAAAAAGCAGTCTGTTTCCATTTTGTGTCGTAACATCTGGGACTGGCAAAGTTTCAAGTCGCAAAGCTTCTGCAAAAAATTTAAACGGGTTGATTATCCAAATATTTTCATCATTAAGCTCAAGCATAAAAGATTCAGAGATTGCATACCCGCCCCAAGGAGTTATCGCTGATGGAACAGAGCGGAGTTTGTTGGTGTCTTCATAGGTTAAAAGCGGTTTTGAGTTGCTCGGGTTGAGATATACACTGTTATCGCTCAGTGACGGCTCTATCTCAAAACCTATCATCCCATCTCTTTGAATAATGGTTTTTTTGTTGCTCAATGCGGTATCGCCGTCGTACATGTCTATCCCAAGCTGTTTGAGAAGCATGCCATCAACACTAGAGCCAAAGCTAGCGGCAAAAGCTACTTTAATACCCTCTTTATGTAGTGCAAGCACCCAGTTTATAAGCTTTATAGGGGATTCATAATCCCTGCTTAGCCAGACAACAACACCCGCATAGTGCTTCATGCTCTCTATATCTGGCAAACCTTTGTTGACGTTATGGAGCTTTTGGATATAGCCTAAGTACTCAAAAACCACCGCTCCGTGTTGATGTGCAGAGAGAACCATCCTGTCATTTTTACTCTCATCTATAAGTGTTAAAATCTCACGCTTAATGGCATTTTTTGAGGATTTGCCATACATGTCAAAAGCAGGATTTGTAAAGTAGGGGATAACTCCCGCTTGCATCGCTTTGGTTATGCTCTCTTGAACTGTGTCGCTTTGCGTTGTTGAGACATACCCTACCTGTATAACGTCCACACCGTAAGATTTTGCTTTTTTTATCTTCTGCTCTTTTGATTTTGCATCCAGTTCTGCATCAAGAACGACCGCATTTATAGAGCCATCAGCAACATCTGAAATATCAAATTTTCCATTGACGACAAGCTTGCTTTGTGGATAGCGTCCATGAAATGATTTTATAAATTTTGCTATCTCTTGCTTTTTTGATGTACCGTCATGCATATCAAGAAAAAAGTTTTCAAACCCATCTTTAAGTCTCGCTTCTGTAACACTTTCGAGTTCATTCGTACCAACTGTAATGCGTGCGTACATTTTATGTTTATAGACCGAAAATCCGTGCGTTATGGTGTTTGTGTTTTCTGGATTGACGATGATGTAGTCATGGATGCCGACCATTGGGTAAGAGATGCTCTTCCCATAGTACATAATCGCACTTTTATCGCCAAGTGAAGCCAGCAAAGAGGTAGCCAATAAAAGAAAAAGTGTTAAAAACTTACTGCAACATAAATGTTTCATAATCCAACCTGTTCATCTCATTTCTAATGACAATAAGAGCAGCCATCAAAACCAACAAAAGGGAGACGGTGTACCCATACCCATACATCGCAGGTCCCATATCTATAGACACCAGCGTCAAGACCGTGTTAGCCACAAAAAAGCTGACACAAAGCCACATGGCGACTTTTTTTCTATCCAAATAGTACAAAATAGCCAAAACCGACATAAATGCAATCTGTAGCATTGCGCCTATAGTTAGGACATAAAGCAATCCCAAATACAATTGAGGAATATTGAGTAAGTCAAAAACAGTTGGCGCAGTTAAAAATAATATAATATCCAAAATTCCTTGTATCATAAGAATTTCATGAACCGCATGACGGATAACGTTTATCATCTCATCTCTATATTTTTTTATGGTACTAAGTGTACCGCCGCTTCTAACTGCATCATAATATAAATCGTATTTTTCAGCAAAATCTGACTCCAAACGATAAAAAAAGATTGCCATACCAAGAACAATGGAGAGATAAGCCAAAAATATCGGCATATCATAAACTATAGATGCGTTAAGCTTCCCTATGACGGTATGACCCGTGGCAGGATGATACCAAAAGATAAACTTGTCAACCCATGCACCAAGGTTGTATGCCAACCCCGCCACACCCAAAGTCCAGTAAAAATTTGGTGCTAAAAAGAAGTGAATTTTCATAAATATAGTTGAGTTGTAGCTCTTAATAATCAGCGTCATCAATGTTACAAACAAAATGGAATTTCCTGCAAAAAACACATAGATTAGCATCTCTATACTATCACCAAAGTAGTATGAAAACAACACAATCAGCGCATAAGACGCAAAATAAGCCCAAACCACGCCATGATAGTACTTTAGGCTTGCCGCCAATATACTAGAAATCCACACACCGCAAAGGATAAGAAACGTGCAGACTACACCTATCAAAAATATGACGCTCTGCTCTTCAAACACCCAGATATAAAAAGGTATGACCGCTGGCAAACCCAAAGCCCACGCCATAAAAATTGCGCCAAAATAGGATGGTAAAATCTCATCTTCACGTTTGTTAAAAATCAGGTCCGCCACATAGCGAGTAAAAGGAAGTTGCAAGATACCTGTAATGATGAGGCTTGATGCCAATGCAATAGCGTACGTGATGACGACTTGAAACCTAAAAGCATCGCTCACCTCTCCCATATTTGCCAAGTTGATAAAACCAACCAAAACGATTGCTAAGATGGAGATAACCCACGGTCCAGAGCTTAGTATCGCAGAGTAGCCATACACTTTTGTAAGTGAGAGTATCCTATCTGCCTTAAGTATTTTTCTTAGTTCAAAACCAATACCAGCCATTAGACCACCTCTTTCTTTCGTTCAAGAGTAAATCTTTTTATCTTAAATCTTCTCAGAACTACTTTTGCATGCGGTGGTTGTTTTGGGAGATAAAAAGGAAATATTTTTATTTTTAGCTCTCCCCAAGTCAACTCTTTGGCTTGGTCATATATATCTCTGTACTCCTGCAAAAACAGCTCTTGTCTATAGTATCTCTCAACCCTTTGCAACCCTGCTTCTTGCGCTCTTTTCCAATCACCGTTTTCAAAGTTTAAGAGCCTGATATACTGTTTTGACAATGCTTCAGGGTTTGCAATACCTGTAATAGCACCAGCAGAACCTATAGCAAAGTCATTTTCATCGATACCGCCCTCAACCAAATCTCGACAACTTCCAACATCAGTCGCCACACAGGGAACACCTGCCGCAAAACCCTCAAGCACAACAAGCGGCATTCCCTCGCTGATGGAAGACAAAGTCTGAAGAGCAGATTTCGGAAGGATTTTTTTAATATCACTATGTCCAAATAATTTTATCTTATCGCTGCTCGCTTCTATCTCCTCTGCCGTCATGTCGGACTTATTGCCATCAAATATTTGCACTTTTGATTTCAGTCCAAGTGATATCGCCATCTGTTGACACTCACTAACATAAGCGGCATCTTCATCCACTGCACCAACAATCCAACCCTCAACTTCGGGTATAAATTGTGACGTAATTTTAATTGCACGGATAAATGTTTTGATATCTTTTATCGGTACAACTCTTCCGATAAGGGTTATGATGGGTTTTGGAATCTCCTCTCGATGAACCATTGTCGCCCTAAGCGTATCAACATCAACACCGTTTGGGATAACCATCGTACGGTTTTCATTTGCACCAAAACTTATCTGAATTTTTTGAGCACCAGAAAACAGAGAGAGGATATGGTTAGAGCGGTGATAACAAAAAACGCCTATTTTGTCAAAAAAGTTTACCCACATTTTTTTTATGTAATTGTACTCTTCTGGCTGCTGAAGCAAACTCGGTTTTTTATAGCTTATCCAGTCCGCCGAGAGCATATCTATCTTTCTCTCTCTTGTATATATCCCGTGTTCAGTCAGAACAAAAGGTCTGTTTGTGTTGTAAGAGGAGAGTGCACCCAAAAACCCCGCATAACCAGTTGATGGAGAGTGAAAAATCTTTGCTTCTGGCAATTTTTCTACAATGTCTGCTAAAATCCAAATCGGTTTATGAATATTTCTCAAAGTCCAAAAATAGTCAACAAAAGGGACGTCGGGGCAATTTTTCATATATACTTTGTTTATAAACTGCCAAGCACGTTCAGAAAATAAAAAATCTTTAAACGTCACATCATGCGTATAAAAACTAACATTCTGAAGCACTTTTGGTATGCCTTTTGCGTTAGAATTTATAAATGAGTTGTAGAGAGATTTGACGGCTTCGAAACCCTCTTTGCTCCCTTTTATGCGTCGTGGTTCTATCGCATCATCTTTGTCAAAAAGATAGTGAACTTCAAGATGTTTTAGGTTTGGCGGAAACTCATAACTTATCTCCATTTTTCTGCCATCCATTATCTCTTGCGCACCTATGAAACAGACACCAAAAGAGTACTCGGGCAAACCTTTCATCAACTGCAAAAGCCAAGAAGAGACGCCGCCTTTGACATAAGGATATGTTCCCTCTGAAAAAAGCATAACGTCAACACTCTCACTTTTTGGGAATGGCGTATTCATCAAGAAACCTTCCATTGTCTTATAATCGGGTAAAGAGTAGCATTGAGTTCCAGATTTTTTGTCTCATTTAAAATCGAATGAACAACACGGTAATTACCAGTCAAAAAGTGTATCTCTGCCAAATATGGTACGATAAACGACAACTGCTCTTTATGTAGTTGCTGTGCTAAAGTGAACTCTGATTTTGCTTTTTCGTACTCTTTTTTATTCATGTACACACGCCCCATGATTATATAAAGTTTTGTGCATATCTCGTTATATTTTTCCAATCTTTCGTTTTCAATCTTCAAATTCTCTTTGAGATACTCCTCTGCTTGCTCGTACGGAATCTCTTTGGAAGTTTTTGCAGATGCGGCAGCTTTTTTTATATCGGTTTCGTACTCTTCTATTTTCCTTCGGACGTTGGAAATCTCAGGAATATAAAAACTTTTTGCCAGATTTACATACTTTATAACATCTTGTAAAAAGTTCTCTTTTAGGCTTTCATGTGACAACTCTGTATAAATCATCTCCCAGTAGAGAAATGCCAACTCATTGGTCGCAAATGCTTTCGCCTCTGCACTATACTGCTCATCTTCACTATGAATTATCTCTAAGTAGTGATTTATCTTTACATTGATAGCCTTCTCTGCTTTGTTGATAATCGCATATCCAAACATCCTGATTTCATCATCTGTGCTAGAGAGAGTTTGTCTGATTATTTTTAAATTTGCAGGAGAGGGGTTGTTCGCAAGTGCCGATAAAGCTTTGAGTTTCTTAGGTCTGGGAGCATGTTCGCTCTTCATAAGGTCAGTCATAGAACTTTCGCCAAAAATTCTCTCAACTTTTAAAAATGAGAACCCAAACTCATCAAGATTTAAAATATTTGTATTTGAAACTTTTTTCTCATATGAGACGTTTTTGAGATACCACGCTATCCAAAGAGAAAAAAAATAACCTACGAGAGGTATAGAAATATTAAATAAAAATATAAAAATGATAGTCATTTTTCGGTTGTTTTTATGTAAAGAGACCTTGAACAAGAGCTTATAAAACCAACTCTTATCCTCTATCTCTTCTAGTCTATGTGCGTCTTTTTTTTCTACCTCTTTTGTGTTGAGTACAAAACGCTTTTGTGTATATTCGGAGAGGACAACACTTAAAATAAAGCTGATAACTATATGGATTAACAACAGTAAAAAGATATAAGGCTCAAATGAGTAGAGAAAACTATTTGCCATAATCTTCCCTCAGATATTTGTTCAATAACCCTATTTGTGAAAAGTCAAAAGTCATATAGTCGAAATTTTTATCTTTCTCTTCACGTAGCGCACCAAGTAAACGGTTAAGATAGCCAAGTGCAGCCGCCTTGTCATGAAGGGGAAACATGAGTGTTATGTAGTAAAGTTCATTTTGTTCAACAATCGTCACCATGTCAAGAGAACGCAACATCTTCACCACTTTTTCATAAGCGCGGGTTGCTTGAAGTTCATTGTCGATTCGTAACACCAAAACGATGGACGCTACTTGATATTTTTCATAGAGATATTTTAAGCGTGCATACTCAAATCTAAATTTCTCATCTTTGATTATCTCGATTTCTCCAGTAAGTTGCAAAACATCCTTGTGTCTCATCTCAATAGAGAGATACTCCATAAGGATAGAGATAGATGTAAGATTTTCTCTGTTAAACGCCATAAATGGCATCTTTTTGATAATCAATACACTTACCACTTTGCCGCTTTGAATCGCAGGAAGTGCGGCTATATAGTCATTGCTGATATCTGAAGTAGTTGTCGGTTCTCCAAACTTGTCCGATATATAGATAGCCGTCATACGGCTTACCGCTTTGTCAACCAAATAGTTTTTAAAAATCTCTTCTGTTTTTTCTTCTTCTTGTATATTGTGTCCATATACGATGTTGGCAGTTATTTCACTCAGAGGCTCATTGCTCTGGTCATCTTTCTTGTAGATAATAATTGCGCTATCAACATTAAAAGATTTCTCTAGGAGTACTAAAAAGTTAGTATAGTACTCTCTATCCCTTTGGGTTGTGTCATGTTCTGTGCCTATCTCTCTATTTTTATTGAGGATTTGTTCTATGGAGTTTCTGATGCTCATAGGTTTGATGACATAGTTTTTTTCTAATTGGTCGTGAGAAATTTTCAGAGTGTAGAACGCTTTAGCAAGTTCATCAAGCTTTACGCCTCGATAGTCCGCATTTATCTCAGCTGTTTGTATCTTTTTTATCCAATAATAGTGAAATTCACTATAAATCATCGTCATCATCAGAACAACTAAAAATTGAACATGCTCAAACGAGGGATAAAAATACCACATAGCAAAAGTAACAATACCCATAGCCAAAACCCCGTTTTCAAAGCCATGAAAAAGAGTAATAACGGCTAACAAAACTAGCACATAAGGAACTTCCCTATGTAGCATACAGGCATCCTCAGGGTTTATGAGATAGCCTACCAAAAGATATAAAGCGACAATAGCAAGTGTTTCGGCATAGGCATAATCATGTATTATCTTAAGTGCAGACTCTAATAGCGTCCTCTCTTGTACACGACTATGTTTTACTTTCATCTAAATACCGCTTTCACAACACAAAATCAATCTGACATCATTTCACTCAAAAGCTCTTGAGCGGTAGTTCCTATCGAAGCATTGCCCCAATCACTGTCGGAACCTGTAGCACTCCAATACACCTCTCCACTTTTTGATTTATACAAACTGCACTGAAGACTAACGGCAGGCTCTCCGTCTATCCCTGTTTTGTATCGCCACTCAGTAACACCGCCATACAAGAAATATTTAGAGCCATTCTCTTTGGCAATTTTTCTGGCTTTATCAAGTGATGGGACTTTATCATCAGCATTGTTTATAATCGTATAGCCCTTGGCAACTAAAATTCCCTCTATGATATTTGAAGCTCTCATCCCCGCTCTTGGCGTGTCTGTATAGTTGTTTAACCCAAAGAGAGTAATGATGACATCACGTTTCTCTTCATGGGTGCTATTGACATCCTCATACAACTTTGGTAGAGATTTTTTAGTCGTTACAATCGTTGCGGTCGAACATCCAGATATATACATAACCAGAACAATAAAAGCAGCACTATACAACCATTTCATATGAACCCTTCTTCTTATTAATTTAAACTCTTAAAAAGCAAATAAAACTCTTCCCTGTATTATTTGCAACAACCCATCATAATCATCAGTCTCTTTAGGCTGCGCAACAACATAGTTTAGCATAACTCTCAACTCATCACTAATATACCAATTCAACCCATAATTATAGTCAATTTGAGAGCCGCCATGCTCATCCTTGTCATTTAGATTTAGTTTCGAGTATCTAAATGCAAGCTCAAGCGCACCGCCCCTGTTTGGCTTAATCTTACTTAGCGTTGAAGTACCAAACTTATACTCTCTTCCATTTCCGATAATAAAATAGCTCCCTTGCATATAGTAAGCATCAAAAGCATAATTTCCATCAGCCGAATCTACCAGAGCAGTTGCGTACTCCCCCTGCAAAGAAAAACTGTTATTTATATACAGAGCCTCTACATTTCTCTTCTGGACAGTATCGACATTTTTTACTTTTACTGAAACATATTTTTGGGCTATCCACTCAGATTCTGAACCTTGCTTGAATCTAATACTTTCATCACCTATATCTTGACTCATAAAACCGCCGCCAAAAGAAAAAAGATGGTTTTTGCTAAATTCATGCGCATATGTCAGCCTGCCAGAATACCCTGGAGTAGAAATTTCATCATTTATCCGCTCATCAATCGAGTTTGAAAATGCAGAGCCAAAAACATTGATGTAGCTACCTCCAAGATGTGTTGAAGAGAGAAGCTCAACACCCAGCTTTCGGCTCTCTTCGAAAGCATCATTTAAAGATCTCTCCATAAATGTTATATATTTTGAGCTAGTATATCCCTCAAGTGAAAAAGGCACTTTAAGGTTTCCAAGTTTTACCCTATAGTCTGTAGAGAGCGGTTTAAGTGAGTTTTGATACCCTGCAAACATATCTTTATATTTACTATCTCCGATAGGACTGTACTCAACCTCATAAAAGAGCTTTTTGTTGAAAAAACTCCCTTTGTGATACAACCGAACCCTTCTCCAGTCAGTCTCATGATAGGATGCGTCTGCTTCATTTATATATGCTACATCATAGGCAAACTGCCCTCCAAACTCATATCGGTAGTCAAATGGTTTTTTCCCGCTCGTACTTTTTAAGGGCTTCAAATACCTCTCATAAGAAAAATCAGCATCTCTTTTCTTAACATACGACAATCCCTCTCTCTTTCTTCTATCCTCTTCCTCTTTTTTCTTTTTCTCTTCCTCTTCTTTTCTTTTCTTCTCTTCCTCTTCTTTTCTCTTTCTCTCTTCTTCTTCTTTCTTTGTCTTATCTTCTACTTTATTTTTTACTTTGTCCTTTTTTTTCTTATCTTTTTTATTATCTTTCTTGTTTTTTTCATTATCTTCTTCTTTTTTCTTCTCTTCCTCTTCTTTTATCTTTCTCTCTTCTTCCTCTTTTTTTATTTTTTCTTCTACTGCTATATTTTTTACTTTGTCTTTCTTCTTCTTTTTCTCTTTCTTATCTTTTTCATTGTCTTCTTGAGAAGGTTCTGTTGCAGGGAGAGCTTCTGGAGATGTTACCTCTTTTTTTGACTCAGGGACATCTTCATCCTTAAGCACCTCTTCATGAGAGGGAAGTACTGTGATGATTTCAGTTTTTTTATGAACTTCTGCTGCGCTGCTTTTTGCAGTATCACTCTTTATAGTATCATTTTTTGCAACGTCGTTTTTTATAATATCGTTTTTTGCAACGTCATCAAACCTATATTTGTATGTTGACGCAACAACGGCTTCTTTATATGTGTTCTTAAATTTTGGCAACTCTTTTTGGGCAGTATCTATTTTTTCAAAACATCCACAACGAACAGTTAAGGTGCTTCCTATCTCCATGAGCTTGCACTCATCTGGATACTCACGCCCCTCCAACATCTTCGTATTATTTTTAGAACTGTTTGTGCTTAGGAGTTGAACAGTGTAACATGTGTCAGACCCGTATAAAACGACCGTAAAAAGAGCAAGAGTAATTAACTTCATAAACTATCCCTCTCGATAATCATGTAACCAGCAGGCTTATTTGGACGTCTGCCGTCGTCTTGTATTATAAGTAAAGATTGCTTATTTGTATCTTTGTTTATAATAGTTATTCCCTCCGCAAAACCAAGTTCTGGATGGTTTTTGATTGCAGTTACTTTTGCATTTTTCTTATCCCAAAACCATAGTTGAAAGTTATTGTTTCTGTCATTACTTCCTCCAGCAATTATCCAGTAACCGTCCTTATGCTCATCATATGTGATATCTCTGATTCCCATTGCATGCAAATCAAGCATTATCGGTTTGGAAAAGTGGGGCTTCTCTCCATTCAAAAAGATTCCTTTTGGATTTTCTATCCCGATAAGCATCGCTTTTCCATCGATAAGCGGAGCTTTAAATCCTACAAGCAGAGTTCCGTTGGTATCCTCAAAACACAAACCCTCTATATCCATACCACTTGACGTGAAAATAGTACTTCTAAACAGTTCTGGAAAACCTGCAATCAAATCTTTTTTCAAATCAGTATATGTATAAAAATTTTCAACCGCTCCATCTTTGTAACTAAACATGATAAATTTTTCACGTTCACTCTTCTCTTTGTTATCTTTACCCAAGGAGTGTGATGTTATAGCAAAAACAGTGTTTTCATCCGATGCTATCGCCTCTATATCTTCAATATCTTTTTTAAATAATTTTTTGATTTTTTTAGGCATATACAAATCACCTACTTCAACAACACTGTTGTCTCCCTCTATCTCTACAATCTTTAAAGCATTGATACCGCTTTCATCTTCAGCTATCAAAATCTTTCCATCTGGCATTGTTGTTGCGCCTGATGGCTCAAAAATATTATAAAATTTCTCTTTCTTATAGACTACTCCGCCAGCTATACTCTTCTGCGCCGCATCAACTTCAACATAAACTAACGCATAAATAATCAGTGACGTGCTGATAACCAAACCCAATGAGAAAAATGTATATGCCTGTTTAAGCCAAAAATATTTCTTTTTTATCTCCGAGCCTAGTATATGAAGATGCTTTATCATCTCGTTTGTTGATTTTTTTGTACTAAATAAGACCTCATTCATCTCTCCAACATACTCACTAGGTGCTAAATCTGCCATATCCTGATAGTAGAGCAAACTAGAGTACCCCTCTTGCTGATCTGGGGCAACAAGCTTCTCTTTGCTTCTTGGTTTGACCGCCAAAACAGCCAATATAATAGAACCTAGTGAGGTTAATATAATCGAAATAAAAGCATATGTCATAACATCACTATGGACGACGAAACCAGATGCGGTAACACCTACAGTAAGGATAAAGCCGTTAATGGAGATAAGTATGCCAGCTTTTGTATCTGCCAAAGCCGTTAAGTCAAGATTGGAGCGAAGCGCATTTCTAAAAAATGTACCTACAAGCTTGGAGAGTTTAGGCTTTTTTTGTTTCTTTGGTTTGTTTTGTTTGTTTTCGTCAACAACAACAATATCAAAATCTTCATTCAAGTGCAAACTCCAGTAAGCCAAAATAGGTAACATCATTAATCTCTACTTCTTTGTCAAAAGCTATCTGATAATGTGCAGGGTTATTTTTCTCTCTTGCAGTTATCTTCATATAATATCTCACTCCAGTGGACATTGGCACAGTTTTTGTGTAACTTACCTCACCCCATGATGTAATGTTTAAATCACCTGCCGCAACGCTTAAGCCAGTTTCATTGACGATACTATTGTTAAAATCAACATTATCGGCACACTGAACATCGTAAATTATCTCATCGCCCTCAAAGTCAACTGCTTCATCCCACATGAGTTTTAACACTCCGCCGTTATACTCAAAAGATTGCCAAAACGGCATCGGTACGCCTATCTCGCCTCTATAGTTTGCTATATTTTCATCCAGTCTTGGTATCAAAATATCAAACTCCGTTCGCCACTGTCGTGTTGAGAGGTCATTGGCATCAGGATCAACTGACAAATAAGGTGTAATCAAAGGCTCATACACATCAAGTCTTGCCTGAATCGCCGCTGGAGTTACATACTGATTTCTAAGTGTTGTAACCATCGCATCCACATCATCCCTATTTTTTTTGACCTTTAAGAATTTTTGATGCAGAGGTATGCCCCACCATGTAGCAATCCCAAGCTCCCATTTTGCGTACTTCTCCGTTGCTCTTCCTGTACCATCATAGTCCCAAGGCATAAAGTAGAATGTATCACTATTTAAGGGATTAAAGAGATAAAAGTTCTGTGAAACAGTATCTTTGTTTGCCATGACAAGGTTGATAGCCATCCATGTGATGTAATTGTTTCTGTTAAAATATCTGTTAAAAACAGCTTCAAATTCGGCATCTGTCTGTGCAGCGTCAATGGCATTGAGCATAGCAACAAGCTTAGTATGATCTTTACCTCGCTCAATTTCTATGACAGAATCAAAAGCATCAGGATTAATAGGCTTTCCTGATGAGTTAAGGTTGAGTTCGTTCACCATACGAAAAGCAAAATTTTGCGCCTTGTAAAGGTTATCATCTTCATTCCATCCACGGTTAATCAAAAACTCTTTTCCCATTTTTTCTATATGCGTATAGAGACCATAATCAACACCGTTAATGCGCAAATTGACAAATTGTGTTTTTAAACTTGTAAAGTTCGGTATATTTCTAAAAAGGTCAAAAGCAAGCTTGTTACGAACTCTTGAATTATCGTAAGGGTGTTTGTTAAGCTGAAAGGTTCTCTCTTTTTTGTAAAGCACATCGGTAGAATCCAACTTCACTCTAAATGATTTTTGATCAGCATTTCTTGTTGTCTTTCCTTTTTGCTCAAAGGAAGCATTCATCTGCTCGCTTGATGGGATAAAATCATCAGCCTGCATCTTTATGTGCAACAAAGGCTCATACGCATCATTTGAATCTGTATCGTTCAAGACATCTTCAAGTGTACAAGCTCTAAGCACACCTGTCGGGTTGGTGTATGGAGCGCATAGATAATCATTCGGAACAGGAACAGAGAGATCCATAACAAGCACATCATCCGTCATGTCGGCATACCAACTGATTTTATCTTTGATATCGCCAAGCACAGATGCGCTTTTTGACTCACTGCTATTGGAACTTGAACAGCCTATAAATAGAACAAAAGAGAAAAACAGTGTCGCTATCAATTGAAGCATGAAGCACAACCTTATAATTATTTTAACATAACAAAATTTAGTAGGAACATTATGCCTTTACACACATTATATGCGACTTAATCGTCAGTTTGGCTATTTAGATTGAGTTTGGTTTAAAGGAGTTTTTTAAGAATAAGTTTTTCGGAAAAAAATTTAAAAGATGCCTAACCACACCCTCTAAACTTACCCGAAAACCATTAGCAAAACTATTTTGTTTTACACTTACTAGCAGTTATATTGCCTTTGTTTTTTTCGATAACCTTTGTCTTGATACCATCAACTTTAGTCAACTCATCAACACTTCCAAAGCACTTTGTCTCTCTGTACTTTATGATTTTTGCAGCTTTTTTATCTCCAATATCTTTAAGCGTCGCCAACTCTTGTGCATTTGCCGTATTGATATCTACAGCACCAAAAAGGAAGCCTGCCGATAGCAGTGTAACAGTTAAAATTCTCATTTATTCTCCTTGTTTTTTTAATAGACTTCTTGCATAACCTAGATCCTGAATCAAGTTCAGGATGACGAAAACTCACAAATCTCGTCATTCCAAGCTTGACTTGGAATCTAATTTTTAGGTTATGCAAGAAGTCTAATAATTAAACTTCACAAGTATAGCCTAAATACTTTTAGAGCCACCCTTTTGAATCTTCCAGTATCGCTTTATTTGTTGCGTCATACACGCCGATGATTTGTGTTATTATCTCTGTTCCGTTTGAAAAATAGTCATCAGGCTTAATAGACATATTCTCTTTAAAAAACTCTTTCTTTGCAAACTCTGTATAAGTTTCAACTAAACTGTTGATTTTTGTAACCTTAGCTTCTGTATCTTGTGTATAGTACTTTTTACCGCTTACGATAACATTTTTCATACTTGATTGAAAAATTTTGTTCAAAGCAACGATATCTGCGATAATCGTTGAAAGTTTTGCTTTTTGCTCTTGAGTTATCGTACCTTTTGCAGCAACTCCAGAACCATAACCTCTAAGTTGTCCAACATACTCTGTCAAAGGAAGCATCTGCTTCATCATTGTAAAAGATGCCTCTTTAGCAAATGGAGACATATGTTCTGCACCTCTTTTGCCTACTGTTTGCGCAAGCATCAAAACCTGCTCTATCTCTTGTGTATAACGCTCGAAAGACTCTTCTGGTTTGAGTTTGAATGCTTTGCGGTTGAGTTCGATAAGCTTATTGCTTACATCCGAAGCTCTCTGATTTATGACTGGGTCTGAGGCAAGTTTTAGGGACTCCATAGTACCTATAGACTTTTTCATATCGCCCTTTGCATCCTGAACAAGCATCAAAGCAATAAGATTACCATTAAGGTAACTATTGGTTAAACCTCTGGTTTTTTGTGTTGCAACAACAAGATTTTTGATAGCATCTATATACTGCGCACTGTCCGCTTGTTCAGCATTGCTAAAAATAGGTTTTGCTTGAAGAGTAAGCACGAAAACAAAAATAAATAAAAAAATACGCATGAAAAAAACCTCTTTTGACTTTTATTGGCTATATTGTAACTCTATTAAAATTAATAAAAACTTATTATTTCAATAATTTAAACTACTATTTATAATATTTGACAACACCATCCATTTTTGAACCCATATTTAAGAGCAACATATCGGCAACCACCAAAGCGGTCATCGCTTCACAAACCACCGTCCCTCTGATGGCTACGCATGGGTCATGACGACCTTTGAGAGAGAAATCAACCTCTTCATTTTGGCTTGTAATGGTTTGCTGCTCTTGAAAGATAGATGGTGTCGGCTTAAAATAGACATTCATAACTATCTCCTCGCCGTTGCTGATACCACCCAAGATACCGCCCGCATGGTTAGAGACAAATCCGTCTGCTCTTATGGCATCATTGTTTTGTGAACCCTTCAATGAAGCACTTAAGATACCATCGCCTATCTCTACTGCTTTGACTGCATTGATACCCATCATGGCATCGGCTAAAACACTGTCTAGTTTATAGTAGAGCGGCTGTCCAAGCCCCTTTGGCGCACCACGAACCACCACTCTTGAGACACCACCAACAGAGTCGTGTGCATTTTTGGCTCTAAGTACCGCCTCTTTTTGCGCATCCTCTTTTGCAAGGTCTAGCGCATAGATGATACTATTTTTTGCCGCCTCATAGTCAAAAAATTCTGATTTTATCCCATCAACCTCACAAATACCGCTTAGCACTTCGATGTCAAGCTGACGTAACATCAGTTTTGCGATAGCACCTGCCGCAACCCTAGCCGCCGTCTCTCTCGCAGAACTTCTTCCCCCACCACGGTAATCACGCAAACCGTACTTGTGAAAGTAGGTAAAGTCCGCATGCCCTGGGCGAAAAACATCTTTGATGTTGGAGTAGTCTTTAGACTTCTGGTCTGTGTTGTAGATGACCATAGCGATGGGTGTTCCTGTGCTTTTGCCCTCAAAAACTCCGCTGAGTATCTCTACTTTATCATCCTCTTTTCTAGCTGTTTCAAACTCGCTTTTCCCAGGTTTGCGGCGATCTAGCTCGCTTTGGATAAATGCCTCGTCTATCTCAAGCCCTGCTGGAACACCATCAAGCAAGCACCCGATAGCCTTGCCGTGGGACTCTCCAAATGTACTCAATCTCAATTTTTGTCCAAAACTGTTCACTTTGCATCCTTTAACATTTTTACCGCAACTTCAGCCGCCTCTTGCTGTGCGATTTTTTTGCTTTTTCCCACGGCTCTTGCGTACTCTCTATTTTCTATGATAACCGCCACTTCAAACTCTTTTTTATGGTCAGGTCCTCGACTTGCCACCACTCTGTACTCTGGCGTCTCTCCAAATCTCGCTTGTGTAAGCTCTTGAAGAGTTGTTTTAAAATCACGAAAGAGCGAATCAAGCGATATCTCTTTATGGTTTTTCTCTATCAATCCAATCGCTATGGGTCTGAGTGTCTCAAGCCCGCTTTCAAGATAAATAGCCCCCATAATTGCCTCAAAAGCGTTGGAGAGAAGTGAAGCTTTTTCCCGTCCGCCGTTGTTCTCCTCTGCGCTTGAGAGGTATATATACTCCCCAAGATTGATGGAGCGTGCAAGTTTTTCAAACCCGTCTTCATTGACGAGGGCGGCTCTGATTTTTGACAAAGAACCCTCATCTGATTTTGGAAATTTGAAAAAGAGATACTCCCCGACTATCAAATCCAAAACCGCATCACCTAAAAACTCAAGTCGCTCATTATCGTAGGGCTGTTTATGGCTTTTGTGCGTCAGCGCTTCGATAATGAGCTTCTTGTTTTTAAACTCATACCCCAAAACCTCTTCTAAATCTTCTATTTTTTTACTCATTGTCTCTTCTCTTTCATTTTTTGAGCTTCCTCTTTTGCCAAAACATCACATCGTTCGTTTTCAGGATGTCCGTCATGCCCTCGAACCCAAGTTGCATTTACTCTGTGTGGTTTTGCCACTTTTATGTACTCCATCCACAAATCCGGATTTTTTACCTTTTTAAAATCCCTCTTTACCCAATCATTAAGCCACTCGTTAATCCCCTTTACCACATAAGATGAGTCTGAAACGATAGAGACTTCACACGGCTCCCTTAATGCTCTAAGCCCCTCGACAACTCCCAAAAGCTCCATTCTGTTGTTTGTAGTATGTATCTCTCCTCCGCAAATTTCTCTCTCTTTGTCTCCATAACGGAGGATGGCGGCATATCCACCCGGTCCTGGGTTTCCAAGCGCACTTCCGTCACTGAAAAGAGTTATTTTCTTCACTATAATCCTTTTGATAATTTTTGACAAGCGCAATCTCCGCTCTTGATGTATCTATCGCATGGCAACTGCTGCAACGATGAAACGCAAAGGGAAAAACAACTTTGCAGTTGTTACAGATATACTCAAAACCAAGCGTCGCATTTGCTTTTGCATGAAGATTGATAAGGACATCTAGCTCAAAAACAGAGCTTCTATTTGCCACTTCAATATATCCTTTGGCACTGTAAAGTTCTCTAAGGTAGCCGTTTTGCATGATAACTTCAAGATTTAAATCATTTTTATCCACGCTCCATAAAACATCAATAAGCTCTTCAGCCTTTGAAGCGTCAAAGTTCTCCCAAGCCGCTTTAGGATTGACTCGAAACAGATACTCAAAAACAAGATGTGTAAGCGCATGAGAGCTTTTATAGATACGCAGCAACTCATCCACTTTTTCCTCCGATGAGAGCTTTGCGGAGTTGAGTACAAGCAGTGCCTCAAGGTATGCCCTCTCCACCGTCGTATCTCTGCCAAGCTCCTCTAAAGGCTCCAAAACTTCCATCGCTGCTTTGTAGTCTCGCACCCGTTCATAGACTAAAAGAAGATAGCTGAGTGCCTGAGGGGTGCGAGGGTTGTTTTTTAGTATCTCCAAAAAAACCTGTCGTGAGCGTTCAAGAAAACCCGCTTTAAAGTAAGTTTTTCCAAGCAAAAACATAGTATCTCTATAGTTTGCTTTGTCCCCGACTTTTAAAAGTTCACTGTAAATCTCGATGCTTTTTTCATAGTTACCGCCATTTGCATAAGCATTGGCAAGTAAAAACCAAGATTTTTCAGAGAGTTCGCCTTTTGTGATAAGCACTTTAAGTTCGTTTTGTGAGGGGAGCGTTTGGAACTGCCGTAAAAATCTGTCAAGATGCTTGTAATCCTCTTTTTTCTTGTATTTTGAGAGCCAATATGAGAAAAAAGTGATAACAAAAACAAGAACAAAAAAGATGATAATTCCAAAAAGCGGGTCTTTGGACTCCATAAAAAAAAGATTCATCAGTCGTACACCACTATGCCGTAATCATTTTTGAGATTGTAAAACGTTGCATTTGGGGCAAACTCCAAATCTTTTATCTTTCCAAGCTGAATAATGGAATTTTTGCCTACTTTTATGCCAAATTCCGTAAAAAATTTTTTGATATTGACAAACTTCACATCTTCGACATATTTGTACTCAAACTCTTTGTAGAGCTTCATCTTTTCGTATGAGAACAGATGTTCATTGACATGAAGTTTGTCGGAAGCGTACTTGATGGGAAGATGCCCAGAGAGGTCTGTAAGTATCTTCTCCACATACTCATATTTTTGCGGAAGTGTCTGTTTTTGCACAAAAAGGTATTTGTTGTTGAGCTTGAGGTTTGGCGTGCTTTTCCAGTAACGATAAGTCGGATTTGAAACGCCAAGTTTTGAAGAGACCTCTCTCCAGAGCCAATAAGAGTTGAGTGTATTTGGCAGGTGAGACATCTTTGTTTCTTAGCTCCTTGAAAATTTACATCTATTATATAATGATTTGGGTTAAATCCCCACTATTAAAATGTTGCCACAACCCATTTTGTGATAAAGTAGCCACCGATAACAAGCCATAAAAACATCGTCCCCGCTGTATAGATGGGAGCTAAACCAAGCCCTTTAAACTTAGCAAATACCGTCCCAATCCCCAGAGCAGTCATCGCCATTGTGAGCAAAAAAGTATCTATCTGGTTGATGAGAGCGACTATATTTTGCGGCACGATACCAAGCGAGTTAAATCCAGCCATCCCGATAAAGTAAACCGCAAACCACGGAATGACAAGTTTCACACCGCCAGCCTCGCCGCCGCTTTTTTTCGCACTCAAAGAGAGATAAATACCAAGAAGAATAAGCATCGGCGCAATCATGATAACACGTGTCATCTTGACAATCACCGCTGCATTTGCCATCTCTTCGCTTGCCCCAGGTACAGAAGCGGGAACTGCAACGACCTGCGCCACTTCATGGATAGTTCCGCCGACATAGATGCCAAACTCTTTTGCGCTCATGTCAAAAACGCCCATGTTGTAGAGGGCAGGATACAAAAACATCGCTATCGTTCCAAAGAGAACAACCATGGAGACGGCAATCGCCGCTTTATGCTCCTCCGCCTTTAAAACAGGCTCTGTCGCCAAAACCGCCGCCGCTCCGCAAACGGACGCTCCAGAAGCACTGAGCATGGATGTGTCTCTATCCATCTTAAAAAACCGCTGCCCTACCCAAGTTCCAAGCACGAAAGTAGTCGAGAGCATGATAAGCGAGACCAAAAAGCCCTCCACACCCACCTCTGCAATCTGTTGGAACGTGATGCGAAACCCATAAAAAACGATAGCAAAACGGAGGATTTTTTTGGCTGAAAATGTTATACCACCACTCCACTCTTTTGGAGTGTTGTTGTGAAGTGTATTTGCATAAAAAATACCGATAACGATACCGATAACAAGCGGCGAAATCCCAAGCGACTTGACAAAAGCAATTTCTGAAATCATCGTTGCCGCTGCGGCAAAGATGGCTACAAAAATCACTCCGTTTAAAGTACCTTTTCTATTTGTGGGTGAAAATGGCATAAGCTATCCTTTTAAAACCGCAATTATAGCACATCGATTTTAAGCGTACTTTTTACCCATTGCTCTTTGGTGTCATCTCTTTGTTGCGCTCTCTCTTTTGCAATTTTTGATGGCTCTATCTTTTTTGCTTCTACAAGATACTTTATGATGGTATCTGCTCTTTGGTTTGCAAGAGCAAAAAGCTCCTCATCCAGAACGCTCCAAGTAGCCATACACTCCTCCACGAGAGCCTTTTGAAACTCTGCTTTAAAGAGTTCTTGTTGATAATTTTGCCCTATTTGGCTTCTAAGAGATACTATCTTCTCTTTGCCAAGACGTGGGATGCAGAGTGCTTCTATGGAGTTTACGCTAACACTTCCACTGCTGCGGCTCTGCTTAAGAATCTCCTCGGTAAGCTTTTTCGCCTGAATCGCCTCTTTGTCTATTTGAGCGTCATATCCGCCAGAGACTTTTAGAGAGAGTTTTGGTTTTTCTTGTAGCATTTTTGCGACATTGTCGAGCTTTTCACGTTCAGGCGGTGGCAGAATAAAATCAGAAGCACCAAACTCTATAAACTCAAGTTCATCAGATTTTATCCCCATAACGGCAGCTAAAAACTTAAATGGGGATGCCACTGCTTTGAGAATCAGGTTTGCAAATGTTTTTAGCACCATCGCACCATACTTAAAGTCAGGCTTGCTTAAATCACCCTCTACGGGCATGTTGATATCTATAACGCCCTCACTGTCTTCTAGGAGTGCAACTGCAAATCCAAGCGGAAGTTTGGTGATATTTTCATCCTCTATCGCATCGCCAAGTTTGATTTTTTTGATGATAAGGCTATTTTCTCCAAGGAGTTGTGAGTCAAAAATCTTGTACTGCAAGTCAAGGAAAAATTTTCCCTCATTTATCTTGTAGCCCGCAAATCTGGCACTGTAGCCGCTAAAAGAGTTGAGGCTTAGATTGCGGAAGTTAAGGTTCAAGTCGGTAAAAGATTTAAAGTTTGAAGGCTCCACGCTCCCTTTGAGTTTCGCCGAACCATAGGCGTCCACCTCTCCAGCCATCTCAACATAACTTACATCTCCTTTTGAGTTTGAGAGTGCATAGATGTCGCCGTTTAGGTCATGGATGGAGGTTTTAAAGTCAAGCGGTAAAGAGTAGTCAGCAAAATTTGCACTTCCGTTTTTAACTTTTAGAGTAAGAAGTTTAAAATCAAAATCCTCTTTTTTCTCACTTTTTTGTGGCTCTTTTGGTGCTTTTGTGAGTTTTGTAAGGTTCATGCTTTTGTCTTTGTTGATTTGCGCATCTATATAAAAGGAATCAAGCAAAACCTCATCGACATTTAGCCTATTTGGTGTACTTCTAAAATTAAATGACTTCACATCTGCCTTGACAAAAGAGGCGACGGTACTGTTATCTCGTGTGTCATGCAAGAAAAAATCTGTAACATTTACACTTCCATCGACAGAAGCATCAAACCTTTCGCCTCTTTGTCTGTAGCTGCTTTTGCTCTTAAGATTCAGGTATCCGTCGCTGATTTTTAAAAATGTACTCTCTTGAAGGTATGGAGTAAGCTCTTTTAGGGGGATTTTTTGAAGCTCCAGAACTCCTTTTTGTTCCAGCGGTGTATGTCGCAAAGAGCCTTTGCCATCCAACCTGCCAACTTTGTTAACTCGCATATCTATAACATAATCAAGCGTGCTTTTTTTTATTGAATCTATATTTTTTGCACCAATGCGAATCTTGTCCAAAACAAATTTTGCACTGTTTTGCACACTTTTATCCTCAAAAACGACTTCGGCATCATCAATATCAAAAGCCTTTATCGCTACCCTATATGGCTTTTCCTCTATTTGTGCTTTTTGGATTTTAGCCTCTTTGGGTTCTATGAGTTTTGTTGTATCTATCAAACCGTTTTGCTCTTTTTTTAGACCAAAAGAGAGCTTTTCTAAGGTTAGATTTGCGACATTTACCTCTTTTGCCAAGCTATCTAAAGAACCATTTTGAAGGGCAAATGTTTTGAATGTGACGACCTTTTCACCGCTATCTCTTTTTACGAGATGAAAATCCTTAAGTTTGAGGTTTGCTTTATCCACAACTGCGCTGATTTGTGCATTTTCACTCTTCATGGCTACATGTGCATCAAAACCTACAGCCCCACCCTTAAGCGCAACGTTGTATGTTTTTAGCTGGCTCTGTGCTATCTTATCCACGTAAGGCATGTAGTGCAAAAGAGCCACATTTGCGCATTTAATGGTGGAATCAAGCGCAAGATTTTTGTGTTTTAACGCCCCTTGCATGCTACACGGAGCATTGTTTAGAAGTGCCTCTGCTTTGTAGGTCAGCGCCTCTTCTCCTGCAAGCGTCACGTTTTTTACCTCTGCATGAGCAAAATCAAGTTTTGTTTTCACGCTGGGTGCGACACTTTTGTCGTTAAGCGTCGCTCCTGTCTCTTTAAGTACAATTTTTTCGACTAGAACGCTCCACGGTGTTTCTGTTTCTTGCCCTTTTTCGCCCTTTTTTGTATCCAGATACCCCATCCAGTCTATCGTGCCTTGTGCATCTCTCTGCACTTTTGCCTGCAAAGAGTCTATAAAAATATCTTGGATGGAGAGCTTTTGCTGCATCGGTAAAATGCGTGCATCCTCTATGCTCAAAGTTTTGAGTGTGAGCAAATCAAAACCTCTCTTCTTTGGTTTGATGCGAAGATTTTCAAGAGAGAAGAAGAGATTTTCAAGCGTTGTTGCATTGGCATCTGCCGCATTGAAACAGTAGTCAGTAGTAAAAGAGAGCGTTCCATCCGCAACTTCAAGCTTCAGAGCGTCTTGCAAATATTTCCAAAATGTATAGAGTTTGACGCCCTCTATGCTAACACTGCCGCTAACGCCAAAAGGTTGGTAGCTTGCGACATTTCCCCTTGCATCGACAAAACCTCCATCCTCAAGATGTGAAGTCAAGCGCAAAGTTGCACTCTTTTCGTCATGACTATCGGTGTCGATATCTGTTACCCTGAAGCCTATCGTATCTATCCACAGCTCAAAAGGAGTGGGATTTCTCAAATCATTAAAATAGCAAAAACCATCCTCAAGAGCCATCGTGTCGATGATGATGCGAGGAAGTGTGCTGCTCTCTTGCGTACTCTTTACCTCTTTTTGAGGACTATTTTTTACGAGATTGTCAAAGTTGGATTTTCCATCTTTGCCATAAAGCAGAAAAATTTGCGGATTTTGCAGAGTGATATTTTTGAGATGAAACGCTCCAATAAGGAGCGAATGAGGCTCTAAATCAACTTTGAGTGCTTCAAGGGAGGCAAGTTCTTCCTCTTTGGTATCTTGAAGCTCTACGCCATAAATATCAAGATGAAAAAGAAACGGGTTAAATGAAATATCTTCGATAGAGAGTTTTGCGTTGAGTTGGTTCGAGATGATTTTTGGTATTTGCGTCTCCAAAACAAGCGGAACGGCAAAAAAGCCCAAAAAAGTATAAAGCGCAAAAAGGAGAAGTAAAATTTTTTGAAGCATCGATAGACCTTTTAAATGCCAATTTTTAAAGTCTATCGAATTGTGTTTTAAATGAAGATTATTCTTTTAAATTATCTGCTTTTGGATATGTAAATGTTGACTCTCTGTAAACTACGATTTTCTCTTCATGCCCCAGCGCATAGGCACGAATCGTGATTGGGATGATGGTATCGTGACGTGCATCTTGTGCGAGCTTGTCGTACGTTTTTAGAACAACGATTTTCTTCTTTTTGACATCAGGTGTCACATCAAAAGGCTCTGTCGGTTTGGCAATCTCAAGTTTTCCCTCCATACCCTGAGGCAAGCTTACCTCAAAGTAAAACTTAAGTGTCTCATTTTGAGTGTTTTGAAGCAAAAATTCATAAGCATTTTCCACTGCCACTCTTCCATCGCTCTCTTTGTTGATGGAGTAGAGACGGTTTTCTTTGTTGATGTTAAGAAGCATATGCTCTTTTTTGCTCCCCATCACGACCATACCGACCGCCAAACCAACAAGAAGAATCGCATAAGCGATAATCTTTGGACGGAAGTACTCTGTTTTTCCCTTCTTTTGGATGGTCTCATGCTCACTTGACCATGTTACAAGCGATGGTTTACCCAGTTTGCCCATGACAACGGTACACGCATCCACACACTCCAGACAGTTGATACACTCAAGCTGCAACCCTTTTCGGATATCGATATGCGTTGGGCAGACCGTTACACAGCTCTCACATGCCGTACACTCCGCATGCGGTTCAAAGGCTTGCAAATCTTTTTGTTTTGTAAAAGTTTTCTCTTTATGTTCGTTGTAGATATGCCCGCCACGGTTGGTATTGTAGAGTGCCATAACGGTGTGGTCATCGTACAAAACCGACTGAACTCTTGAGTATGGGCAGACATAGATACAGTAATCTTCTTGCAAAAAGACGATATCATAGATGAGAAAAAGAGCCGATGAAACAAGTGTCCCAAACAAAATCATATGCTCAAAAGGGTCAGCCATATAGGCAAAAAAGTCCTCAGGCGGTACAAAATACCAGATTAGATTTGCACTTGCCACAAAAGAGAGAACCGTCCACAAAACAACAGCTATGACTTTTTTTATCTTGTTTTCGCTCAATGACATATCTGGCTCTTGTTGCTTGTTTTTGATACGTTTTCTAAGTTTTAGAAGCTTCGTCTCAATCACATCACGGTAGATAACACGAAAAATAGTCTGCGGACAAATCCACCCGCAAAAGACTCTTCCACCCATAACCGTCATCCCAAAAATCCCCAAAAAGAGTATCATCAGCAAAAACGGCATAAGGTAGAGTTCTTGCATATCAAACTGCACAAACCCAAGATGCAGTTTGAGCTTGTCAAAACTCAGCAGAAAAAAGTAACTTCCGTCTATCTGTATCCACGGCAAAACCAGAGCCGTAGCTGTTAAAAAAGTAAAGAAAAAATATCTATTATATCTCCACGGAGTAGGCAACTTAATGCCTGAACCACTCTCACTCATGTAAACTCCTCACCAGCTTGACATTATTTTGCCAAAATTATAGCAGATTTTAGAAAAAAATATAT
>JAOTSA010000115.1 GCA_030247515.1 Sulfurimonas sp. | reverse complement strand
TATCAGACTTAATAAGATTCATATCATTTATCATTTTAATACTAAACAATAGTATTTTTTCTGGCAAGAGAGCATTAAAATCTGTACCTGTTTTCATAAATTTCCTTTAGATGTTGTAGCAGATATAAATTTGTATCTACTCGTTAAAGAGTGATATTTGAAAAATTTATTTTAAAGAATGAGTAATTTTTTTTATCAGTGTAGTTGATGTGAGAAGAGAAAATTTTAAGTCAAAGTTTCAAGTGTAAAGAGAGCTGTTTTCTCGGTGCAAGAGCAGAGATATAATTAAGTATCACAGATAACCAATTTTATATAAAAGCAAAAGCAATTACATTTTAATAAAGAGCCTAAAACACTTGACTTAAAAACTTAATTTCTCCTCTTTATAGAAACATAACAGGAGATACAAGATGAACTTTACAGTAGGAATAGACAGCATACAGCTGCAAGTAGAAGTTTTAGAGGGGGAGAGGCAAAGAGCCATCTTCAATGACATTAAGAAAGCATTATCATCTACATTTAGTAGCCTCTATGGCTTTGAAACATATAAAAAGAAGAACTTGTCGATTTATACCTTCTTTACGGCAGGTACTCGAATACTAGAGTTAAAAACAGGTGGCTATCTTAGCGGACACCATGGTAATAAAAATAGATACACCATTTACTACATATCCATAGAAATGGCAGGACTCAAGCGTTATGATGCCACAACAGATAAGCTCTCCCTTGACTCTCTAGTAAGGGTAGTAGCGTACTTAAATACAAATATGATTGGATTCAATGTAAATTCTTTAGATGTCTATGTCGATATGCAGTGTCCGTTTGCTTTTACTTATGCCTTTTGTAACAAGAAGGCTTCTGGAGTCAAATACCACAGCGTCTATGAGCCTCAACCTTATGCTACGAGCCATTACATAGAAAAATATGACCATACACATAAGCGTGTTATGAAGAGAGCTTATCTTTACAATAAGAGCGTTAAAGAAGGCAATATTAACCGTATCATTACCAGATTTGAATTGAAGCTACAGCCTCGTTTCTTTAGTAAGTTTAACTACTTTGCTTGGGGTGGACTACGAGATGAGCTAGATAGGTATCATATCCTTTATTTCCCTACACTTCAAGACAAAGAGATTGCTTTATGGCAATATGCTCAGTATGGGCATTTAATAAGACGAAGAGACTTATATAAGTTGGGGCTGGATAGATATAGAGTGATTCCAGATACAAGTAAGCTAGAAGATTTCCTAATGGAACTTATAAACATTCATGAACATGAATTGAATTTACCTCATATGCTTATACCTAGTATATTTAGGGGCATTTCTCAAATGTATGATTGATATAAGCATTTAAAATAAGTCTGCACTAAACATCCATAGATGCTCTGTATAAACCATAAAAAGAACCTAGCCCCTATAAAGAGGTTAGATTCTTTAAGATATTTGAAATAAGTCCCTCTATGTTGTTTTTATAGTGTCTGTACTTTGCTATAACGCCATCGCCTATCTCATACATTACATCATTGACATCTTCATCTGCCGCATTGAAACAGTACTGTTGCGTATGGGTATCTACAAAGAGATTTAATCTCTGATTGTTATACATTATCTCTAAGTGTAGAATCGCTCCGCTTGTAACGACTTCATTATGCGTAGTGAGCTGTGGCAGATATTTTTGTACATCTCGAAAATCAAGTCCGTAGATGTGTTTTACTATGTGGAGCATTTTTAAATTCCTTGTTAGTTGGTTTGTCAAAGTTGATTTACTTTGACTATGCTTATGATATATGGTTTAAAAAAAGTGGAGATGATGGTAGTATTTTTTATCTCGATAAAATTTAAAAAATAATATTTGTGTATTATTTTCCTAAAACGACACAACCTGTCCAAGCATCATGTTAAATTTCTACATACAAAAATTTAGGAGGCTTAACATGTTACCTTTCATCATAGGTGGAGTTGCACTTGCTGCGACGGGATATGGGATAAAAAGATATATTGAGAATGAGGACAATTACGAAAAGATAGATGAGGCGTTTTTGCGTTTTAACGAAAAAATCGATGAGTATGAAGAGAGAACAAATAACTTTTTCGATGGTTTAAAAGTAACAATCGGAAAATATTTTGATGAAGAGGAAGAGGAAGTAAGAAGTCATACTCCTCGTGTCGATTTGTCGGAGGTGTTGATTTCATTGCAAAATACCGAATCGACCAATGTCGTCAAAAAAACCAAAAACGAGTTTTATAAAAACACGCTCCATGAGTTAAGAGCCGCACTGGGCGAGATAAAGAACTTAAGCGGAGCTATTTACATAACACCGCCTGAACAAATGGATGAAAATAGTGATTTTTTGGTGCTAGATGATGCACTTAAAGCAAAACTTGATAGTTTTGTCACTATACTCAAAAACGTTCAAAGCTATATAGATGCAAATCTTGACAAGCTTGATGCTATCATCATAAGTTCGGATGACTACACTGCATATAGCGATGAAGATAAAAGATTTGTACAAACTCTCTTAGAGCTTCATAACATTATAGAAAAAGTGACAAACACTACACTGACACATGACGGAGAGACGATATCAAGAGAGATGCAAAGAGCGTTTGGGAAGATTCAAAATATGATAAGCTAGTCGTTTGAGGTTAAAAATCTGCACAACTCTACTTCTAGGATTTGTGAGATTTTTAAGAGTTGTTCAAGGTTAAAGTGTTTATCGCCATAGCAGATTTCCGCACCCGACACAACGGAAACGGACTTATACCCCATCTGCAAAGAGAGGTCAAGCTGCGATAAACCTCTGGCTTTTCTATAAGCTGCAACATTTTTACCGATGGTTTGGTAAAGCTGTTTTGGTGTCATGTCTTGCATAAAGATACAACCTACTATAAGAGATAATTAAGCTGTAAGTTTATCTTGGGTAGTATTTTTAGCAATCTTGTATATTACAGTGTATGATAAGAGATTTTTTGGTGTGTGAAAATAAAACTTAGGAGAAAAAAATGAGTAAACATATTTCTAGCGACGACAATGGATTTACTGAATGGCTTGAAACCCTTCCATCTGAAGTAAAAGAAAAGTTTAAAAGTGGCTTGAATAAGGCATTTTCATATGAACCAAAAGTGGCAATTTTTGGCAAAACTGGTGTTGGAAAATCCTCACTTACAAATGCTCTTTTTGGTCAGGATGCTTGTAAGATTAGCGATGTAGAGGCTTGTACTAGAGACCCTCAAGAAGTTTTTATGAAACTTAATGGAGCTTCAAAAGGAATAAAGCTATTGGATGTGCCAGGAATAGGTGAAAGTGCTGAGAGGGATAAAGAGTATTTTCGACTCTATGCAGAAATTTTAAAAGAAGCAGATATGGTATTGTGGGTACTAAAAGGTGATGATAGAACTTTTACTTCTGATGAAGAGTTTTACACAACTTGTATGAAGCCGTATATGGATAAAGGCAAACCATTTGCTGTCGCAGTTAATCAAGTAGATAAAATTGAGCCATTTAGAGAGTGGGATGTAGCCAACTGTAAGCCTGGTTCTACACAAGAGGGAAATATTGCTAAAAAAATAATCTATGTAGCTAAACAATTTGGCGATTTACCAGTATCTCAAGTGATTCCTGTATCTGCAAATGAAAAATATAACCTTGACAAACTCATATTAACACTTGTAAATAAACTTCCTGAAAATAAAAAGTTCATAACAATGAATAATATGGACGAAAAACTTCAAGAACGAGAAGAGATTAAAAAAGAAAAAGCAAACTCTTTTATAAAAGTTGTTCATGAAATCATAGATGCACTACCTATTCCTGAACTTGCAAAATCTGCTGGGAAAGTTTTAGTAGAAGCTGGTTCTAAAATTGTTGAAAGTGTTGTATCTGTAGGTCGTAAAGTTTTAAGTTTTTTTGGATTTTAACTATGGCAGATATTACAACTAAAATTTTATATGAAGATGATATTGATATACTAGGAAGCAAATATCTCTTTTTGAAAAATGTCGAACTCAGTAGTTCGGCATTTAAAAATTGGCATTATATAAATACCCATAAACTAGGATATAAAAGTACAAAAACATTAAATGTTATATTTATAGGTCAAACAGGTTATGGCAAATCATCATTAATCAATAAATTAATCAATAAAGATATTTTTGAGACAAGTGATTATCAATCTTGCACCAAAGTGCTTCAGTCTGCGGATTTTTTTCTACATCATAAGATGAAACATGAAAAATTAGCATATCAATTAAGCTTTGTCGATTTACCAGGTATTGGTGAAAATGATAAAGCTGATGAACAGTATCTACAATGGCATAAAGACTATATTGAAGAGGCAACTGTAATAATTTATCTTTTTAGAGCAGATAAACGAGACCACTCTCAGGATGAATTTTTTTTCAATAATGTCTTTAATAAAAATAATGCTGAGAATTTAATTTGTGTAATCTCTCAAGCTGATAAAATAGAACCAATAAGTCGAGATATTCAGCTTTCAACTACTCAAAAAGAAAATTTAGAAAAAAAGAAAAATGATATTAAAAGTAAGTCGTTTTTGAAATTTGGAGAGATTGATTTTGTCTATGTATCAAGTCATTTGGATATTAATATTTCGGAGTTGGAAAACAAGATTATAGATAAAATAAAAACTATTCTTTCTTGCTGACTTTACGCATGAAAAGTGCATAAAAACTTTGTTGTTCTCCAATATTTTTCGATGATGCGAAACTTCTGGAGATTAGATAAAGAAATGAAATATCAATTCTTACTAAGTATTATGAGCAGAAAACAAATGAATACAAATGATAAAGCTTGCTCTCGGTTTATACTTGTTTCTTTTGAGCTATAAATAGAAGGAAATATCATGCTACCCCCAAAACCTTTCAAATATGTATGCCCAAAATGCGAATACCTTAAAATAGTCACTCCAAAAAGCGATGCTCTATCGCCTACTGATTTTTTTGACATTTGCCCAAAGTGCCAAACTAAAATGGAGCAAAAAGAGCTAGGTATCTTTGATGGTATCATC
>JAOTSA010000114.1 GCA_030247515.1 Sulfurimonas sp. | reverse complement strand
TATTGTGCTGCAAAAAGTTTCAACGAAGCAGTAGCCCTCTTTTTAAACTTCCCTTCGGGCAATAAGAAAATAGCCCTATTGCGTCGTTAGATTTTCTTGAATTAGTAAACTAATCCTGCAAAAATCTGCCTAGCACTAGAGCTATTTTCTTATTGCTGAAGTTGGGGTTATTTAGTCTTAAGGACTTATTTGTGAATAATAGAGTCAATTACAGTTTAGTCGGTTTTTTAATGCTTTTGGGATTTGCCTTGATGCTTGGATTTGGGTATTGGCTTTTAAAGCCATCTAAAGAGGCAGATATGAAGACGTATGCCATATATTTTGAAGAGTCAGTACTTGGGTTAAATCTGGATGCTCCTGTAAAATATAGAGGGATTAGTGTGGGAAAAGTAACTGGGCTATCCATAAGTCCAAGAAATTCAGAAGAGGTAAGGGTGCTTGTAAATATCCTCGAATCAACACCTATCAAATCCTCAACAAGGGCGCAACTTACCTCGCAAGGCATCACGGGGCTAAGTTATATAAACCTCAGTTTTGGAAATGATGAGGATGCTCAGCCTCTGAAACCACTCAAAGGAGAGGAGTTTCCTGCTATAAAAACTATTCCGTCACTTCTTATAAAAATTGAAAATACCATGGGCGATATAGCACTTCGTTTGTCTGACACGCTAGAGAATTTAAATATACTCTTAAAAAAAGAGAATCAAGATGAGATAACACTCCTTTTAAAAAACAGCACACTTTTTCTTTCAAAACTCAACCAGATTTTGGATGATGAGACTATAAAAAGCATGAAACAGACCATGAAAAATTTAGATAACTCTTCAGCGCAACTTGATGCACTCATGCCACGTGTCGCAAAACTTATCGATAACAGTGTTATTTGGGAAGAGCGTATTGCAAACTCTTTTGCCTCTATAACGCAGAGTTACGTTGGTATCAGAGGTGCTATGGATACCATCAACAAAGCAGTAAAAAGCGGTGATTTTAACTTTAAAGAGATGACAAATGAGCTTATTCCTACTATGAACAACACGCTTTTAGAGATGCAAAATCTCATCATAAAAGTAGAAGAGACGCTCCAAAAACATGAGAGAAGTCCTGCAGATATTCTTTTTATGCAAGAGCAGCCAAAAAAAGGACCAGGGGAGAAATAGGATGAAAACTTTTTTATTTGTAGCGGCGTTATTGCTTTTTTGGGGATGCACAACGCTAAAGCCGACAGTGGCAGAGTATGGGATGAATATACAAGATGATACCTCAAAGAGCGTGGCAAAAGGGTGTAAAGATAAGTCGCTAAAAGTTGCACAAGCTTTCAGTCAAAGCGCGCTCTTCTCTTTGCAGATGCGATACACAGAGACAAGCGGCAAAGTCTTTGCCTATTCTCAGTCACAGTGGCAAGAGTCGCCAAATAGCTTTATCTCCGCCGAACTGTTTCAAAATATAAGAGATTTTGAACTTTTTGGGAGCGTCCATCCTCTTGGCTCAAGAGTAAAAACAGATATGATTTTGGAGACAAATGTTGAGGAGTTTATGCAGTTTTTTGCACAGGATATGAACTCATCTTATGTTCAAGTAGCCATATCGTTTACACTTTTGGATGCAAAAACAAGTGGGGTTATTGCTACCAAAACTGTACGCTCTAAAGTTGAAACAAAAACAGCTGATTCAGCAGGCGGAGCAGAGGCTTTTGCCAAAGCTCTCAAAGAAGTGATGGCAGATACAAGGGTGTGGCTTGAGGAGAGATGTAGATGATTTTAGAGAGTGGATACAAAAAACGCCGAGACAGGCTTTTCAAAAAGTTGGCAAAGAGTTCTGTTGCACTGCTCTTTAGTGCTGAGGCATCTACTCGCTCACATGACACACACCATCCTTACAGACAGGATAGCAATTTCTACTATCTTAGCGGGTTTAAAGAGGATAATGCGATACTTCTTTTTGTAAAAAGTAGTACAAAGTGTAAAACTATCCTTTTTGTACAAAAAAAAGAGAAAACACTGGAGCTTTGGAATGGCAAACGTCTTGGTGTAAAGGAGGCAAAAAAGCTGTTTTTAGTAGATGAAGTTTTTGCAAGCAAAGATTTTAAAAAGGTTTTTGATGAGTATGCGCAAAAGAAGAAAAATCTCTATTTTGAGCTAAATAGAAAAAAGCTGGGTATTAAAAAGATAGTAAAAAGCGCAAAAGATTTTAAAACAAAACAAGACATTATTCCCCTCATACAAAAGATGAGGCTATACAAATCCGCTGCCGAGATAGAGCTTATAAGAGAGTCCATCGCAATCACTGCAAAAGCACACCACAGGGTTATGAGTGTAGAAAAAACAGGGAAGTATGAGTACCATCTTCAAGCAGAAATTGAGCATGAATTTAAGATGAACGCTGCTTATAGCGATGCCTATACTTCCATCGTTGCATGTGGTAACAACGCTAATACACTTCACTATATAGAAAATTCTAAACCACTTATAGACGGAGAACTTATCCTCATAGATGCTGGATGTGAGCATAACTATTATGCAAGTGATATCACAAGAACTATTCCAGTAAACGGAAGATTTAGCGATGCTCAAAAAGAGGTTTACACTTTAGTGTTAGAGACACAACTTCAAATCATTCGTATGATAAAGCCTTTTGTAAAAAGAAGCCACCTACAAGAGAGTGCAGAGAGGCTTTTGACAAAAGGCATGGTAGATCTTGGCATCCTAAGCGGAGATGTCAAAGAGCTTATCAAAAAAAAGAAGCATAAAAAGTACTACCCTCACGGGATAGGGCATTGGATGGGTATAGATGTACATGACCCAGCACCCTATAGAGACACAAAAAACCAAGAGATACTATTGCAAAAAGGGATGGTTTTAACTATCGAACCAGGTCTTTATATAGATGCAAATGACAAAAATGTACCAGAAAAGTATAGAGGTATAGGAATCAGGATAGAGGATAACATCTTAGTCACAAAAGATGGGTGTGAAAATCTCTCCTACGCTATAGCTAAGAGTATCAAAGAGGTAGAGGCAATTAGCTCTCATAGATGTAGCTCCATCCAGTAAGATTATTGGTTTTTGCTTCACTGAAATTATCCGAATCTGCTAAAAAGTCTATTACAAACATGGGGATGTGAGGGATGTTTCGCATATCCTCTTGCTTTACAAGAAGAAGAGGCATATGCGTTTCATGCGTTCCTTGTGAAAACCCAACAGGCATGATTTGGCTCATAACCTCGTTGGGATTTTTAATCTTGTTTTCATTCAAAAACTTTTCAAAAACAGCTTCTCGAATCTCTTTTGGTAAGCTGACTTGTGTATTTAAAAAGAGAGTAAAGTGGATAGGGGTCTCTTTAAATTGTTCAGGAGCGGGTGTAGCCATGATGATGTAAGAAACACCACTAAGATGGCTTTGAATCTCGTCGTGTTCAAGATAGCTAAGTGTCTGTATGGCTTTTGCTTCCAAGTTTCTTAGTTTCCTTTGATGATTGGCTCGCCAATCTCTTCTTCAAGCTCACGTTGGAGTTTCGACATCTCAAATCGGATACTGTCCATGACATAAGGCGGAACATTGAGGTCTTTTGTCCATCTTACCTCGATATTGCCCTCGTAAGGTGTCCCCAGCTCCTCTATTTTTTTAGAGTACTCTTCCAAATCCGCACAAATTTCAGTTCTGTTTTCAAACAAATCTCTTAGCTCAATATACCAATCTTCTCGGCTATTTTCTGCCATTTTTATGGTTGATTCAAATACCGCCGCCAAAATCTACCTCTTTGTTTCGTCAAATTTTTTAGTAAAAGTTATCAAATCATCTCTTGTTTTTAAGTCACCGTTGTATTTGATAGAAGCAATATCTACATTGTCGTCATTTAGCATTTTTGGAACAGCGTTACCACCTGCTATAACCTCCATATGCGCATCAAGCTCATCTTCACTATAAGACATCTGCATATCAGCAGTGACGACATGAGGAATCGCTTCAATAACTCTTAGTTTTTCAAGCTCCTGCGCAACATTGTCACCCTCTATGGTGATGATGATTCTTCCTTGACCATCATGCATATGGTAGTCACAAACTTCACAATCCTTTAAGCTTTGCACAACTTGGTCTATATATTTTGGAGCGGTCTTTACTACTATGCTTGAAACGTTCATCTCTTTATTTCCTTTAAATTTAAAATTTCATTTTACACTATATAAATTAATAGTTTTGTCGTCGCTTCCAACTAAAAACCTATTTTCATCAACAAATACTATCTTTGAGAGCGTCATCTTGTTTCCGCCAAATTTTCCAATTGTTGCTTTTGTAGTTGTATCAAAGAGTGTAACATTGTTAAGCTCGTCTGATGCAAATGCGGCGATTTTCCCGTTAGCAGAGAGTCCAACACTATAGATAAGAAACCCAGACCCGACAAAATAGGCTGAATTTACTTTTGGAACATATATGACTGTTCTTCTGTCTTGTCCAGCAGTAGCGATAACTCCCGCTTTGTAATCAACTTGAAAAACATTGTCAAGGTTTTGATCTGCCAAAAGTTTGATGCGTTTGCCATTTTTTGTATCAAAAATTCCAAGATCTCCACTCTCATCGGCTACAACAACCTCGGTTTTTTGTTCATTGAGAACAAAATCAGAAAACTTTGCACCAGAGACTTGTGTTAGCCAGTTATAGGTTTTCTTTTGCATGTCATAAGAGATAAGCTCATTGCTTAAAAGTCCAAGCAAAATTGTATCTTTATTTAAAAATTTTGCCTTTGCCACTGCAAGTGATTTGGATGCGTCAAAGAGTAGCTCTGTCTTGCCGTTTTGGTGGATATGAACTCTTCTAAAGCCGCTTTTGTCTTGAGACAAAATAAGAATCTTCCCATCAAGGATATCAACGGAATAAACTTTTGAGTGAACTAAATCTCCCGCAAAATCTATGATTTTTGGAACTTCTATCTTCTGTAGTAGTTTTTTTGTTTCCAAATCAAATATGTCAACGCTGCTATTTGCCGTTGCAGTGTAAATTTTGCCATCTTTGTAAACTATGTCCACAACTGAACCGCTCGCCTCATAACTTCCTACTGGCTGTTTGGTAGGGGCAGCAAAAAGAGAGGTAAAAAGAAAAAGCATACTTAGTAAAATCTTCATGATAACACCTTTATTTC
>JAOTSA010000113.1 GCA_030247515.1 Sulfurimonas sp. | reverse complement strand
CGCCTGCAACTTCTGCATGACGAAAACCGTGTGTATCGGTCACTTCAAAACGCCAATTAAGAAGTTGATTTGCTACTTTTTTTGCAAGTTTTATGCCGATGGCATCGCCGCATAAAGAAGATGCAGAATTTAACTCTTCTAAAATCCCTAAAGCTATTTTTGAGGGGATAAGCCCGATGAGAATCTCAAATAGTGTTATTTCTGGTTCTAATTCAGCCATTTTACTTATATGGTTTGCGAGTTTTTGCGCATTGAAAGTCGGCAGCAGATTTAACGAGATGCTTACATGCGCTCCCTCACTTAGAGCAACACTTGCACCTTGCGAGATATCAAGCACTGCAAAACCTGAAACTCCATAGTCGCTAAATAGTATATCGCCGCTTGAAGTCATCTCTTTTTTGTTGTTTATAAGCAGTGTGACTTCACCATCTAGCTTTGCACCGCTCATCTTTTTTGGCGTTGAAGAGTTGAGATGCAGTTGTACCAAAGAGGGGTAGGTTTGGATGATGTTATGCCCAAGAGTCTCTGCAAACTCTAAGCCGTCCCTGTTTCCACCAAGATGCGGTGCCGCCTCCGAACCAGTCGCAATCACAACCGCATCATACTCACTAAATAGTTTTTTTATATCGCTGATTTTTCTATCGGTGTGGATGATGACCCCCAGATTTTTCGCATGGCTAAGAAGCAAAGAAGCGACACTTTTTGCCTCGTTACTAAGCGGATAAACACGCCCGTCATCTTTGACATCAAGTAAAAGTCCCATACTTTCGCAAAATCTCTCAAACGCCACAAATCCAAACTCCCTAAGCGCAAACTCCACAAAAGATGGGTTTTGAGAAAAGTAGTCATTTGGGCTTAGGTTTTTGTTCGTGATGTTGCAACGCCCGTTTCCAGAGACCAAAATCTTTTTGGCACATTTAGAATTTTGCTCATACAAATCTACCTGCACGCCTTTTCTCGCACAAAATATAGCGCAGATTAAGCCACTTGCCCCACCACCGATGATTGCTGTTTTTTTCATGATTAGTTGGAATTTGCTAAATTTTTTATAGCATTTTGAAGAGGTAAAAGTTTATTATTGACTATATCCCATATCTCATCCGCATCTATACCAAAATAATCATGTGCGATGATATTTCTAAAATCTTTGATTTTTTGCCAAGGGATTTGACTGTTAGACTTTTTAAAATTTTCATCTAGCCTAGAGATAATTTCACCGATAACTATAAACTACATCATAGTTGCATCAAAACTTTTTTGGTCATGATAAAATGTGTCTGCATCATCAAAGTCTTGTAAGTAAAGTTTTATCTTCTCAATCGCTTCAAGTAAAGATAGCAAATCAAAATTGATTTTAGACATAAATGGCATCTTTTAAAATAAATTCTTTTGCGTAAGGTTTTAGATATTTTTCTCTAGCTATATCCACGCTTCTGTGAAATGCGTTTGACAAAAAGAGGTTTAATGCTTGTTTTGTGTCATAAATATCTTTCACGCCATCTTCAAATTCAACCAACAAATCCACATCACTCTCTTTTGTCTGCTCATCCCTTGCAAAAGAGCCAAACAAACCTATCTTTGTAATATGATATGTTCTAAGTAAGTAATTTTTTTTTTTTTTTTAAAAATAAATTATCTCGTTTCTACTGTTCATAGTGTGTATTTTAGCACAATAAAAGAGCTATTTCGTCTGGATATCTTTAAAAAATCAACTACTTTTTTCATTTGTTTTTTCGAAACCGTATCATCTTAAACCGCTCGCCTAAAAAGTTTGGCATGATTAGGATTTTTACCTTTTCTAACTCTTGTTTATAGATTTTCTCATCCGCTTTTTCTTTTAGTATATCTAAAAGTTCCAAAATTCCCATATCTACAAAGGCTACCATTTGAGCTTTTAACTCTACAAAATCCACCCCAACTGCAACAAATGCGTCTCTAACATGGGCAAATGTCACATCATAAGTTATATCTGATTTTGCAAAAAACTCATCTCTTTTTATGTTTTCATCGAAAAACGGGATTACTTCGTGCTTTGCATAGACTCTAAGTGAAAAATCTGGGCGGGCTTGCATCTCTCCATAGTCAAAACTCATAAACTCAAATTTTTTGCATGAGGCTGCCATCTCAAGGGCAAACTCTTCATATCCTTTTGCTATTTCGCCTCTATCTTTATGATACATTTTTGCTTTTTGTTCTACCCACTCATCGTCCACATCAAAAACGACTTCATGCCCCTCAACCCTTGCACTTTTACCTTTGTAGTAGAGTTCACATGGGAACGCATCAAATATCTCATTTGCTATAAAAAAGGCATTTTGGCACTTTAACTCGCTTAAAGATTTGTAGTGCGTAAGCTTTACAACATCGCCAAAACTCTCTTTAAAATAGCTCTTTTGAAACTCCTGCAACGCCTCAAACCGCTCAATTATCACAAACTGAAGTGTTTGCAGCAGTTTTGGGCGTAATGTGTATAAAAACTCTATGACATCCGCCAAAAAGTAGCCATGATGCGCCCCGATTTCGCAGACAACGGCGTTATCTTGCAAAAAACCCTCATCAACCAAAGAGATAATATGCTTTGCAATCGTTCCGCCAAAAAACTTGCTTGTACTTACCGAAGTGTAAAAATCTCCGCTTTTACCTATGTTTTTATAGGTAGCATAGTAGCCATCACTGCCGTATAGCCACTCTGACATATAGTTGCTAAATCTCATTTTTATACATCTCATAAAGCGTTAAAAGTTCAAGCTGTTTGTCTATCTCATAGATAGAAACATCGCTCTTTTGAATCTCCACAGAATTTTGCATCAGTTCAACGTCAAATTCTGCTTTATATCCAGCATTAAAAAGCTGTTTTGTGTCCGACAAAAGTCTCTCATAGATATCTCTGTTTTCAACGCTGAGCTGTTTTTTTTTCTCAAGATTCTCTATATTTTGTACCACCTGCTCATAAATGGCGACAAGCTCTCTTTTTCTATCTTCAACAACGATTTTCGACTTCATGTAGTCAACTTTTGAGGATTCCATATCTCTAAAACTGTTAACATCAAGAGGCAAATTTGCCTTTAATCCAACATTATAATAATCCTTCTCGTTTGGTCCAAACTGAAAAATAGTGTCACTTTTATCCCAGTTATACCCAGCAACAAAGTTTACTTTTGGAAGATATTTTGCAGTAGTAACATCACTAAAATAGCGGTTTTTTTCTATCTGGCTCTGTGACATAGTCAAAACAATATTTTGTTCCAAAAACTCTTTTTGGCTGAAGAGTTTCAAACTTGGAACAGTGGTGTCTTTGTAGTCCATATCGCTTATGGCATGAAACTTTGAGATAAGCCTCTCTTTGTTTGTCTCCATATCATAAAGTGCTTGAATCAGCTGATTTCGCTCAATAATCGCACTGTCTAAAAAACCAGAGTCAAGCTGTCCATTTAGGTAGTTTTCCTTTTTTTGCGCAAGGCTAATCTCAGAGTTTTTGATAAGAAGATTCTGTTTTTCTCTTTTTAAATCCATCTGTTTTATCTGCATCAGCAGTGAGATGGCATCTTTGACAAGTTTTCTTTTTGCTACATCTACGGAGTAGTCTGCATAGATTTTTGAAGCCTCTGCAAACTTTATCCCATAGTAAATCCCGCCACTCTGAAAGATAAGCTGATCCATCTTGATAGAGGCATTTTCGTTAATCTGTTCTTCTGTGTAAGGATTGCTTTTTAAGTAACTGTAGTTAAGATTCAGAGGTGCTATCCATGAATCACGAAGCTTGGAACTCTCCGCCTCGTTTTTTTCATAGTCATAGCGGAACTGCTCTTTTTTCGTTTCAGAGATATAACTCTCTAACTTCTCATCGGAGGCAAAAAGCGCACTGCTACAAAGAGCTAAGAGTGCGATTGAGAGCTTTAAAGCCTTCATCAATTTCCTCTCTAGTGATTGTTAAGGCTGGTAAAAATCTAAGCGTGTCTCTTCCTGCTCTTAGTACGATTACACCCTCTTCTCTTGCGTTTGCGATGATTTTAGCAAGTGTGTCGCTATCTTTGACACGAAGTCCGCACATCATGCCGATACCCACTTTTGAAGTAAAAATATCTCTATGCGCACCATAAAATTTCTCTAGCTCACCATCAAAATAATCTATACTTGCTTGAAGCTCACCACTTGCGTAAATATCATTTAAAATATCTACAACTTCACATGCCGCTGTTGTGCTTAAAAAGTTTCCGCCAAATGTAGAACCATGGTCTCCTGCGCTAAAAACATCTTTATGCGTTGTCATCACAACACCTATTGGCACTCCGCCGCCAAGCCCTTTTGCCAAAGTAACGACATCTGGTTCAATATCATAATAGTTAGATGCCAAAAACTTGCCAGTTCGGTAAACTCCCGTTTGAACCTCGTCGATGATAAGCAAAACATCTTTTGACTTTAAAAATTTTGCCAGTTTTTGAACCGCTTCTCTATCTAGCGGCTGAACTCCGCCCTCGCCTTGCACAAGTTCTATCATTACCGCACACGTATGGTCATCCACCAAACTCTCGACATCATTTATAGTATCAGCATAAACAAAACCATCTGGATATGGACCAAAATAGTTGTGCATATAAGCCTGCCCTGTCGCTTTTACTGTGGTAATCGTTCTTCCATGAAAAGAGTGTTGCAACGTAATGACTTTATATCTTTTGATTTCACCCTCTTTTTCTCCAAACTTTCTAGCTATTTTGATAGCTCCCTCGTTTGCCTCTGCACCGCTGTTTCCAAAAAAACACTTCATATCATAACCGCTCGCCTCGACTATCTTTTGCGCCGCTTTTGCCTGTGGTGCTATGTAGTAAAGATTTGATGTATGGGTTAGTTTTGAGAGCTGCTCACAAATAGCATCATTTACTCTTTTGTTTGCATGCCCAACACTGCAAACCGCTATACCTGAAGCAAAATCTATATATCTTTTGCCATTTGCATCATAGAGTTTTGCATTGTCCCCGCTTACAAACTCAACATCCGCTCTTGCATAGGTCGGTAAAACATACTTTTTATCCAAATCTTTTATACTATCCATTTTCTAACCTCCACCTTATTTTCTTGGAATATTGCACTTTTAGCACTTAATGCATGCTTTGAGGGTGTTAAATTATTGACCCCTTTTGTACCGCTATAGATTAAAACACAATCATGACGCAAATCATCATCATGCTTTACACTAAGCT
>JAOTSA010000112.1 GCA_030247515.1 Sulfurimonas sp. | reverse complement strand
CACGGCAACACCACTAAGCAGCGGGAAAAAGATAGAAAAACTCATCCCAGATGCAACGCTTAAAGTCTATGATGGAGACCACTACTTCTTTATGCACCACGCCAAAGATGTAGCCGCAAATATAGAGAAGACATTTTTAAAAACATTGGAGCATAACTAATGCAAGAGTATGAGATTTTTTTGTCGTTTGTGACAAATATTTTGTTTGTAACCACGCTAGGCTGGTATCTCATAACAAATCTTCAGTGGTATGACTACAAGATTTCACGTGTAGTTTTGAAGCATCACAAACCGCATTGGCATCTTCTCTACTTTCTCATCCCGTTTGTTGCTTACTACACAACAGGCAGTTTTTTTGCTATCTTTTTTTATTTTGCGATTTTACCCTCCCTTTTTATGTGGCAGAAAAAACTCGATAAAAAGCTGGTTTTGACATGGAGAGTGAAGCGATTTTTGATACTGCTTCTATCGTTAACTGTTTTTCAAAATATCCTCTGCACACTCAAAGAGGCATGTGAAGTTTATGGTGTTTTTATGCCGCTTTTCATGGCGTATGTGGGAAGTTGGGCGATAGAGAGATTTCTTTTTGAAGCGTTTAAAAGAGAGGCGAAAAAGAAACTACTAGCTATGCAAAATCTCCAAATCATCGCTATAACGGGAAGTTACGGCAAGACAAGCATCAAAAACTTTGTAGCGCAGATTTTAAGCAAAAAGTACAAAGTCTATGCAACACCACGAAGTGTCAACACTCTTGGCGGTATCATGCGTGATGTCAACGAATCTTTGCCGCAAGATACTCAGATTTATGTTTGCGAAGCAGGGGCAAGAGAGAGCGGCGATATCTATGACATCACTACCTTTTTAGAGCCTCAGAACGTTGTTGTGGGCAAAGTAGGTTTGGCGCATCTGGAGTATTTTAAAAGCTTGCAAAACATCATCGCTACAAAACTGGAGATTATGAAATCTCCGAGGTTGGAGCGTGCATTTATCCACACAAGCGTGACAAATGAGCCGCATGTTAAAGTCACTTTTTTTGGCGATGAGATACAAAATATCGATGCAAAGCTTGATGGAACAGACTTTGAGCTTGAGCTTGATGGAGAAAAGATATCACTTCACACAGATGTTTTAGGCGCATTTCAAACGATGAATATCGCCGTGGCGGTACGCATTGCACGCACTTTTGGCATGAGTAACGAAGAGATAAAAGAAGCGGTGGCACAGCTCTCCCCAGTACAACACAGACTTCAGATGATAAAAGCAGGCGGCAAACTCATCCTAGATGATGGCTACAACGGAAACATAGACGGTATGCTAGAAGCCGTGCGCCTATGCTCACTTCATCATGGAAGAAAAGTCATCATCACCCCTGGGCTAGTCGAGAGCAGCAGTGAACTTAACCTAAAACTCATCGATGCCATAAACAACACCTTTGACATAGCCATAGTAACAGGCGCACTCAACGCAGAACTTTTCGACAAAAACCTTAAATTAAAAAACAAAATCATGCTAAGCGACAAATCAAAAATCCAAGAGGTTCTGATATCGCAAACAAAAGCAGGCGATATTATACTTTTTGCTAATGATGCGCCGAATTTTATATGAAAACAATTAGCGAATTAGATTCCGTTGATAAACCAAGAGAAAAACTTATCAAAAAAGGTGTGGAGTCTTTAAAAGATTATGAGCTTTTAGCCATTCTTTTAGGAAGCGGTACTAAAGATAAAGATGTACTCAAGCTCTCTCGTGAAATCATAAAACTTTTCGAAGATGATTTTGAAATCATCAACTTAGAAAAACTCACTTCTATTTACGGTTTGGGTCTTGCAAAATCCTCACAAATTTTGTCTGCAATCGAACTCTCCAAAAGGTACTTAATTAAACAAAATAAAAAAGTAAGCTCAGCTGGGGATGTTTTTGATGAACTTCAAGAGTATAAAAATAAACAGCAAGAGTACTTTTTAACAATTACTCTTGATGGCGCAAATCATATTATTCAAACAAGAGTTGTCTCTATCGGAACGCTTAACCGCTCGCTTATTCATCCAAGAGAAGTTTTCGCCGATGCCATCACAGACAGGTGCGCTTCCATCATCATCGCTCATAACCATCCAAGCGGTCTGCTTGAAGTAAGCCAAGAAGACATCATGATAACTTTGCGTTTACAAGAGAGTGCAAAACTTTTAGGTATAGAACTGCTTGACCATATTATTATCAGTAAAAATGGGTACATCAGCATGAAAGATTTGGAGCTTGTATGATAAAACACAATGAAGATACAAGAGTAAAAATACCATCGATTTTACATCTTGTAAGGTTGGGATACCGATATCTCTCACTCAAAGATGCTCTTTGGGATGTGGACACAAATATTTTTACAGATATTTTTAAAAAAAGTATTCAAAAAATCAATCCAGATTTAGATGAGAGTGATGTTTGTCGTCTTTATGATGACATTTCTCAGTTGCTCGACTATGAAGACTTTGGAAAAGCTTTTTATGAGCGACTCATTCAAAATTCAGGCATTAAACTTATAGATTTTGAAAACTTCAATAACAACACTTTTGATGTTGTTACAGAACTTACCTATAAAAATGGTGATGATGAGTTTCGCCCTGACATTGTTTTGCTTATCAACGGTATGCCGCTCATCTTCATTGAGGTAAAAAAACCAAACAATCAAGATGGTGTTTTAGCAGAGCGAAAGCGGATAACCAAAAGGTTTTCAAACACAAAATACAAGAAGTTTATAAACATAACCCAACTTATGGTTTTCTCAAACAACATGGAGTACGATGATGACTCCACCGAACCAATAGAGGGGGCATTTTATGCAACACCTGCATTAAGTCCGTCTTTTAACTATTTTAGAGAGGAAGAAAAACTTAACCTAGCGGAGCTTTTAAAAGATTTAAGTGATGATGAGGAAAATTTTGTTCTCAAAGACAACAACTTAGCAGTCATAAAACACAACCCTGAATTTTTGACAAACAAAGACCCCAACACACCGACAAATCGCCTTAGCACATCTCTATTTTCTAAAGAGAGATTGGCTTTTATCTTAAAGTATGCCATTGCTTATGTCAAAAAAAGCGGCGGCGTAGAAAAACACATCATGCGTTATCCTCAAATCTTTGCTACAAAAGCCATAGAAAAGAAACTGAGCCAAGATATAAAAAAAGGAATAATCTGGCACACGCAGGGAAGCGGAAAAACAGCACTTGCTTTTTACAATGTCAAGTATCTTACGGATTATTATCATAAAAAATCTGTTATTCCTAAGTTTTATTTTATAGTTGATAGACTTGATTTGCTCACACAAGCGCACAAAGAGTTTACCGCCCGTGGACTTGTGGTACATACTATCTCAAGCCGTGAAGCCTTTGCAAAAGATATAAAATCAATCACTGCTATTCACAACGAAAGAGGCGAGCATGAGATAACTGTGGTAAATATTCAAAAATTTAAAGATGACCCTGATGTTATTGCAATGCAAGATTACGATATCAACATACAGAGAATCTATTTTTTAGATGAAGTACACAGAAGTTACAACCCAAAAGGGAGTTTTTTAGCAAATCTTACTACTTCAGACCCAAACGCTATAAAGATAGGACTTACAGGAACACCGCTTTTGGGAGAGGAGAGTGCATCTAAGGCTCTCTTTGGAGACTATATCCACAAATACTACTACAATGCGTCCATCGCAGATGGTTACACGCTCAGGCTTATCCGAGAAGAGATACAAACAGAGTATAAGATACAACTTCAAAAAGCACTTGCACAGCTAGAGATACAAAAAGGCACTTTAGACAAAAAAGAGCTTTATGCACATCACAATTTTGTCGAACCGATGCTTGATTATATTGTCAAAGATTTTGAAAAAAGCCGTTTGTTGTTTGACGAGAACTCTATAGGCGGTATGGTAATTTGTGATAGTTCAGAGCAAGCAAAGATGATGTTTGAAATATTTGAATCAAAGTATGCACAAAAAACATTTCAGTTTGCCAATAATGCACACTATGATGCTCAAATGGTAGCAGAGCCACACCAAAGTTACGGAGCAAAACTTAAAGATGAAACGAAAGTAAAAACGGCAGCTTTAATCCTTCATGATATAGGAAACAAAGAAGAGCGAAAAAAGCAGGTTGAAGATTTTAAAGACGGAAAAATCGACCTTTTGTTTGTTTACAACATGCTTCTCACAGGTTTTGATGCACCACGACTTAAAAAGCTCTATCTCGGCAGAGTTATAAGAGAACATAACCTTCTTCAAGCACTCACACGGGTAAACCGAACCTACAAAAAATTCAAGTACGGTTTTGTGGTCGATTTTGCAGACATAAGCAAAGAGTTTGATGCAACAAACAAAGCCTATTTTGACGAACTTCAAGCAGAACTCGGCGATGAGATGGAGCATTACTCCTCACTCTTTAAAACGAGAGAAGAGATAGAAGAAGAGATACGCGCTATAAAAGAGCTTCTTTTTGATTTTGACACTACAAACGCAGAGATTTTTTCAAAACAAATCAACCAAATCCAAGATATCAAAAAGATACAAGAGATAAAAAAAGTTTTAGGAGACGCAAAAAGTTTGTATAACCTCATACGACTTTTTGGGCATTTCGACTTATTGCAAAAAATTGATTTTTCTAAGTTAAATCTGCTCTACCGTGAAGCATCAAACCATCTCAATCTACTCAACCAAAAAAATGCCTTAGAGAGCGGTGATGAGAGTGCCAATATTTTAAACTTTGCACTTGAAGAGATTCTTTTTAAGTTTACAAAAATAGGAGAATAATAGCTAGTTTTAGCTGATACACTTAAAAACACGCTTAAAAAAACCAGAGAAGCCTTAGCAGGAAATTTTGACAAAAAAGACGCTGAATTTATCTCACTCAAAGAGGAGTTGCAAAGGCTCTTTAAAAACAAAAACTTAAATGAAGTAAGCCAAGATGAGATGAACGCAAACATCGGCATACTTGAGAAAATTTATGAGAAGATAAAAGAGCTTAACAGACAAAATGAGCTTTTAAAACAAAAGTATCAAAATGATGAAAAATATGCAAGAATTCATAAACGATTGATGCAAAACTCTGAACTCTCAAAGAGCAAGATACAAGTTTTTGAAGCTCTGAGCGATGTTAAAAAAGAGACGGATGAAAAAGTGCTTAACAGAAACTCAATTTTAGAAAATGAAGACTATTTTAGAAGACTTATGATGACGACAGTGATTCA
>JAOTSA010000111.1 GCA_030247515.1 Sulfurimonas sp. | reverse complement strand
TTTTCTTATTGCCCGAAGGGAAGTTTAAAAAGAGGGCTACTGCTTCGTTGAAACTTTTTGCAGCACAATAAGTGCAACTGCAAAGTTTCGCCTCACATTAGCCCTCTTTTTAAGCTTCTGAAGTTGGGGTTCTTTATGACTAAGGACTTAGAACCTTAGTGTAAAACCCCTATCAAAGCCACTGTAATCTTTATAAAAAGAGAGTGATTGGACGGGTCTGTTTTTTAAATAATTGCGTATTTTATCTTTTTGGTCATAACCCATCTCACAGCTAAAAAAGTTAATCTCTCTCTTTAAGAGTTCATCAAGAAGCTCTTTGATGATCTCATCCCCCTCTTCTCCTCCAAAGAGCGCATTTTGCGGCTCATACGAGAGGTTTGACTCTAGCGGTGCAGCGTTTGCGATATAGGGAGGGTTGGAGACAAGATAGTCTATATGTTCAGTTACAGGCTCTAAAAGCGAACCTTCTCTAAGTGTGATTCTATGTGAGAGTCCAAACTTTTGGATATTTTTTTGTGCGATAGCAAGGGCATCTTTAGAGATATCCACCGCTATAAATCTTGCGTTTGGTAAAAATCTTGCAAGCATTATAGAGATGATACCGCTACCAACTCCCACTTCGGCGATAGTAAGCGGTGTGCTTTTATCTTCTATATTTTTCAAGACCTCATCTATAAGAAGCTCCGTTTCAGGGCGTGGGATAAGTGCGCCTTTTGCGATAAAAAACTCTTCACTATAAAAACTTACCCTCTGTGTTATGTACTCAAGCGGCTCATTTTTAGCTCTGCGCCCTACCCACTCCAAAAGTTTTTCACTCTCTTTGACCTCATCTTCTTGATGTGTCAAAAGCCAAAGTTCATCCACTCCAAAATGGTACATCAAAAGCAGTTGCGCCTCTCTTGGGGCCCTCTCTATATGAGAAAGAGTATCGGTTATCTCTCTAAGAGCATCTTTGACTAGATATCTGCTTGACATGCCGCCCCTAAAGCACTTTTGTCAGCTCCATCAAGTGCAACGCCAAGCTCTTTGAGACGCTCTAAAACTGGCGGATGTGTGTAGTGAAAAAAGATATAAAGCGGATGGGAGAGTGGAAAACTTTTGTTCTCATTGACAAGCTTTGTGAGTGCATTTGCAAGCTCAACCGCTCCAGATGCTCCGCCAAGCTCACTTCCCATCTTATCCGCCGCATACTCATTGCGTCTGCTCACAACTCCCATGATTGGCATCATCAAAAAGCCAAGAACGGGCATAAAAAGAAGCAGCAAAATCATCATCGCATAAGGAGCTTCTTTAATGCCAAGTTCCGCATAAAGAGAGGATGGAAGATTGCCAAATAGTGCAAACATGCCAAAGAGCATCGCACCAACCATAGCGATATTTTTGTAGATATCGCCATGCGCAAAGTGTCCAAGTTCATGCCCCAGAACCGCCAAAAGCTCTTTTGTGGTCAGTTTTTCTATAAGCGTATCGAAAAGCACCACTCTTTTTGTCTTGCCAAGACCGCCAAAATAGGCGTTGAGCCTCGCATCTCTTTTACTTGCATCGCTCATAAAAACGCCAGAACTAACAAAACCTGTTCTGTCCATCAACTCTTTTATCTGCGCATCAAGCTCCTCATTTTGAAGCGGCGTAAGTTTGTCGAAAAAGAGCGCACGAAACGTTGGAAAGAGCATGTTGATGAGAACAACAACACCAAATATAAAGAGAAAACTCCAGAGCCACCAAAGCGCAAAATTGGAGATGATGGCATAAACACCCCAAACGACAAGTGAGCCAAAAAGAAGCGTCATGGCAAAAGAGATAAGCGTATCTTTAATCCACTGCTTCATGGTTGATTTGTTAAAACCAAATTTTGTATCAAGCACAAACTTCTCATAATAGCCAAAAGAGAGGGAGATAAGAGAGTTTATAACCAAAAAGCCCATTACAACAGAGACGCTTAAAAGTGCCTCGCTCTCAAAAGAGAAGCTGCTCTCTAAAAACTTTATCCCAAAACCTATCCAAAACAGAAAAACGATATACTCCACAAATGTCGAAGCTATGCTCATCTTCTCTTTGGCAACGCTGTAATTTCCTGCTTTTATAAACTCACTCTCACTAAGAAGAACTGCTTTGCCTCGTTTTGCTTGGTTTACATAACCTATCTGCATCACGCTGATATACATAGTCAAAAGCACAAAAAACGTATAGATTCCTACAATACTCATTACCATAAAACTGCCTTTAGGATTTAAATTTTCGCAATTCTAGCATTTATAAAATATAGTCAACCACTTTTGACTCCAAAGTCACAGACTTTATAAACTCTACCACTTTGAGGTGTTCTGGGTCGATAGCGTAAGCATCAAGGTCTTCTTTGGTCTCAAAAGTGGAGTATAAAGAGAGATCAAACGCCCTCTCGGAGTTTGTAAAATTTACCCCTACTTCCATCGATTTAAGTGATGGCACAAGTGCTAAGAGTGCATTTAGTCTCACTGCAACCGCTTGGATATTTGCCTCTTTGTTCTCTTCTTTAAATCTAAACATAACGATATGGACAACCATACAAAACTCCTTTTTTTGTAAAATTTTAGCTGAAAATCATTAAAGCATTATCATTTCCAAAAAAACTCCGCCATAAAAACCACAAGCAAAATACCCGCTATATTGAGTACAAATCCGTACTTTGCCATATCGCTTACTTTGAGCGTTCCCGAACTCATGGCGATGGCATTTGGCGGGGTGGCTATGGGGAGCATAAAGGCGTAACTTGCACATACTGTTGTCACTATCATGAGGAGCTTTGCATCCAAACCGCACTGCTGCGAGAGAGCATAGACAATGGGCAACATAACAGAGACAAGGGCGGTGTTGGATGTTATCTCGGTTGTAAATGTAACAAGAACCGCAACGGCTAAAAGTATCAAAATGGGTTCAAGTTCCATTAGAGCAACAAGGTAGGAAGCGACGCTGTCTGCCAAACCTGTGGCACTAAAAGCAGAAGCTATGGAAAATCCTGCCCCAAATAGAAACATAATACAAAATGGAATCTTTGCTTTATCATCCATCCAGTCAAGCGTGTGAAACGGCGGCACAAACAACAAAAGACCAAACCCAAGCAAGATGACGGTTTCACTCCATCCAAGCCCATTCCAGTAGGGCTTAATAGGGGCGTTGAGCAGAAGAAGCAAAACTGCACCGCCTAAGAGCAAGAGTACTTTTTTCTGCTCTTTTGTGAGTTTTTTATTTTGATTTTCTATCTTTATCTCAACTCCATCTACGCCAACGCTAAGCAAAAAAGCAGTAACAAAAAACATGGCAAAAACCATAGGTGCCATCATCCAGCTCCACTCCACAAAAGAGAACAACTCCATCCCTTTTTCTTGCATAAACCCAAGCAAGATAAGATTTGGAGGCGTTCCGATGGGCGTTAAAATACCGCCGATACTCGCACCATAGGCGATGGAGAGAGCAAAACGCATCTTGAGTTTTGGATTTTGCGTAAGGTAGAGTGCTATGGAGATAAGCAGAAGCGTTGTTGTGGTGTTTGAGAGAAACGAGCTAAGAAGTCCAGAGGTTAAAACAAGCGAGAAAATAACACCTCTGGGCGTTGCCGGAAAAAAAGAGAACATTTTTTGCGCTATCCACTCATGAAGCTTCGTCTTCTCAACCCCGATAGCAAGCAAAAAACCACCCAAAAAAAGAAAAATAATGGGATTTGCATAGTTTTGTGTAGTTTGCGATACAGAGAGGATAGAAAAAGAGGGAAATATGATGACGGGAAGCAGAGAGACCACACCAAGAGGCAATCCTTCATTTGTCCAAAGTGTTACCAAAAAAGCAATTACCCCTAAAAGGAGTGACTGCATGGGAGAAAAAAGCATAAACGCCGCCACAAAAACTCCCAATGCCACCAAAAACGCTACGGCTAGTTTTTTATAAATCACACTACTCTCGCCCATTTGCTTCCTTCTATATGCTTGAAATCTCCCAGCGTCCGCCTTTGGCACTACCGATTCGTTTAATGATATTTTGTTCTTTTAGTTTTTTAATATTTTCTTCAATCTTTCTGCTTGAAATCCCAATCATATTTGACAAATCTTTTGCAGATATTTTTGGATTTAATTTCATTTGCTTAACTATTTTACTTTGATTATCAGTCAAATTTTCTCCGACCTTTTCTCCGACCCTTTCTCCGACCTCATTAAAATAGAACTCCACCCACAAACCATTTAGCCATCTAAACTGCGGTGTTATGCCATTGAATTTTTGTGATTCATCAACTATCTTTTCTATCCCTCTTCCCCAAGACTCGATATAACCTGCCAAGAAAAAAGGAGCGGCAATAGCAGGGTTATGAGGTTCTGAATTATGCTTTTGCATCAAGGTATCTAGCGTCCAGTGTGGCGGTAAATCTCCCGCATTCCACATAAGCAATTTATCATCATATACACTTATTTGGATAGTTTGTTGTGAGCTATAATCTTTATGAACTACCGCATTGATAAGAGCTTCCCTAAAGGCTAGTTCAGAGATAGGAAAACTCTCAACCCTTTGCACGCCTTCATAAGAGATGATTGCTTTTAGATACTTTGAAAATATAAGTTCCATAGCTTTATCGACTTGCTCAAAAAGATTTCCCTCTATAACATCTTGATAGACTAAATCGCTATTTGATTTAAAATATCCTATTTTTATGGTGCTTCCTGTTACATACTTTTGAGGATCTTTTGCAAAAAGTAAAGTTGCTGCTCGTTTGAGATACGCACCCTCTTTGAGATGAAGTTTATCTACTAACACTTCATCACTCTCTTTTAAGAGTTCAGCATCTATTCTCTTCTTTTTTGAAGCTTTTTGGCGAAAGAGTTTAAATGCGAAAGGGTCTAAATCATCAAATCCAAAATAAGGCACAGGCACACCGTCCCATTTTTTACCTTGACGGGAGAGTAAAAATTTATCAAGCGCAGCACCTTTTAACTCTTGCGTACTGCTTCCGATTCTGTAGTAATACGAACCTCTGTAGCTTATAGGGTATGGGTATTTATCTGTGATGATTTCAAGGTACTCCCTCTCTTCGTCTAGCATAAGATTGACATCTACCACAATGCCCAAAATATCTCGCACTTTGTTTGGCATATCTTCTAGGAGTTTTTTGGCATTATCAATGCCGACGATTTTTCCATCATCATCTACACCGATATAGAGCTTCCCACCGTCACTATTACCAAATGCACTAAGCCACTTGATATACTCATCTTTCCAGATTTGTTTAAATTCTATATTTTGCGATTCGTTAAGGTTTAAAGTCATTTAATACACTCTTTTTTCATTATGTATTGG
>JAOTSA010000110.1 GCA_030247515.1 Sulfurimonas sp. | reverse complement strand
CTTGAAATAAAACTCAAGAAAAGTCTAGGTACCCCTTGAGGGTATAAAAAAATGAAGTGGGTGCTTTTAGGCTACTGTAAAGGTGGATTTTAGAGGTGCCCTTTAATACAAAATGGGGACAGGCTAGTTTTTAATTTCTATCCCTCCAAATATGGAAAAAAAGGTTCAGATACATGACTTACTCAATCTGTAGCTATTCATTGGCGATATAGTAGTGCTAGAGATTATAGCGGTAGGTTGGGTTGGTGGAAATTGAGAAGTTGTGGTGAGGGATATGTTGGATGAGAGTATGCGTTCCACCTCAGGGGAGGTGGAACGAGAAAAAAAACTATACCTAATTATTTTCATAACATGCAAAAATGCATGCTATTTTTTAACTCTTTAATTTTTCTCTTACTATTCCAACCGCTTCAACCATATTTTTAAGTGAGAGTTTTACCTCCTCCCATTTTCTGGTTTTAAGTCCGCAATCTGGGTTTATCCAAAGTTGCTCTTTTGGCAAAACTTCAAGCAGAAGCTCTATCTGTTTGACAATCTCCTCAACGCTTGGGATTCTTGGGCTATGGATGTCGTAAACCCCTGGGCCGACCTCTTTTGTGTAGCCCACTTTTTTAAAGATTTTCAGCAGTTCGTTACCGCTTCTTGCCGTCTCTATGGAGATAACATCCGCATCCATATCTTCTATGGTATTTATGATGTCGTTAAACTCGCTATAGCACATGTGAGTGTGGATTTGCGTCTCTTTTTTTGCACTGCTCACGGCTATCTTGAAGTCTCTTACCGCCCACGCTTCATACGCTTTTATCTTCTCATCTCTTAGAGGATACCCCTCTTTAAATGCCGCTTCGTCAACTTGAATGATTTTGATACCTGCATTTTGCAAGTCGTCTATCTCATCGCTGAGTGCCACGGCTATCTGTTTAGAAACCTCTCCCCTTGGCATATCGTCTCTTACAAACGACCAGTTTAGTATGGTCACAGGTCCAGTTAACATTCCTTTCATGATGTGATTTGTTCTGCTTTGCGCATAAGATATCCAATCAACCGTCATGGGCTTAGGTCTGCTTATGTCTCCGTAGATAAAGGGTGGTTTTACACATCTGCTCCCATAGCTTTGCACCCATCCGTTTTGACTAAATCCATACCCCTTTAGCTGTTCACCGAAATACTCAACCATATCGTTTCTCTCAGGTTCGCCGTGGACTAAAATCTCCAAACCGCACTCCTCTTGAAACGCCACACACTCATCTATGTATTTTTTTATCTCTTTTTCATAACTCTCTTTTGAGATAAGAGCAGCTTTAAAATCGCTTCTGGCACATCGCAGCTGTGGAGTTTGCGGAAACGAACCGATGGTTGTGGTTACTAAATCGTTATAGCCCAAAATCTCTCTTTGGAGTTTTAGCCTCTCTTTTGCATCTCCCTCTCTTTGGAGTTTTTTATGGTTTTCTACCCTATCTTGCACGGTTTTGTTATGGATAAGAGGCGAATTTTTTCTGTTTTGATTTGCTTGCACATTCTTTTGCAACGCCTCTTTTTGAGCCTTATCCAAACTACCCTCTCCATCAAAATAGAGTTTTGAGAGAAGCGAAATCTCAGAGAGTTTTTCAAGCGCAAAACTTAGCCACTCTTTTATTTCGCCGCTCATTTTTTCTTCATACTTCAGAGTAAAAGGGACATGCAGAAGCGAACAAGACGAACTTATCAAGATATTCTCTTTGCTTACAAAATTTGAGATACTCTCCAAAAGACGCATAGTTTTTTCTATATCGCATCTCCATATATTTCTGCCATCGACCACGCCTGCTATAAGCTTTTTACCGCTCATAGCGATAATATCAAGAGATTTTAGATTTTCATCTCCATATAAAAAGTCCAGCCCCAATGCCCAGATGGGCGTATGCACAAGCACTTTTGTAGCTTCATTTGAATGCTCAAAATAGGTCAAAACCGCAATTTTTATATTTGATGAAACGGCTGAGAGTCTGTCAAAAGTCGGTTTTATAAGACTAAGAACTTTAGCGTCCAAACCTTTTGCAAAAATCGGCTCATCTATTTGCACGACCACTTCATCATCAAGAGTACTTATGGCTTTTAAAAGCTCCTCATAAATCGGTACTATTTTGCTCCAAAGCTCATAAACATCGCCACGGTCAACTCTTTTGCTAAGTCCCAGATATGTAATAGGACCGATGATATTTATCTTTGTTTTTATACCTAAGCTTTTTGCTTCACGGTACTCGTCTATGATTTTTGAAGCATTTAAAGAGTAGTTATCCTCTGGGCTTAGTTCAGGAACTATGTAGTGGTAGTTTGTGTTAAACCACTTTGTCATCTCCATAGCTACGCACTCATCGTTGCCCCTTGCCATTGCAAAGTAAAGCTCTTCACCCTTTAAGTGGCGAAATCTTTTTGGAATCGCACCCAGCATTACGGAAGTGTCAAGCATATTGTCGTAAAGTGAAAAATCATTTGAGCTTATAAACTCTACTCCCGCATCTCTTTGATACACCCAGTGTCTCGCCTTTAGCTCTTTTGCCGTTTGCAAAACATCATCAAATGAACATTTTTTTGCCCAAAATTCCTCTAAAACCTTTTTTAACTCTCTTTGCTCCCCAATGCGTGGGAAACCTACTATGTAATTTTTTGACACTGAAATATCCTTGTACTTTTTTTATTTTCTATTTTTTTGTAATGATTTTGTAAAAAAGGATATTTAAAGAGGAGGGTGTACACCCGTGCGTCTAAATGCAAAGTGTGTTGCATAGTATGGACAGCGTGGGATAAAGTGGTTCAGCAAAAGAACAAGGCGGATTTTGCGTTTAAAAAAGAGGTTGCAGTGGCATGGTTTTGAAGAGAAGTACGCCAACTTTGATGCGATAAGCTCATAAGTGCCGCTAAAGTAGTGTAACATCTTCTCTCCTTCCTTATTTTTTGAAATTATACATTATATACTACTTAAATGCTCCAAAAACTTCTGCGCATCTATAAAGCCGACGATAGTTTTTGACTCTAAAACAGTTGAACTTGCATCAAAAAAGAGGATGACTGGTGGTCCGAAAACTCCGTATTTTTTGCTTAACTCTTTTTGCTCTTGCGTGTTTTGTGTTACATCTGCTCTCACAAGTACGAACTCGCCCATTTTTGCTTTTACTGCCTCATCGGAGAAGGTTTTTTTGTCAAGCTCTTTACATACCGCACACCACTCTGCGCTAAAATCTAGGAGGATTTTTTTGCCTCTGTTTGCCTCTAAAACCTTGTCAAGTTCTGGGATGGAAGTTACTTTTGTAAATACCAACTCTTTTTGCTCTAGCGTTGCGGCACTCGCAACGGTGGATGACTTTAAAAATCCAAGCGGTTTTGTCATGCTGTATGAGCCTGCCATAACGCCTATAAAAAGAGCAACGGCATAGATAAAAAGAACGATAGAGACGGTTCTTCTAAAGATATGTGCATCCTTGTCAAACGCTCCAAAGTAGGTCGCAAAACCTATGCCAAGGATGGAGTAAAGGAGCATGATGATGGCTTCATCGACCACACGCTCAAGCATCCAGATAGCAACGCCTAGCATCATAACGCCAAATATAGCACTTACCATAGTCATCCAAGCCCCAGGACGAGGCATAAACTTTCCAGCACTTACACCTACCAAAATGAGCGGGAAGCCCATCCCCATACTCATCGCAAAAAGTGCCGCTCCGCCAAGAACCGCATCCCCTGTTTGCCCTATATAGACAAGCGCACCTGCAAGCGGAGCGGCAACGCAAGGTCCTACGATAAGAGCCGATAAAAAGCCCATAATAGCCACGCCGACATAACCGCCACGACTGCTACCGTGGTTTGAGCTTATCTTTGCGACAAACGAGTCTGGAAGCTTAAGCTCGTAAAATCCAAACATGCTAAGTGCGAGTGCCACAAAGATAGCAGAAAAGGAGTAAATCGCCCACGGTGCTTGAAGTGCGGCTTGAAGGTTAGAGCCAAAAAGCCCTGCCAAAACCCCAGCAATGGTGTAGGCAACAGCCATAGCAAGGACATAAACCACAGAAAGCGTAAAGGCTTTTTTGGTACTTAGCCCCTCGCCCTGAGAAATGATGATACCAGAGATGATGGGAATCATCGGGAATGTACACGGCGTGAGTGCCAAAAGAAGCCCAAAACCTAAAAACGTCAAAAGTATAAGTGCGATGTTGCCATCTTGCATAGTTTTAGCTATAGAATCACTCTCGGAGAGTTTTTGAGGTTCTATCTTTTTAAGAGGTTCTTGTGCTACTTCACTTTTTTGCTCTTTTGTCCCGCCTGAGAGCTTAGAACTGTCAATCTCAAAGCTATAAACTTTCGTCTCTGGTTCATAACAAAGTCCCTGCTCCGAACACCCTTGATATGAGAGTTCTATATCTATACTTTTTATGCCAGAGACACCGTTCCCTTTTTGAAGCGTGACTACAAAAGTTGGAGACTCGAGATATACTAAGTCGTCATAATGCTTCACGCTTTTTGGTTTTACTACATCTTGTATCTCAAGCCCATCTCCCTTTTTTAGGACTATTTTAAGCGTGTTATCATAGAGATATATCTCTTTTCCAAGTTTGACGGTGGCTTCTATCTGCATCTTTTCATTGAGTTTTGCGGAGGGCTTAAAAGCTTCATCAGGCATCAAAAATTTCGGCTGTGCCGCAAATAGAGAGAGAGAAACAAAGAGAAGCAAAAAGAGTTTTTTCATTTAGTAAATCCAGATTTTTATATGTGACAAAATTATAACAAAAAAAATGTTAGTTACATAAAGTTACTCTCAATATGCTTTTTAAATAGTTTCATCTCTTTGTATTGTGAAGATAAAAATTTTTGTAGTAGTATGAGTTAACTCCATATTGTAAAGTTGACTTGTTGCAAGAAAAAAATACTATACTTTTGCAATTTCAAAAGTCGTTCCTTGGAGAAGATGTGGAAGAAAGTAAAAAAATCTATAATCTAAAGAGATAAAAATGAGTATTATCAAACTTCTTATCGTTGACGACGTAGAAGACAATCGTTTAATCTTAAAGACCATCTGTAAAAAGCTCAAAAACTTTGAGATAAAAGAGGCGTCAGACGGTTTTGGTGCTGTAGAGATGGCAAAAGAGTGGAATCCTGACATCATTCTTATGGATATCATGATGCCAAATATGGATGGTTACGAAGCGTCAAAAATCATAAAAGCTTTTCATCCAAATATAATTATTATGATAGTAACAGCGGTCTTTGAACCTGTTATGCAAAAAAATATGAGTGCCATCGGTGTTGACACGTACCTTCACAAACCCATAGACAAAGAGCTTATTTTATTTAAACTAGAGAGCATAGCGA
>JAOTSA010000109.1 GCA_030247515.1 Sulfurimonas sp. | reverse complement strand
AGACTCTTTTATGTGAACATCACAGTATCCAACATGCCCAAAAAGTGTTGCATAAACATCATAACGAGTTATGTTCTCATACGCAAAAAAAGAGCTAACAAATAAAAAAAGAAAAAAAACTATCTTCATTTAGTCTCCATCTGATTTGGGCATTAAAATTGTAGCAAAAATTTGTTTTAAAATATAATATTAAATTATGATTATAGTAAAAATTTATAATGAATCAATATTTCCAAAGTAAAAATCGACGTTAAATTGGAGCGTGTAGTTAGGTTCATACTCATACTGCCTATGAAAACTCACTCCAGGTTGAACTTCAAAAGTCATCCATTTGCGAAATACATTTTGTCGCCAAGAAAAAAAACCTGCATAGTTGCTTATGCCATTGTAAGGCTGTGGATGTTCATCACATGAGTATTTGGAGTTGCCCCAAAATTGCTGTGTATAGCTAAAACCCTTTCTTTTGGAGACCGCAAGGTAGTAAGAGAGTGCAAGAGCGTAGTCAAATCCATCGACATGCGACTGAGTTTTGCGGTGAAGTGTCGTACGAAAGAGCGATTTTTCATCAAGCGTTTTATCAAAATAGATATTTGTTTCCTCGCTCCAGTCTGATTTTAGAGAGTATTTGAACTGTTGCGTAGGCTCAATACGCCACGTATCAAATTCAAATCCTGTTGCATATCTCGCTCTTGCATAGCCCGTTAAACTACTCATTCCTATGGAGTAGTGTGATGTGATTTCTTTGTATGTAGGTGCAAAATAACGGATTCCCGCCTCATTTTTGCTCTGCTCTTGTTTGTGAAAATCACCATCATCAAAATAGCTCTGTTCAACATCATCAAAAAAAATCTGAAAATTTCTTTTTGTTTGGCTCAGAGGTATATGCGCTCTGATTTTGTAGCTAAAATCTGTGGATTCTTTTGTTTGAAAGAGAGAGCCAAGGCGGATACGAAGAAAACTTGATTGTGTTTCGTCAATATATTTTTCGTTTTTAAAGAAAAGATCCACTGACTGCTTAGAAGTTAAAAGCTCATCAGGAGAAAGAGACTCCTCTGGTTCATCCATCCAGTTGTTGATAGTTTTGTCAACAGTGCCAAAAAAAGTGACGACACCGTCTGAAAACTGTTTCTGTTTTGCGTCTATATAATCCATAAAAGTGCCGTCTGACTGCTCACTTTGTGCATGAAGCAAAAGAGAGGGAAGAAAAAGCAAACAGACAAATGCAATGCGCAACGACATAACTTCCTCCTTTTGCAAGATAAGCTATTATAACAAAGTTTAAAAAGGTTGATATACTTTTAGGCATGAAACAGATAAAACAACTTAACAAAGGCGTGAAGTATATGCTTTTCGCCTCATTTATTTTTGCCGTAATGGGTGCATTTGCGAAACTTGCCTCAGAACATATGAGTTCGCTTGAAGTGGTTTTTTTTAGAAATATTTTCGGTGTCGTTTTTATAGGATACGCCCTTTACAAAACCCCGATGGTGCAAAGCGGCGGCAAGCCCTTTTTGCTCTTTTTTAGAGGTTTGATGGGCTTTTTGGCACTTTTGACATATTTTTACAACATTGCACACATCCCGCTTGGAGACGCTGTAACCTACTCAAAAACCGCTCCCATTTTTACCGCCGTTTTTGCATGGTTTTTTCTTCATGAGAAGCTCTCTTTCAACTCTTGGATTGCTGTATTTATAGGTTTTTTAGGAATTATACTTATCGCCAAACCCACAGGAATGGGTTTTAGCAAATATGATATTTTGGGGATTTTCAGCGGCATCGGTGCAGCACTCGCATACACCTCTATCCGTGAGCTCAAAAACTACTATGATACAAACATGATAGTTCTCTCTTTTACGCTTGTAGGTACGCTTGGACCGATTTTGCTCTTTGTTTTTTCACACTATTTTTATATTGAAGAGCTTGATTTTATGCTCGGCAGATTTGTTATGCCTAGCGGAATCGTCTGGTTTTATGTTGTCTCTCTTGGAGTTTTGGGAACACTTTCGCAGTACTATATGACAAAAGCATACGGCGAGACAAAAGCGGGAATCGTGGGAGCGGTAAGCTACTCCAACATCGTTTTTGCCATAGTCGTCGGTCTCTTCCTTGGCGATGCACTTCCTAGTTTTATGACAACATGCGGTATAGTTTTGATAGTTGCAGCAGGGATTATGGTAGCAAAAGCGAAGTAAATTAAATTCGTTATGCTATAATCACTTCTTATTTTTTTAAAGGTAAACAGATGAAACTACTCGCAGGTCCTTGCGTTATTGAGAGCGAAGAGAACATTTTTAAAATTGCTAAAGCTTTAGAGGTTTATCAAAATGACCCGACAATTGATTTTTACTTCAAATCCTCTTTTGACAAAGCCAACCGTACATCACTTGATAGTTTTCGTGGTTTGGGCATGGAAGAGGGGCTTAGGATTTTAGAAAAAGTCAAAAATGATTTCGGCTACAAAGTGGTTACCGATGTGCATGAATCGCATCAAGTTGCCGCTGTTGCCGAGGTTGTCGATATGCTTCAAATCCCCGCATTTTTATGCCGCCAAACAGACCTGCTTGTAGCGTGTGCAAAGACTACAAAAGAGGTAAATATCAAAAAAGGGCAGTTTATTAACCCACCCGACATGAAGTATTCGGTCGCAAAAGTGCTTAAAACCCGTGGTTGTGATGAGGTGAGCTATGAGGCTTCCAAAAAACACGGTGTTTACCTCTGTGAGAGAGGAAGCTCTTTTGGGTATGGAAATATCGTTGTCGATATGCGCTCACTCGTCATCATGAGAGAGTTTGCACCGACTATCTTTGATGCAACCCACTCGGTTCAAATGCCCGGAGCATTAGGCGGAAAAACAGGCGGAGACAGAACAATGGTGCCTTACCTTGCAAGTGCGGCGGCGGCAGTCGGTGTGGATGGTTTCTTTTTTGAGACGCACTTTGACCCAAGCATAGCTCTAAGCGATGGTCCAAATATGATAAAACTGGATGAGTTGGAAGCTCTTGTCGCTAAGATACAAAAAATAAGGGAGATTTAAAATGATTACTTTGACTATCGAAGATAAACAGATTGAGCATATTTTTTTGGACGAGTTTCATAGCAACAAAGAGAAGTTTTTTGAGTTTATAAAACTTAGTTTTGATGGTTTTAGAAACCAAAGCGTGGATGAAGATTGGTCTTGTTTTGAGGCTGATTTTGATGAAGGAGTTGCCTCGGGAATGTGCGAACAGTCTCATGATGAAATTTTTGATGAACTGTTGAAAAAATATGTTACAAATTAGATACACGCAAAAAGCTAAAGGTGATTTAGATGCTATTTTTGCAAATATCTTCCAAGACAAACAGAGTGTTGCTGTTGTATATATCTATAAAATAAAAGAATTTATTACTCTTTTGCAAAGCAACCCATTCATTGGGATTGAATGCAGATATAAAGGGTTTAACAGAGATTGCATAGTGCTAATTTTTGAAAACTATTTAATACAATATAAAGTTTTTGATGATTATGTTAGCATTATTAGAATTAGAAATTCAAAACAAAATTTAAGGAGAAAATAGATGAAGTTAATCGAAGGCAAATTAAAAGTAGTAAACGGCAAGAGAGTTGCCATAGTGAGTACAAGATGGAATCACTTTATTGTTGATAGACTTGTAGAGGGTGCAAAGGACGCATTTGCAAGACATGGCGGAGAGGATGAGGATTTGACGCATGTTTTAGCACCAGGGGCATTTGAGCTTCCAATGGTCATAGACCAGCTTTTAAATAGTGGTAAGTATGACGCTGTGTGTGCTTTGGGCGCTGTTATAAGAGGCTCAACTCCGCATTTTGACTATGTTTCGGCTGAGGCTACAAAGGGAATCGCGACTGTGAGTTTAAAACACAAAAAACCTGTCTCTTTTGGACTTTTAACGACCGATACAATTGAGCAAGCTATTGAGAGAGCAGGCACAAAAGCGGGCAACAAAGGGTTTGAAGCGATGACTGTCGTAATCGAACTTTTAGATCTTTACGAGAACCTATAATGGCAACAAGACAACAAGCAAGAATGGCAGTTGTAAGTCTGCTTTACGCATTTGATTTGGGCAACGGAAACATAGCACAACATACCGATGAGATACTAGAAGAGAAAAAGATTCGCAACAAGCAAAAAGATTTCGCACTCACTCTTTATGAGGGCGTTATGAAAAATATTGCACCTGTTGATGAGGCGATAATTAAACACTTAAAAGAGTGGGATTTTGAGAGACTAGGAGCTATCGAGAGAGCAACTCTTAGACTTGCAACTTATGAGATACTTTTTGGCGAACTTGACTCGGCTGTAGTTATAAACGAAGCAGTTGAAATCACAAAAGCGTTTGGAACTGAACAGTCTCCAAAGTTTATAAACGGTGTGCTAGACGCAATTTCTAAAGATAAGTAAAAAGTTTCAATCTAAAAAAGCTATGCAAGATTTAGAAAAAGAGTGAAATTAACTATCTCTTTAGGTGGTTACAAAAAAAATATACTGTTTTTGCTCATGATTTTCTCCAAATCCTATAACGGGCATAAGCGGATATTCATCTGAGATTTTTATCATCACTTCATACATCATAGCTTGCATTGTTAGAGAGTTTACACACTCTAACAAGCTTTGTGTAGTAGCATTTTCATCTAAAAACCCTAGCTGTAACTCTTTGGTATCATGGTCAATATGTAGAGATGTAATAACCTTTTCACCTGCATTTTGAAAGTTTTTGGAATCATCCTCTTTTAAAAGCATAGCTAAAAGCGAATACTCTTTAGAGTTTTGTATATTTTCCCGCATATCATCTATCATATCTATAATATATTTCATTTTTACCCTTTAAAAACGGCAGTTTATCAAAAATTCAATTATATTTAAAAACATCACTTTGACATTTGTCATAACAATCAATATTACATTTCCCCATTCTAATAAACCTCTTTCCTATGCCCAACACGAATAACGATAATAATAAGCTCCTCGTCTTTAACCTGAAAAACAACCCTATATTGGTTGATACGAAGTCTAAACTTACCTTTGTATTCGCCTTTGAGTGCTTTGATGTTATTTTTTAGAGTGTCGGGATTTGTGGTTAAGATGAGCAGTTTTTCTTTGATGATTTTTTGAGCTACAGTATCAAGCTTGGTAAACTCTTTTTTTGCACTGCTTAAAAAGTGAAGTTCGTACATGTAGTTACAATCCTAGCTCTTTAAAAACTTCACTTGCGGGGATAAGTTTCTCTTTTTTATCTTCAAGGTTTTTAAGTCTTTGATCCGAGAGTTTTTCATCTAGTGCGTCAAAGTACATGCTAAGCGCTTTTTCAACAATATGGGATTTTTTCTCGTTCAGCTCTTTTGCAACACTCTCTAGCTCGTCTATTATAAAGTCAGAGACCGTAAATGTACTTCTTATCTTCTGCATTATCAACTCCTATTCATATAATCG
>JAOTSA010000108.1 GCA_030247515.1 Sulfurimonas sp. | reverse complement strand
TGTCCACTGAACTTTTTAAGATGAAATTTATGTAATTTTCTTTTGTGGTATAGTTTTTATAACCATGTTTTATAAGTATTGCCAAAAGTTCTTTAGACTTTATTTTTTGTGAATATCTGTTTTGCTCAATTATTGTTATCAAAAAGTCATCTTTTGTATCAGGAACGATAGAAGAAAATTTTACCTCTTTATTTTGTACATAGTATGCACTTTGAAGAGGAATTTGCGCATAAAGAGTAAATACGACAAAAAAGAGAAGAAGAATTTTTAGCAACATAAATATACTTTTAGGGATTAGGATTTTGTATTTTAACACAAAGAGCCAAATATTATCAAAGATGCTTATCATACGCAAAAGTTGAGTTAATTAATAAAAGTATTATTCATAATTGGATATACTCACGAAATTTTTATGTAACAGAGGATAGGTAAATGGCGTTCGATCACGAATCATTTGAAGAAGAAGAAAATTTTGCAGAGATGTTTGCTGCAAGTGAGAAGCAGCAGGAAACAAGCCGCATTGTAGAGGGTGAAATTGTTGAAATCCAAGCGGATGAAAACAGAGCATTAGTAGGTGTTGGAGATAAACTAGAGGGTATTCTTAGTTTAGATGAAATCAGCGAAAATGGCGCATTGAAGTTTAAAGTTGGCGATAAAATCAAAGTAATGGTAACAGGATACTACAATGAGCGTCCAAAGATATCGTACAAAAAAGTTTTAGAGCAACAAAAAACGATTGATTTCATTGACAAGCACAAAGAGAACTTCGAAGATATCGTAATTGATGGTGTAATTACTAAGAAGAATCGTGGCGGCTATGTTGTAGAAGCTGACGACGTTACATTCTTTATGCCTAAATCTTTAGCAGCTTTTAAAGAGACTGAAGACGTTGTTGGTCGCAAAATCAAAGCACAAGTTGTGAAAATTGATGAAGAGCAAAATTCTATTGTTCTCTCTCGCCGCAAGCTCTTCAATGATGAGCGCAAAAAGAAAAAAGAAGTTATTGATAAACTTATGGAAGATGGCAACATTATAGAGGGAACTATCAAGAAAATCACAAGTTATGGTATGTTCGTTGATGTTGGCGGTGTTGATGGTTTGGTTCATTACAATGAAATAAGCTACAAAGGTCCAGTTAATCCTTCAAAACTCTACAAAGAGGGCGATACTGTAATGGTAAAAGCTATCTCTTATGATAAAGACAAGAGACATCTTTCTCTCTCTATCAAAGCGGTTCAGTCTGACCCTTGGGCAGAAGTTGAGAGCGAATTGGATGAGGGCGATACAATTACCGTAACTGTTTCAAACATTGAAGCTTATGGTGTTTTTGTTGATTTAGGAAATGATATAGAAGGTTTCTTACATATCTCTGAAATCTCATGGGACAAAAATGTTAAAAACCCAAATGACTACCTAAAAGTTGGTCAAGAGATTGATGTTGAAGTTATTGAAATTAACCCTAAAACACACAAACTCCGTGTCTCATTAAAGAGACTTTTAGCAAAACCTTTTGATGAATTTATGAAAAATCATAAAGAGGGCGATGTTATCAAAGGAAATGTTACTTCATTGACAGATTTTGGTGCTTTCGTTCGTATTGATGGTATTGAAGGACTTTTACACAATCAAGATATCTCTTGGGATAAAAACGTAAAGTGTAAAGATATTTTGAAAGCTGGAGATGAAGTTGAAGTTAAAATTGCAAAAATCTCTCCAGAAGATCAGAAGATTTCTCTTAATAGAAAAGCTCTTTTAGAGAGTCCAATCGATACGTTTGCTAAAAATAACAAGCTTAACAGTGTTGTAACAGGAACTATCCGTGATATCAAAGATTTTGGTGTTTTTGTTTCACTAGAAGATGGTGTAGATGCTCTTATCCGTGATGAAGACCTCGCTCCGTTACTAAAGAGTGATTTGGCTATAGGTCAAAAAATAGAGGCTGCAATCGCAGTTATAGATACACGTCGTGACCGTATTCGTTTATCAATCAAAATGTTGGATTACATCAAAAATCAGGCGATGCTTGATGAAATCAATGACGACGCATCACACTCTTTGGGCGACTTAATTAAAGACAAATTCAAGTAAAACTGTGCGAAAAATTTTAAAATGGCTTACTCCTCTCATTGCAGTAGGAGTGGCTGTTTTTATCCTTTTTTTTCTTATTTCAATCAACTCAAATGAAACTTCTATAGCACTTGCTCCATTAGAGCATAAGAGTGATATAGCAGTAGATAAACCGCAGCAAGATTGGTTGAACCACTTTTCTAAAACAGAAAAATTAGGATATTTTTATCCCGTAAATGAAGTTTTAATTCAAATTGATTTGAATGAGAAGGTAGTTGCAACAAAAGCCACAACATATAAACTCTCAGCTCCATTACTGGATCCTTACCAACTTTTCTGTTTAATAGAAGAGTTAAAGCGTCATAATTTAAAGTATTATCTCAAAAAAGATAAAAACGGCGCAGAGTTGCTTATTTACTCAAAAGATAGAGATAAATTAAACTCTCTTGTAGAAGTGTTAAAAAATTATCAAATTTCAGCCACTGTTGGGCTGTACAAAGAGGATACATAATGCAAAAACATACCATAGTAGTTTGTGACCATATACATGAAGCTGGTTTAGAGATGCTTCGCCAAGATAAAAGCATTAATTTTATCATGGCAGCTGATGAAGACAAAGAGAAACTTTTAGAAATTATTGAACAAGCAGACGTGGCAATCACAAGAAGTTCTACCGATGTAGATGAGAAATTTATTGCACATGCAAAAAACATGAAAGCAATCGTTCGTGCTGGTGTTGGCGTGGATAATGTTGATATCCCTGGATGCTCAAAAGAGGGTATCATCGTTATGAATGTTCCAACTGCAAACACAATAGCGGCAGTTGAACTAACAATGGCACACATGCTCTCTTGTATGAGAATGTTTCCATACTCACATAACCACCTCAAACATGAGAGAGTTTGGAAAAGAGAAAAATGGTACGGGTATGAACTCAAAGGCAAAAAGCTTGGTGTTATCGGTTTTGGTAACATTGGTAGCCGTGTAGCAAAGAGAGCTCAGGCGTTTGAGATGGATATCGTCGCTTATGACCCGTATATCAACCCTTCAAAAGTTACAGACTTAAATATGGTCTATACGAAAAACTTTGAAGATATTTTGGCATGCGACATCATCACGATTCATACGCCAAAAAACAAAGAAACAACAAACATGATAGATAAGCAAGAGATTGCAAAGATGAAAGACGGTGTTGTGCTTATCAACTGTGCGAGAGGTGGTCTTTACAATGAAGAGGCTCTTTATGAGGGGCTAACAAATGGTAAAATCCGTTTTGCGGGTATCGACGTATTTATGAAAGAGCCAGCGACAAATCATCCGCTTTTAGACCTTGACAATGTTACTGTTTCACCTCACTTAGGCGCAAATACATATGAGTCTCAGTATAACATCGGTGTTCAAGCGGCTGAAAATGCAATTGCTGCGGCAAAAGGCATCTCTTATGCACACGCTATGAATCTTCCAATCGATGAGACAAAGATTCCTCCTTTTGTAAAACCATTTTTAGAGATGGGACAAAAAATCGGTTTCTTAGAGTCTCAGCTTAACAAATCTCAAATCGTTGCGATTAAAGTAAGCGGGCAGGGCGAGATAGCAAAATATGTTGATTCACTTGCAACGTTTGTTGCAGTTGGTGCGATGAGCCAGATAAGTGACGATACTATCAACTATGTAAACGCTGATTTTGTAGCAAAAGAGAAAGGGATAAAGGTAGAGTTTGAAGCACTTCATGACTCATCTGTTTATAAAAATCTTATCACTATTAAGCTTACAACTGCCGAGGGCGGAACTACAACTATCAGTGCAACGATTTTTGATGACAATATCTTTAGAATCGTCTCTATTGACGGATTTGATATCGAAGTGGCACTTAAAGGGGATATGATTATCCTTAAAAATCAGGATGTCCCTGGCGTTATAGGCAATATCGGTACAACTTTAGCAAAATACAATGTTAATATTGCAGACTTCTCACTTGCAAGAAATGACAAAAAACAGGCACTTGCAGTTATTTTGGTTGATAATATTATCAGCGATGAAACGCTTGGTGAACTTCTTAAAATCGACGCTTGTTCAAGCGTTCAATACGCAAGACTATAATCTATTTTTTGCGGGGCTAAAGCCCCGCCTCCTCTTTACTAATCATCCAAATTAAAATGTTTATGTAAATCCGCTTTGTAAAGAAGTATCGGAACAATTATCAAAGAGGCGATGACCGCTGCGATTGTTCCAAATATAAGAGCTACTCCAAGCCCTCCAAATACCGCATCACCTGCTAGAAGCGTTGAAGCTAGGATAATAGCTGCGGCAGTTAAAAAGATAGGTTTTGCACGTGTTGCTGTTGCATAAGCGATAGCTTCAGCCTTGTTCATTCCGCTATCTTTCATAAGTGAGGCTGTAAAGTCGATAAGCAGAAGCGAATTTCTCGAACTGATACCAATAAGTGCAATAAAGCCAATAAGTGATGTTGCAGTCAAGAAAAAGGTATCTTTTGTAAATAAATCCATGATGTAATGCCCGACAATTACACCGATAATGGATAAGAAAGAGCCTAAAAGGACGATGCCGCTAAGTGTATAGCTCTTGTAGTAAACAACCATGAGTAAAAAGATAAGTACAAGTGCAGAGATAAAAGCTGCGCCAAGTTCGACAAAAGTATCAAGCGTTACCTCCATCTCTCCATCCCAGATGATTTCATAAACATCTTTGGAGGTTTTGTCTGTTAGTCTAAGGTTAAAAAGTCCGATTTTTTCGATGTTATACTTCTCGCTAAAAGTCTCAAGGATAGTATCCCTCGCATCCATAAGTGGATAAACTTGAGAAACCATGTCAGTTTCTGCCATAACATTGGTCATTTTATGGAGGTTTTTGCTCATAATCATCGGATTTGATTTTTTAGGAACAATGGTAACGAGTTCGGTTAGCGGTGTCATCATCCCTATCTGATTCATTAGTTTGAGAGAAGATAGTTTTGCTTTGATAGTATTGATATCTTTTGATGAGAACTTTTTTGAGTCTCTGCTTAGGGAGAGGAAAATCGGAATCTGATCGTTTGCAACGGCGGAGTTTTTTACCGCAATTTGCATACCCTCAAATGCTAGATATAAAACATCATTAAGCTGCTTGATATTTATGCCTGAGAGAGAGACTTTTGTGCTGTCAACCTCTATTTCAAATGTATCGTAAATCTCATCTTGCATAACCTCTACATCCACCAAACCTTCTGTTTTTTCAAACACGCCTTTGATGTTTTTTGCAAGCTCTCTTATGCCATCACTGTTTTGTCCATAAACCTCTGCAACAATCGCCGCTAAAACAGGAGGACCAGCTGGCGGCTCTACAAAAGTGATGGTTGTATTGTTGAAAAGAGCGGTACATTTTTGCTGGACGTCTGGTCTGATTCTTTGTACCCTAAAGTAGGACGGCTCTTCTCTGTGATGCTTTTTTGTAAGATCCACAAC
>JAOTSA010000107.1 GCA_030247515.1 Sulfurimonas sp. | reverse complement strand
ATTTTGGTAGTGGGATTTGAACTCTACATAGCGTGAAGCTGAAGCGTATAGCTCTTTGACCTCTTCATCGGTGAGTTCTCTCATAACTTTTGCAGGGCTTCCCATGATGAGTGAGCGAGGCGGAAAGACTTTGTTTTTGGTTACAAGCGCACCTGCTCCGACGATGGACTCTTTGCCTATCACTGCGCCATCAAGTATGGTTGCACTCATCCCGATAAGACATGCATCCTCGATAGTGCATCCATGAAGCATAACACGGTGTCCGATGGTTACATCACTGCCGATGATGGTCGGATGTCCGTCGCTTCTGTCTGCTTTTTTATGATGCGTTACATGAACCATGCTGAGGTCTTGTATGCTTACTCTGTCTCCGATAGTGATGTAGTGAACATCGCCTCTTACAACCGTTCCAAACCAGATAGAGCAATCCTCACCGCATGTGACGTCGCCTATGACATCAGCAGAGGGTGCTATCCATGTATTTTTGCCGATTTTTGGATTCATCTCTTTAAAACTATACAGCACTGGTGTTCTCCTCGCTAAATATATTGGACATTACTTGCTCAATCGTTCCCATGCTCTCTTTTGCAGAGGCTTTAGAGACTTTGTTGACATAATCTTCTAAGAGCAGATGGTTGTTGATGGTTTTAGTATCGTCATGTTTTACTTTGATGTAAGAGCCGTCACTTTGGAGTTCATGTGCCAAAGCGTTGTCCGCACATTGAAGTTTGAGTACTTGTACTATCTTCTCTTTTGCTTTTGGGTCTTTGATGGTTGTGAGAAGCTCTATACGTCTCGTCAAGTTTCTCGGCATCCAATCCGCACTTGAGATGTAAACTCCAGCTTCATCATTTTTAAAGTAAAAAGCTCTTGCATGTTCGAGATATTTTCCAATGATGGAGATAACTCGTATGTTTTCGCTAACTCCCTCTATCCCTGGCTTAAGACAGCAGATACCACGCACAATGAGGTCTATTTTTACTCCCGCCTGACTTGCTTTGTAGAGCGCACGGATAACATCCTCATCCACAAGAGAGTTAAGTTTTGCGATGATGCGTCCATCACTTTTTTTGCGTGCTTCGTTTTGGATAAGCGATAAAATCTTTGGCTTTATCTGTGATGGTGACATGTAGAGTTCGTTGAGTTTGCCTTTTTTGCTAAAACCTGTCAAAAAGTGGAAAAATCTAGTCATGTCGTTTGTTATCTCATCTTTAGAAGTGAGGTAGCTCATGTCTGTGTAGATTTTGGATGTGGCAGGGTTGTAGTTGCCCGTTCCTATGTGTGCGTACTGCTTTAGCTTGCCATTTTTCTTTTTTGTAATCAAAGTCGCTTTTGCATGGACTTTAAACCCTTTTATACCATAGATAACATGCGCACCAGCTTTTTCAAGTGCTTTTGCCCAAACAAGGTTGTTCTCTTCATCAAATCTAGCTTTTAGTTCAACCATTACAGTGACCTGAATCCCTGCATCACTAGCCCCCATAAGTGCTTTGACAATCGGAGAATCTTTGCCAGAACGGTAGAGTGTCATCTTAATAGAGACAACATCAGGGTCTTTTGCGGCGGTTTGGATAAGCATGACCACTGGGTCGAAACTCTCATAAGGGTGAAGAAGGAGGATGTCTTGCTTCTCTAGCGTTGCAAAGATATTTTCACTGCTATCAAGCGGTGGCAATGTTTTTGTCTTAAATGGCTCTAAAAGCAGGTGTGCAAAACGTTTGTTTGAGACAATTTGCCAAAGACTGGAGAGATTTAAAAATGTGTGAAAACGAAAGATGTCATCCTGATAAACATTGGTATGACGGTTGAAGAAGTTGACTATCTCCTCATCTCCATCACTCCCAACTTCAAGACGTACCATCGCTCCTTTTCTTCTAAGCTTCAGTCCCTCTTCTAAAATCTCCAAAAAGTCATCTGCTTCTTCTTCTTCTATCTCGATATCCGCATTTCTTGTAACTCGAAAAGATGCAAATTTGATAAGAGAGTATCCTGGAAAGAGATCTTCCACACGCTCGGCAACAATGCTCTCAATAGGAACATAAATATCATTTTCAAGCTCTACAAATCGCTCCAAAACACGAGGAACACGGATGATACCAAATCGCTCAATAGATGCGTTGTCACTATCTCTTAGTTTGACGATAAGCCCGAAACTAAGGTTGTTGAGGTGTGGAAATGGATGCGTTGCGTCCACGGCGATGGGGATGATAACTGGATAGATGTTTTCATCAAAATATCTGCCCAAATAGTGCTTCTGTCCCTGACTAAGCTCGTGGTAGTCTTTGACTTTTATCCCTTCATTCTCAAGTTTTTTTAGGATACCAACCAAACAGTGTTCTGCTACCTGCTGCTCTTGGTGTAGATACTCTCGTATCTCTCTGAGTTGTTGCAGAGGCGTGAGTTTATCCGCACTTGAGACAACGATGCCCACGGCAAAAAGCTTCTTAAGCCCTGCAATTCTTATCATGTAAAATTCATCTAAATTTGTTCCATAAATCGCTAAAAACTTCAGTCTCTCCAGAATCGGAAGAGACTCATCAAGAGCTTGTTTGAGAACTCTTGTGTTAAACTGCAACCATGAAGTTTCACGGTTGTTATAAAGGTCTGGATTTTTGAGATTGAGCATAAAAACTCCGCATAATTATTTTTGCTTATTATAGCAAACAATGGTTACTGTAAGGGTACGGAGGGGTTTAGAACAGAAAAAACGCTTATTTATTTTGTTTCATAAAATAGTGAAGTAAAATACAAAATTGGCTATAATCAAACAATTTAAAACCAAGATGCAGTATGAAAACCTATACTTTAGTCACAACGAAAATAGTTTTGTTAATTACTCTGGTTGTAATTTTATCGACTTTTAGCGCAACTTATCTTTTCAATGTACAATCCCATCATTCGCTCTATGAAAATTTACTGTTTTTTCTGCTGTTTCTTGCCTTGGGTCTATTCGTTTTTATCACATATGGTCTTTATTATGGGGTAAAATTAAAGGATGATGTAGGAAAGTTGACTGACCATATCGATTTAAAAAATTTGCCTGATTTTAGCGGTGGCGTGCCAGATGTATCGAGCATAATGGAGGGTTTTGGAGGCTTTATATTAACGGCGATAGTGCTGTTTTTTTTGGCATGGTTTTTTATATCGTCATCATGGCTTTTGGTTATTTTTTTGGCTGCTATGCTCTACTGGATTTATTTTCGTGCTCTGCGTTTAGTATTTAAACACTCATTCCTTTGTAAAGACAATATTCAACTTAGCGTTAAATATGGAGTTATTTATTCGCTTCTTTATACATCATGGGCGTTTGCGATTATTTTTGGATTGCATTTTTTTATGATTAAAGGATAAAGTTGAAAAAATATTTACTCTATTTTATTTTATCAATAGTGCCGTTTTTGTTTATGTTTTCAGGTTCTGGGATGGATTCCGCAGGTTTTGTAAACATAGTAATAATTTTTGCACAGTATATTTCAATATATATTATCGCATTGATTATTGCTTTGCCATTTAAGCCTAACGCTCCCTTTCTGGTGGCAATTGCGCTTGATTTTCCGCTTTTTTATTTGTTACATATTTTGCAAATTAAACTCAATAGACTTCTGCATAACCTAGATCCTGAATCAAGTTCAGGATGACGAAAACTCACAAATCTCGTCATTCCAAGCTTGACTTGGAATCTAATTTTTAGGTTATGCAAAGTCTAATAACTTACACGACAATGGCTTAGGGATACTTGTGTATATCTTTTCTCTATTTATGCACAAAATATTTGTTCTGTTCTGTAAATCCTATCTCTTTCATTACTGTTTGTATTTTTTTAAATTGTTCATTGTATTGGTTTATCAAGTCCAAATCCCATGACGTATATTCACCTCTGCTGTATATTTCCACACATGACCCTCCTGAGAGTACCACATGGATATCTTTAGCCATAAGAGCATTGCAAATAAATCCACCTAATTCTTTTAAATCCATATCTTTTATCTGTTTTTTCATAGGGGTTTTTCTGGTCTTCTTGGTCGTTTTCTTTGCATCTCAAATTTTTCTTTTAATTCGGGTTTATAGTACAACCTTGCCTTATCAAGCAGTGCCGTTAGTTCTTCCAAAAAAGCATATCTTGGATTTAAAAAATAGATTTTTGTTCGACCAGACATTTTACTCAAGGCTAAGCCACTCTCTTCAAAATGTTTTAGTTGATTTTGGATGGATGGGAGCGGTACATCAAAATATTTGGCAATCTCTCTTGCATACCCTTCTCTAAAAACTAAGAGGTATTGTAGGGATAATTCTCTGTTTTTTGTGCCAAATAGTGCTTCTAACATTGTAAATCACCTCTGATATAAATAGTGTGTTATATGATATAGAAATTATATCATTATTGAGAAAAAAGTGTTTTTAATTTTTATGCTACGAGAGGGCTATTTCACAACCCCGCTCCCCTTCCAGTTTGCGGAATGATAGACTGTTGTGCCATTTTTTCTGGCGTAAAAACGTATGAGGAGTTTTTGGAGAGTAGGTTCTATGGATGGGTAAAACCATGCGTTGTTGCTTGTGGCTAGGACATACTCGACTCCATCCTCATAAATCTCTTTGCATGTTGCTTCATAGCAGATAGCGTTGCGGAACTTTACGCCTTTGATGATGAAATCTGTCGGTTTATCGGCTGTCTTAAAGTCCGATGCGCCGCCAAAAAAGAACTCATTTACAAAGCCTTTTGCAAATTCAGGAAGTGGGATATACTCTCCAAATGGAACTAAAATCATCTTTTTTGCTATCTGGTACTTGCCATTCTCAAACATATAAGTAACGTTGTAGTGGTGTTCATCCTCTTTAAGAAGCGTACCTGCAACGATGGAGATTTCATGCGAGAGTTCTTCAAGTTTTGTTAGGGCTACAGGTGCTTTGTTCATGTAAAACGGGAAAACGGACTCTGGCAAAACAACTACATCATACTTCTCATCAATCGCCTTGTTAATCTCCAAAAAGATGAGCTGCATGGTGGACTGCAAGTTTTCTTGTTGCCATTTTTGATCCTGCTTTATATCCGTTGGTATAAGTTTTATCTTAAGCGGTGCATCTTTTTGCAGTGGCGGGGTGAAGCTTAGCGTTAAAAAAAGAAGTGCGAGCGGAGCGTACTTGTAGGGTTTTGGAACATAGGCTATCAAAGAGAGCGAGAAGAGTAATAGTGCAAAATCAAGCTTTTTGATACCAATGTAGCTATCTACAAACAAAATCTCTGGCTGCATCCAGTTAAAATCAACTGGCTCAAAAAAGGAGAGTCCAAAGAGCAAAATGGCACGAAGCCAAACATGTTTAGTAAGTGCCAAAACACCAAAAAAGAGCATATAAATGATGGCAAAACCAAAGGTAACAAGCGGTGTGAGGTAGCCAACACCGTTGTACTCAAAACTGTAACCTATCCAGTAAAACCATAGAAGTCCTATGAAAAATCCAGCAACCAAAACGGCTCTTTTTGGGATGTACAGAAGAAGTGTTATGGCGAAAAGTCCAAAGAGTGTGTTAAGGAGTTTGAGTGTGA
>JAOTSA010000106.1 GCA_030247515.1 Sulfurimonas sp. | reverse complement strand
AGTGTTTTTTCGCTCTGGGTTTTTCGTGTCATCCCCTCGTACATCGCCTACAAACTAGGCTACCCCATAGAGGCGATTTTTATCATCATGAACATAGAGACGCTCATCAAGGGGATTATTTATATGGTTATATATAAAAGGAGAGCTTGGCTGGAGACGAGGGTGTAACTCTCGTTTTTCTTGTGCTATAATGCAAGCAATAAAAAAAGGAGTTATGCCATGCTTGAAGCTCTAAATTTGCATGAAATGAGTATCTCAGATAAGTTTTTAATGATGGAGGAGTTGTGGGAAAATTTGAGCCAAAATGCTTCTGCAAATGGCTTTTCCCCTCAGTGGCATTATGACGAACTTTCTCAAAGAGAGAAAAAAATCCAAGATGGAGAGTTGAAGTTTTCTCCTCTTTGTGAAGCTAAATCGAGACTAAGAAACTCTCTTAATGAACATTGAAATCTTAGATGAAGCGGAAAATGATATTGTAAATGCTATGCGTTTTTATGAGGCTCAGAGTAACAATTTAGGAACTTATTTTTTAGATTCTATTTTGTCAGATATCGACTCTTTATACATATATGCGGCTATCCATACTAAAGTCAACGGGTACTACAGACTTCTCTCAAAACGATTTCCATTTGCTATCTACTACAAACTTAAAGGAGACGTGATTTTTATTTATGCTGTGTTAGATTGCAGACAAAATCCAAGCACTACACAAAAAAGGTTGTAGTAATTTTACTCTTATTTTACCTTTCAAGCATAAAGACTTTTCCCAAGCTCATCAAATGCTTGAAGTGTTTTTTCTAAAAGATTTTGTGCATTTTCTAGTATCTTTTGGGTTATCTCTTATAGTTAAGAGTAAAAAAATAATAGGCTAAGTATAATGCACGCAAATAGTACATTTTGAGGTAGCCTGCTATGAAAAAAGCTAAAAAACCGACAATTTTGGCGGTTGATGATACTCCTGATATCCTCCATCTTGTGATGGAACTTCTGCATAAAGATTACACGCTTAAACTTATCAATGACCCCAAAAAAGCACTTGAGTTGCTTCAAACAAATCCTGATATTGACTTGATACTGCTTGATGTTATGATGCCTGTGATGGATGGGTATGAGCTGTGTAAAATCATAAAAAGCAACCCGCATTACGAGAAAGTCCCTGTTATATTTTTAACCGCACTTGAGAAGATGAGTGATGTTGTGCGAGGGTTTGAGAGCGGGGCGGCTGACTATGTGACAAAACCTTTTGTGCCAGATGTGCTTCGAGCCAGAGTAAAGACGCATGTGGAGAGAAAACAGGCTTATGATGCACTCTCACGGGAGCTTGAGGCAAAAGAGGAGATGCTCTTTAAGCAAAGCAGGATGAGCGTTTTGGGAGAGATGTTTGAAAATGTCACGCACCAGTGGAAACAGCCGCTCTCCATCATCAACGTAGGGTGCAGTACGCTCAAGATGAGTTATGAGTTTGATGAACTGACTATGGATGAAGTTATCACAACTGTAGATATGATAACGGCGGAGTCGGAGTACTTGAGCCAGACGATAGATGATTTTAGGGATTTTGCGAGAGAGGACAACGAGAGGGAGCTTTTTGACATGCGCACTCTTTTTGAGCATGCGCTTGAGATTTTGTCTTTTAGACTAAGTAAAATTGAGATAGAAGTAAGCAACGGTATAAAGAGTTTCAAATACAGGTCGTGTAAAAACTACATCATACAAGTTTTTATCAATATCTTAAACAACGCTATGGACATTTTAGAAAAGAGCGGTAAGGGATGGATAAAAGCTAGTTCAAGAGTGGAGGATGACTTTTTTGTCGTTAGCATATGTGACAGTGGCGGTGGGATAAAAGCAGAGGATATCAGCTCCATCTTTGAGAAGTATGTGACGACAAAAGAGGAAAAAGATGGTGCGGGGCTTGGGCTTTATATGACAAAAGAGATTTTGCAAAAAAAGGTTGATGCAGAGATAGCCGCTCACAACGAAGAAGAGGGCGCATGTTTTGAGATACGCTTTAAATTTGCCTATGCAGAGGGTTTTGACAATGCCACAGTGTGAAGATGGGTTTAGAAAAACAATAGTCGCCATTGACGATACTCCAGATAATCTTCTGCTTATCATGGAGATTTTAAAGAACAAGTATAGAGTTAAAACATTTAAAGAGCCAAAAAAGGCGTTGGAGTATCTCTTTGCAAATAGTTGTGTTGACCTAATTCTTTTAGATGTGATGATGCCCGAACTTAGCGGCTATGATGTCCTCAAAGTACTCAAGCAAAACCATGATACAAAAGAGATACCTGTTATATTTTTAACTGCACTTTCAGGGCAAGAAGACGAGCAAAAAGGGCTGGAGATGGGTGCATGTGACTACATCACAAAACCAATCTCTGTTCCTATCACGCTCTCACGCATCAATGTCCATCTCCAAAACAGGGCGGCAAAGGAGTTTTTAAAGAGTAAGGCGGAGTATCTGGAAGAGGAGATAAAAAAGAGAACAAAAGAGATACTTTCCATCCAAGATATCACTATTCTTACACTTGCTTCCCTCGCTGAGACTAGAGACATCGACACGGGTAATCATCTCAAGCGAACACAGCGTTATATCAAGATACTTGCTCTTAAACTAAAAACACATCCAAAATTTAGAGACTATTTGAGCCAAAATGAGATAGAGACGCTCTTTCGCTCTGCACCACTTCACGATATAGGCAAAGTTGGGATTGCAGACAAGATACTCTTAAAACCAGCAGGACTAAGCGATATAGAGTTTGAAATCATGAAAACGCATACCACTTTGGGCAAAGAAGCGATAGAACATGCTGAAGAGGAGGCAGGAGTTGAGGCGGCTTTTTTAAAAACTGCAAAAGAGATAGCCTACTGCCACCATGAAAATTATGATGGCAGTGGTTACCCTATGGGGCTTAGCGGTGATGAGATACCCATATCGGCGAGGCTTATGTCACTCGCAGATGTTTATGATGCGCTTACAAGCCGCAGAGTTTACAAAGATGCTATGCCACACGAAGAGGCACTTGCCATCATAAAAGAGGGGCGAGGGCTGAAATTTGACCCTGATGTTTTGGATGCTTTTTTGGAGATGCAAGAGGAGTTTCTTCTGATTTCTCAAAAATATCTGGACAGCGATATAGCGTTAGAGCAAAAACAAAATCTTATTGAGAGGATGTTATAGCCATGATAAAAAAAGTCCTTCTTTTGCTCTTCTTTTTTTTAGAGTTGGCTTTTGGGGAGAGTTTTAAAGAGAGTCTCAGCCAAAAAGAGAGAGCGTGGCTTGAAGCGCATCCCATCATAAAACATACAGGAAATCCACACTATCTTCCTTATGAAGGTTTTGATGCAAATGGAAAACATTTGGGGATGGTGGCTGAATATCTTGATATACTAGAAAAAATGTTAGCCATCAAGATAGAGAGAGTTCCATCTTCATCATGGGAAGATGCGCTTCTAAAGTCAAAATATCAACAAGTTACCATGCTTACCAACTACACAAATGATGATGAATTTGCCTCTACGCACAGCATTACCAAAGGATTTATCAAAAGTCCCGTTGTTGTCATCAAGCAAAAAACTCAAAAGTACCAGCCTTTTATCTCTGATTTTGCGGAGTTAAAAGGGGAGAAGATAGCACTTGGTAGAAAATACTCATTTTTAAAATCTATCATGAAAGAGTATCCAGAACTGGACTATAGAGAAGTGGATACCATAGAAAATGTGCTTAAAGGAGTCTCAGAAGGGGAGTTTGATGCGGCACTTGTGAGCCTTAATATCGGCACATACAACATCTCCAAATATGGTTTGCGCAATTTGCATGTTGTGGGTACACATGATTTTGAGTTGGAGCTTGGATTTCAGGTGGCAAAAGAGGATGAGGTGCTACTTGGCATCTTAAACAAAGCACTGGACGCATTTTCACATGAGCAACACCATGAGATAACAAATAGATGGACGCTGGTTGATATAAAAGGAAGCTTTGATTATGGCTATGTGCCGTTACTACTTTTGATTATTGTAGCGGGAACGCTACTCTACTTTTTCCGTTCATACGAACTCAAAAAAAAGATAAAAAAAAGTACATCTGAAATCTCTAAGCTTCTTAAAGTTTTTGATGAGTATGTTATCGCCTCAGAGACAGATTTGCAGGGCAATATCACATACGTAAGTAAAGCATTTTGCAGGATAAGCGGTTACAGCCAAAATGAACTTTTAGGCAAAAACCATCGCATCATGAGACATCCAGATAACGACCCTAAGATATATAAAGAGCTTTGGAAGACTGTTTTGGCAGGAAAAGCTTGGAGGGGACTGATAAAAAATCGTAAAAAAGATGGCGGATACTACTGGACAGAGAGTGTTGTAACACAAGATTACGATGTTTTTGGAAAATCATTTGGTTTTATGGCGATTCGTCAGGATGTGACGGCAGAGATGGAACTAAAAGAGTTCAGTGAAAACTTAGAGGAGATTATAAAGAGCAGAACAGAAGAGCTTTTAGCTCTCAACAGACAGCAAAAGGCAATATTTGATTCGGCGAGTATCGGGATAATGCTTTTGCAAAACAGGGTTATCAAAGAGGTAAATGATGCCTTTTGCGAGATGACAGGATACGTCAAAGGCGAGATTATCGGTATGACGACAAGAACTCTTTGCGAGAGCGATAAAAGCTATGAGAGGATACATGATTACTACAAAATCGTAGAGGTGGGTGCGATTGCTGCATGGGAACAGAGGATTGTCAAAAAAGATGGAACTGTATTTGAAGCAAAAGTTCGCATAAAAGCAAAAGATGAAAATGACCTCTCAGCAGGAGTAGTTGCTACTATAGATGATATTACATTAGAGAAAAAAGCGTTAGAAGAGATAAAAAAAGCAAAAGAGATGGCGGAGGATACCACGCAGGTAAAGAGCAAGTTTTTGGCAAATGTAAGCCATGAGATACGCACACCTATGAGCGCAATCATCGGTATGTCTCATCTGGCACTGGAGAGCGGTTTGAACGACAAGCAAAGAGGTTATGTCCAAAAAATCGAGGTTGCGGCAAAAAATCTTTTGGATATCATCAACGATATTTTGGATTTTTCTAAGATTGAGGCAAAAAAGATGACACTTGAACATCGAGCGTTTTATCTTGAAGATATTTTTGAAAACCTTATCAACCTTTTTGTCTTTAAAATGAAAGAAAAAAATCTCCAACTTCTCTTTAGCATAGACAATAATATCCCCTCTGCACTTATCGGCGACGCACTCAAGCTCTCTCAAATACTTACAAACCTAGTGAGTAACGCCATCAAGTTTACTCCAAAGGGAGAGATTGTTATCGGAGTAAAAACAAAAGAGAGAGATGAGGGAAGCGTCAGGGTTGAGTTTTGGGTGCAAGATAGCGGTATAGGGCTTTCTCAAGAGCAGATAGAGAGACTTTTTTCTCCTTTTGAACAGGCAGATGGTTCTATCACAAGAACATACGGAGGCACGGGACTTGGGCTTTCTATATCTAAACATTTAGTCGAGATGATGGATGGAACTATCGGCGTAGAGAGCGAACTGGGCAAAGGAAGCAAGTTTTTCTTTGATATCAAA
>JAOTSA010000105.1 GCA_030247515.1 Sulfurimonas sp. | reverse complement strand
AGATGACTTAAAATTATAATAGATTTCTTGCATAACTTAAAAATTAGATTCCAAATCAAGTTTGGAATGACGATATTTATGAGCTTTCGTCATCCTGAACTTGATTCAGGATCTAGGTTATGCAAATTCTGTAATAAAATAATTTTGTAAAGTCATATCTGTTTCAGGTCAATATTACGGTAAAATAATCGAATATTATACCATTTCTACTAGGAAACTTAAATGAAGCATTCCATAAAAAATATTTTTAGAAATCTCTCATTGTTTTTGATACTTGCGGCGGTGTTTGCGGGGCTTGGTGTTTTAGTTGCGCTTGATCATGCAGGTTCATATAAAAAAATCGACACTCTTACAAATCAGAAGCTCCTTGCATCAGACATTTTAAACCTCTCTAAAGAGAATCTGGAGCTATCTTTTATCCAGCTTGAGGGCAAAAAAACACAACTTCGCTACGATATAGAAAAACTTTACTCCCTATATCAGTACAGTTTTATGGAACGCTTTATCCTCTCAAACTCTAAAGAGTATATCGCCGATTCGAACACACTCGAATTATTAAGAGCAGATTTTATAAAAAAAGCAAATACTTACTTTGAGAGTAAAAAAGATGAAGAGCTAAGAGCAACGGAGTTGGCAGTAAGTTTTGACTCCTACAAAAATCATGTAAATGATATCATCATAAAATCTATCTCTTATGATAAAGTAAAGTTCAGCTTGCACAAACAGGCTACTTTTGTCGCTTTTATCATTATCCTCATTGTTTCATTTTGGTATAGAAAAAGACTTACTCTCATCTATAATGATTTGGAATTTTTAAACAGTGTTAATTTTGGAAATTATGAGGCTTTTTCCCAAGAAATAGACGCTATTTTGCTGAAAGTAAAAAGAAAAGTTACAGTGGCTGAAAATCCAACAATGGTCGATGCCGTAACTGGCATCAATAATCTCAAAGGATTGATGAGTTCATACGCTGAGAAAAGAGAGACCAAAGATGGTGCTGTTACATCTGTAAGTGTTTTTGAGGTGGACAATTTTTCTGCATCCAACAAACCATACTCTCAAGAACTTACACAGTCTATCCTTAAAAAAATCGCCTTTTCCATCTCTTTACACCAACAGGCAACAGATATTATCGCACGAACAGACTATAATCAGTTTACGGTTATATTTTCACGTCCAAACAAAGAGCAACTTCTTAAAAGTGCGCAAAATATCCGTCAAAGTATTGCTGAATTAAAAATAAGTTCTCCAGAGTTTGGTAAAATAGAAGTTACTCTTAGTGGCGGACACGTCCTAAAACCAAAAAATCTCTCTCTTGCAGAAGCAATCAGACAAGCAAAAAAGATTTTATCTCATGCTCAAAAAAATGGAAAAAATAGAATATTTCAAGCCAAAGATGTAGCGCAGAACGAATTGTGAGAAATATTTTCACACTTTGCTATTTTTTCATCTTAAAAGTGAGACGTTAAGTAACAGTCAGCAGAGGGAAGTTTATTTTTTATTATACGCAAAGGCTAAAAATTGTAAAATCCCCCATATTTTATTCTTAAAAACAAAAGGAAAGCTAATGGGTATTCCTATTTATACTTACGATGCTATTGTAGTTGGTGCAGGCTTAGCTGGCTGTGCCGCTGCAAGAGAGTTACAAGCTGCAGGGAAAAAAGTTGCGGTTATCACGAAACTTCATCCGCTTAGAAGTCATTCTGGAGCGGCTCAAGGCGGCGTAAATGCTGCTTTTAGCGACAAAGACAGTGTAGAGCTGCATGAGTTTGATACGGTAAAAGGAAGTGACTATTTAGCTGATCAGGATGCGGTGGAGTTTATGTGCAAAAACGCACCTGAAACTATTCGCTGGGCTGAGAGAATGGGCGCGGCATTTAGCAGAACAGCTGACGGCAAAATCGCTCAAAGACCTTTTGGCGGACAATCTTCTCCTCGTGCATGTTATGCAAAAGACAGAACGGGTTTAACGCTTCTTCAAACCATATATGAGCAAGCTTTTCGTGTAGGTGTAAAATTTTGGGATGAGTGGTATGTTGCGGATTTGATTTACAAAGATGGCAAAGTTTCAGGTGTTGTCGCATTTAACATCAGAGATATGCAAGTAGCGATTTTCAACGCAAAATCTGTAATGTTTGCAACAGGCGGATATGCAAGAAGCTACAAAATCAACTCAAATGCTCACGCAAATACGGGTGATGGTCTCTCTATAGTGGCTCGTCACGGTCTTCCGCTTGAAGATATGGAGTTTGTACAGTTTCACCCATCTGGTCTTTCAGGAAACGGTGTTTTGATTTCTGAAGCAGCAAGAGGAGAAGGCGGACGCCTGTTTAACTCTCTTGGCGAGAGATTTATGGAGAAATACGCTCCAAATGCAATGGAACTTGCTTCAAGAGATGTTGTAAGCCGTGCGATTTTAAATGAAATCAGAGAGGGTCGTGGTGTAGGACCTAGAAAAGATGCGGTTTACATAGATGTAACGCATTTGGGAAAAGATTTGATTATGGAGAGATTGCCTGAACTTCGTGATTTGGCTATCACTTTCTTAGGTCTTGATATGATTAAAGAGCCGATTCTTATCTCCGCAACTGCTCACTACTCAATGGGCGGAATTCCTGTAAATATCGCAGGAAATGTCCGTAAAAACAACACGGAGTTTGTAGAAGGCTTCTATGCAGCTGGTGAGTGTTCATGTGTTTCAGTTCATGGAGCAAACCGCTTAGGTGCGAACTCTGTTCTTGAAGCGCTTCTTTTTGGTCGCTTTGTCGGTAAAACGATGGTAAACGAAATAGATAACATTGAACTACGCCCTGCAACGGTTGATGATGCTCAAAGAGCTTTGGCTGAGATAAATTTTGTGCTAAGCAACAACGGTGCAGAGACGATTCCTGCCTTAAGAGAAGAGCTACAACAGTGTATGACTGCTAATGCAGGTGCATTTAGAACAAAAGAGACTTTAGAGATTGCAGTTAGCAAAATCAAAGAACTTAGAGAAAGATTTAAAAATATCCGCATAAAAGACAAATCAAAAGTGTTCAATACAGAGATGCAAGAGGCTATCGAGTTTGGTCATATGATTGACTACTCTGCATTTATAGTCGAGAGTGCGATTGCAAGAAATGAGAGCCGTGGGGCGCACTATAGAGAAGATTTTACTGCTCGTGATGATGAAAACTTCCTAAAACATACTATGGCGTATATGGACAATGAGGGCAATATTTCGCTTGACTATATGAGCGTAGTTTTAGGCAAACATGAGCTTAAAGCAAGAAATTACTAAGGAGAAGTTATGAGCGCAGAAAAAATTACTACACAAAAAGTTAACTTCAAAGTATTTCGCTTCAATGCAGATGAGGATTATCTTCCGTACTATGAAAACTACACTATGGATATCACATCTGAAGAGGTTGTTTTAGATGTTTTAAACAGAATAAAATGGGATCACGACGGTAGTTTTTCATACCGTAGAAGCTGTCGTCACGGTATTTGCGGAGCTTGTGCTATCAAAGTAAACGGCAGAAGCACTCTTGCATGTAAAGAGAGCATGGCGACTATGATAGAGTATTTCGGAAACGATATCACTCTTGAGCCACTAAGCACAAAAAGAGCCGTAAAAGATATGATAATCGACAAAGCGGACTTTTGGGATAAGCATGCAAGCGTTACTCCATACCTTGTTGCCGACATCGACGAATGCCCATCTTGTGAAAATCTCGTATCTCCTCATGATGCAGAAGAGCTAAATGAAGCAGACTTATGTATCCAGTGCGGCGCATGTCACTATGCTTGTCCTGTTGTTGAGGTAAACAGCGACTTCTTTGGTCCTGCGGCGTTTGTTGCGGCTTATCGTTTTGAGTCTGATGTTCGTGATAGTGACGGCGAGAGACTTATAAATGTCAATGAAGAGAAGCAAGGTGTTTGGGACTGTGCTAAATGTTATGAGTGTGCAGAGGTTTGTCCAAAAGATATAAACCCAATTGAGAAAATCACAAAACTACACCAGATGGCATTTAAAAAAGGTGTTGCGAAAAACAATGTTGCAACACGCCATGCAGTCGGTTTCCTACACTCTATCAAAAGAAACGGTGTGCTTGATGAGGGTGGCTTAGTGCTATACTCTGAGGGTCTGCACATCGTTAAACATATACCTGTTGCACTTGCTATGTTTAGAAAAGGCAAAATTGTTCCTCCATGGGGCATTACAAAGTCAGATAAGCTAGATGAGATTCAAAAACTTATCAAATCATCATCAACAGTAAAGTTCTAGGAGAAAAGTTAAATGAAAAAATTAAAATACGCACTTTTTACGGGATGTACTGCAAAACAAAGCACTCCTGAACAGATGATGTCCACAATGGCGGTAGCTAGAAAACTAGGTATCGAGATGATAGAACTAACGGAAGCTTCATGTTGCGGTGCTTCACATTTGCAAGATTATGATGACTTTTTATCTCTTGTGCTAAATGCCAGAAACATAGCTTATGCAGAAAAACATGGCTTAACTATGGTTACTATCTGCAACACTTGTCAGCTAAATACCGCTATGACTAAACATAGACTAGACAAAAATGCAGAGCTAAAAGCAAAGGTAAATGAGAAACTAGCAGAAATCGGTTTGGAGTACAAAGGTACTTCAAATGTTATCCACTTCCTCTACGCTATCATCGACGATTTTGGCTTAGATAAAATCAAAGAGATGGTTGTAAAACCACTCAGCCAATTTAACATCGCTCCGTTTTACGGCTGTCACAACATCCGCCCATCAGAGCTTCACGATGAGTCTCACAAACAAAAAGAGAACCCGTACAACCCTACTTCACTAGATGACCTTATCATCGCATGCGGCGGAAAAAATGTGGACTATGAAGAGAAAAACAAATGTTGTGGCTTCCATGTCGAGCTTCAAGCACCCCACACTGCGGCAGTTCTTACAGGAACAGCTATAGCAGGCGCAACAGACAACAATGCAGACATGATGGTAACCCCATGCCCACTCTGCCACCTAAAACTAGACACGCAAACAAAAAGTGCTTCAGAAGCCATAGGCAGAGAAGTTTCACTCCCAGTTCTTCATATGCAGCAAATGGTAGGACTAGCTCTTGGGTGTACTCCTGCAGAGCTTGGTTTAAAACATCATGTTACTGAGGTTAATTTTATATAAGTTGTGAGATAAGTATGAGTTCCACCTTGAGATGGGTGGAATCAGGAATTATATTTGGAGTATCAAATGAAAAAATTATTGTTATTAATGTTGTTGGTGCATAATATATATGCACTAGATTCTATAAGCTCAATTCCAGATGAACAAAAAAAAGTTGTAGCAAAAGTAATTGAAATTCTTGAATTACCATCAAATGAAAATATGAAAAAGATTGTTTTTGGTAAACTTGGTGATTTTTTTACAAAAAATTGGTCTGCTCATTGGACTACTAATACCACAGGAGCTGAAACAAAAATTAAAAATAGTGATGCTCAAATTTGCGATGTTACAATTTATAATGATAATAGAGTAGTAATTGTACTTTCGTTCATTTCAAAAAAGAGAAACAATATTTGTTACATTAAAACAATATGTTGAAGCAGAATCGTCTGCTGTACTTGAAC
>JAOTSA010000104.1 GCA_030247515.1 Sulfurimonas sp. | reverse complement strand
CTCTGACATGATAGTATCTGTCGTTTGCGATATATGTTTCAACCATTGTTTGACGTAAGGTCTTTACTTTTGCATCTGTGACATCCGGCGGCATTGTTGTGTCGATTTTTGGTGTTAGACTCAAAGCAATGGCAGGTTTTTTTCCTAAAGAAAACTTTTTTGCACTCTCTTCATACGCATTTTTTGCATTTGCCAAAGTGTAAAGCTCTCTTTGTGCAAAAATATCTCGTCCCTGAAGTTGCTCTTGAAGTTTTTGCTGATTTTGAAACGATTTGTAGCCGGATATATAGTCAATAGGCAGACTTTTTTCGTTTTTTGGGGCAAATGCAGGCTCGTTAGAGGTTGTTTCACCAAGCGAAAAAGGCTCTTTTTTAAGAACATTTCCTTTGAAATCCCTGTTTTTATTTATACTATCTGTCTGAACAAATGTGCTGTAAGACGATACAAACATAAAAACATCCTCTCAATTATTTGTTGAAATTATACTACTTTTTTTTGCATTTCAGACAAATCAAACTCTATAGTCTCTTCTTCACACTCTATGGTAATGATGCACTTTGTTTTGCTTATCTTCTTTGCTTTTTTGATGTTTTGCAGCAGTGTTATGCTCTCTTTTGAGATAGGGTCATGAGCATAAAGCGTCTCATTTTCAACATAAAAAATCCGTCCGCCACCGCATCCATCGCCTATGATTCCCTCGCATGAAAGGGTGTTTGTCTTAAAGTTTTCCATTTTTTTTCTCCTTAGCACTCCAAGTGCCTCGGCGCACATGACAAGTCCAAAAGTTGCCGTAACTCCGATAAAGCTCGCTTTTTCTTTTGTCTTTGCCTCTTCTGGGCTAAAGATGACTTTGTATTTTTTGTTGAAGCCTCTTTTTTTAAGCTCGTAGCGGATTTTTGCGCCGAACTTGTCGCCATAACTCTTCCAGATATCGCCCACTTCTACTTTTGTAGGGTCTAGCCGTTTTGCGCTTCCAAGAGAAGAGATGAGTTTTTTGTGGCATTTTTGTGCAAGGGCAAGTTTGGGTTTGATATCATCTATGGCATCCAAAACCACGTCATACTCGTTAAAGTCAAATGCCCAAACCCACGCTTCATCTATCTTTGCGTTTATGATTTGTATGTGCGGATAGTGTTTTTGGAGTGCATGGACTTTTACCTCTCCCTCATGAAGCTCTGAGTGGAGTTGACGGTTTTGGTTGCTCATATCGTACGTGTCAAAATCGACAATCGTTATCTGCTTCACGCCGCTTCTGCAAAGGCAATCAAGACAGTGACCGCCAACGCCGCCAACACCTAAAAGCAGAACTTTCGCATTTTGAAGTTTGGCAAAATCATCCCCAAAGAGAGGTTTTATGCGCTCATATTTCACTGCTCTAGCCACTCTTTGAGTCTGTCCATGCTTTTGTATGCGCTCATATCAAGATGGATGGGCGTGATGGAGATATCGCCTCTCTCTATGGCTTCATAGTCGCTTATGCCCTCATTGCCTGCACGTGCGGAGAAGTTGAGCGGATGCAGACCCAGCCAGTAAAACTCCTCGCCTCGTGGGTTTCTGTGTAGGTGCGAATCGTTGGCGTACATCCTGTATCCAGAGTATGTCAATACCATTTTTGCATCTTTTTTATCTGTTTTGTCAATGTTTGGAGGGATGTTGACATTTAAAAATTCCCGCTCTGGAAGAGGGAAAGAACCCTCCCGTATCTTTGTAACGAGCTTTTTAATCGTCTTTTGTGCCAAAGTAAAATCGCCTTGCGGGTCTGTAAAATCCATCACTTGCGAGATAGCGATAGAGGGAATGTCATGCAAAACTCCCTCCATCGCCCCTGCCGCAGTTCCTGAGTAGGTAATGTCCTCTCCCATGTTAGAACCACGGTTGATACCGCTGATAAGCAAGTCAGGTTTTGAGTCCACAAATATGGCACTAAGCGAGAGATAGACACAGTCACTCGGCGTGCCGTCGTCAAGCTTAAAAAAGTTGTCGCCAACCCCCACAAAACGAAGCGGTCGAACAAGCGTCAAAGAGTGTCCGCAAGCTGATTTTTCATTTGCAGGTGCAACTACAGTCACATTAACACCCTCAAGTTCTCTAAGCGCATCAACAAGCGCCAACAAACCGTTTGCCTCGTAACCATCATCATTTGTTACCAAAATTTTGTATTTATTGTCATTTTTCATAAGGAGTATTTTAGCATAAGAGTTCTTGCAAAGCTAAGAACTAATGCTTATCTCAAATATGTTCTCTAAAACTACTAAAATTCTCAGATTGTACAAATTTTACATCCCCAGATATTTCACTAAAATGCTTTTTTGCACATTCGATTTTAGATGATTCTGAAGTTTTTATATCAAGTCCTAAACCACTTCCTTTACTCTCAACTACAAAGTAGAGTTTCTCTTCATTATCTTTTTCGATTAAAACTGCCCAGTCAGGGTTGTATGTTCCAAGTGGCGTATTGATTTTGAACCATTTTGGAAGTTTTGTAAAAAGTTTAACATTCGAGTTTTCGTTAAACGCTTTTGCAAAATTTTCTTCTATCGTTGAGTCATAAACTGTATGAGTGAAGATAGATTTATTTTCTTTATTTTCTATCATATTTGAAGAGAGATATCCATACAGCTCATTTTCCTCGAAGCACTCTTGGGCATAGTAAAAATCATTGCCTAACTTTTGGTATTTGATACCATCGACTATAAAGCTGTTCATGGTTTTTTTGATGATTTTGACTGCACCATCTATAAACTTTTGAGGATTATTTTGAAAGTCTTGAAGTTTGCCACTTTTTATGAGAATATCCACAATATTTTTGCGCATCAAATTTGTTTCATTTTGCAAGTAAGTCACAACATCGGGAAGTTCATAATCTATGATATCACAATCCATAAATTTATCTTCGGCACTCCCTTCAAGGATTTCAATACCCACTTTGGTTATTTTATTTTTAGCTTTTGAGTAGAGATATTTTATTTTTCCTATGGTTAAATCATTTGCCATTTGCTTAGCACACTCAAGTACGAGCTTATCAACATCAAAATCCACCCTGTAGGTCGTTTTATATTTTATCTGCTCCCACAAGGCTTTAAAATCATCACTAAGATAGACTTCTTTGTTGAGCGTGATGAGTTTTTTGTCATTCGCATTTTTGACAGGTAATTGTTTGCCATCAAACCTTATGCCTTCTTCATCCTCAATCTCTTTTTGCAGTGCCTCAGCAAATTTCTCATAGCTTTCATTTGCCATAACCGTCAAAGTATTTACATCAAACCCTCTGACTCTCTCGCCGTCTTGGTTGACACAGATTCTAAGTCCACGACCTATCTCTTGTCTTTTTTTCATGACTGACGAAGTTTCATTTAAAGTACAGATTTGAAATACATTAGGATTGTCCCATCCCTCTTTTAATGCACTATGAGAAAATATAAAACGCAGTGGTTCGCTAAAACTAAGGAGCTTCTCTTTGTTTTTCATGATTTTATCAAATATGCTTTCATCGTCCACCGTGTTTCCAGAAGTATCTTTGAGTATGCCTTTTTTATCAGCGGAAAAGTATCCATCATGGATTTTTGAAACCTCTGTAGCTACATCTACATCATTAAAAAGTGTGGTGTATTTTCTTCTTTTTGAAATCTCTTTATACTCTTCTTCAAACCATTGAGCGTATTTACCTTTGAGGGGATTTGCCTCTGCATCATACTCTCTATAATTGGCAACTTTATCTATAAAAAAGAGGGATAAAACTTTAATCCCCTTTTGAGTTAGACGAAGTTCTTTGTCTAAATGCTCTTCTATAGTTTTTCTGATTTGTAATCTTTTGATACTATCATCATCCACACTGCCGATTGTTTGCCCGATGTTCACGCTCTCTTGGTTAGAGAACTCTATATATTCATTCCCTTTTTCTATGTAAATATCATTGATAACATAGTCACTATAAACGCCTCTGCTATTTGATTTTTCATACAAATCATCGCCATCTTTTACGGTTACGGTTTTTCTCTTTGTTGTGCCGTTTTGGTTTACATCTATCTCTATTTTTGCACTTCTTGGATTTGCACTCACGCTTATGAGCTTGATGTATGGCTTGTTTGAGCTATCTTCGAGCTGAACATTTGCCACTTCTATCTGCTTGACAAGTTGTTGCTCATACGCATCAATGCTATCGAGCTTATACATGAGGTTAAATTTTTCCAAATGTGTAGCACTGTAACGCAATCTACAGAGCGGATTAAGTGTTTCTATCGCCTCTTTTGACTTCGTGGTGCTATCAACACTTTGCGGCTCATCTATGATGACTATTGGGTTTGTAGAGGCGATAAACTCTATAGGTTTTTGACCGTTGAGTCTATCGTTTTGCCTATGGATGATATTTGCTTTTGTGTCTTTGCTCGGATCTGTAAAACTTTTTCTAAAAGCATCTATGTTGATAACCATGATTCGTATATCGCTGCTTGTTGCAAAATCTCTGACTTGTTCAAGGTTTGAACTATCGTAGATAAAGTAGTCATAATTGACATTATCAAAGATTGATTTGAAGTGCTCAGTCGTTATATCAAGAGTTTTTTTCGTTCCCTCTTTTATGGCGATAGACGGCACAACGATGATGAATTTTGAAAATCCATAGCGTTTGTTCAACTCAAAAATAGATTTGAGGTAAACATAAGTCTTGCCAGTTCCTGTTTCCATCTCCACTGAAAAATCCATAGAACCGAGCTTTTTACTTTGAGCAAGTCCATTTTTGAGCTGAATGTTTTGTACATTTGAGAGGATTTCATCATCCAAAAGTTCAAGACGATTGCCGATACCCAAATCATTGAGATCATTAATAGTTCTCTGCCCCTTTGCACCATGCGTTACAACGCTAAAATTGCTTTGGCAAACCTCTTGCCCTTCAAAAATATCAACTATGGAGCTTATGGCTCTGTCTTGGTAATCTAAATTGCTGTCAAATTGTATTTTCATTTTGTTATCTCCCAATGTCCACCTTTGGCACCGCCAATTCGTCTAATAATATTTTGTTCTTTTAATATTTTGATATGTTTTTCTATTGCTGTCGTACTAATACCAAGTTCAGTAGCAAGTGCTGTTATTGCAATTTTTGGATTACTTTGCATAAGCTTGATTATGTTTTGCTGTGTTTCACCCAACTTTTCACCCAACTTTTCACCCAACCCATTAGGTAAACTTTTTTCTTGATTAAAATAAAACTCCACCCACAAACCATTCAGCCATCTAAACTGTGGTGTGATTCCATTAAACTTTTGTGATTCTTCGATTATTTTTTCGATTCCTCTTCCCCAAGATTCGATATAACCAGCTAAGAAAAAAGGATAGGCAATAGCAGGGTTATGTGGCTCTGAATTGTGTTTTTGCATAAGAGTATCTATTGTCCAATGGGGTGGTAAATCTCCAGCGTTCCACATAAGAAGCTTATCATCATAAACGCTTATCTGGATAGTTTGTTGTGAACCATAATCTTTATGCACCACTGCATTGATAAGTGCTTCTCTAAATGCTAATTCTGAAATAGGGAAACTTTCAACCCTTTGAATTCCCTCATAAGTTATAAGTGCCTTGAGATACTTTGTAAAGATAAGTTCCATTGTTTTATCTACTTGCTCAAAAAGATTTCCCTCTATCACATCTTGATAGACTAAAT
>JAOTSA010000103.1 GCA_030247515.1 Sulfurimonas sp. | reverse complement strand
GTCTTACTCTGACTGATTGTTCATGGGCGGTAAGACCCTCAATATTTGCAATCAGCGCACACTCTTCTCCGATTTCATTAATAGCTTTTTTGCTAAAGGAGATGATAGAACTCTTTTTCATAAAATTTTCAACTCCAAGCGGAGAATAAAATTTGGCAGTTCCTCCCGTTGGCAGTGTATGATTTGGACCTGCCATGTAGTCTCCGATAGCTTCAGGAGTGTTGTGACCTAAGAAAATAGCCCCAGCATGCTTGATGAGAGGAAGCAGTTCAAAAGGCGAGAGCGTTGCTACTTCCAAATGTTCTGGTGCGATTTGGTTCATCAAATCAATTGCCTCTTGCATCGTATCTGTGACGATTATTGCGCCACGCTCTTCTATGGATTTTCTTGCTATCTCTTGACGAGGAAGTTTTTGAAGCCAAACCTCAAGCTCAATTTTTACCGCATCTGCCAACACCTGTGATGTAGTAATCAAAATTGAGCTTGCCATCTCATCATGCTCTGCTTGAGAAAGCATATCTATCGCCATATGTGATGGGTTTGCGCTCTCGTCTGCAAGGATACCTATCTCGCTTGGTCCCGCAATCATGTCAATATTTACATCACCAAAAACCATCTTTTTTGCAGTTGCGACAAAGATATTTCCAGGACCAGTAATCACGTCAACTTTAGGGATAGTCTGAGTACCGTATGCCATAGCCGCAATCGCACTTGCTCCTCCAACTTTATAAACCTCGCTCACGCCGCATAAGTGGCAAGCTGCAAGCAGAAGCTCGTTTGGCTCATTTTCTGGTGTTGGAGTACAAACAACTATCTTTTCAACCCCTGCAACTTGGGCAGGGATAACATTCATAAGAAGTGACGATGGGTAAGCAGCTTTTCCACCTGGGATATAGAGTCCAGCACTATCAACTGGAGTTACCCTTTGACCCAAAATCGTTCCATTTGCTTCATCATCAAACCACGACCTCGGCTTTTGTTTTTCATGGTAAATTTTGATTCGGTTGTATGCCAAATGAAGTGCGCTTTTGAGTTTTTCATCCAGATTGTTATATGCTTGAGACATCGAATCTGTTGAGATTTTTAGTGCCTCATCACTCTGCGGTATCCACTTGTCAAACTTGGCAATATGGCGTTTTAGTGCCTCATTTTTCTCGTTTTTAATCTCATCAATAATAGCACCAACGATAGTACTTACATGTGCCATATCCATTTTTCCACGACCCAAAAGTTCTTCAAACTCCGCTTTAAAACTACTGCTTTTTGAATTTGTAAAAATCATTCGCTACTTTTTTCCTTTCTTAAACTCTTCTTTAACTATTTCTAGTGCTTTGAGAAAATTCTCTGCATCAATAGCTCCCATTAGCGGTTGAAACATCGGTTCTGCATTTGGATATAAGAACCAGATAGCAGGTGTTCCTGGCTGCCATAGCTCTTTAGGCATATAGTCATTTTCATCACTGTATGAGATGATTGTAACAAAGTTTTTGTTGAGTTCTTCAACTACTCTTTTATCTTTAAAAGTTGTTTCATCCAAAACAACACAGTATTTACATGAATGTCTTGATGAGACAAAAAGTACGGGTTTTGAAACTGCTTGCGCACTCTTAATCCCCTCATGATAATCTTTCGCCCACTTTATCTCAGCGGCTGCGAGATTTACAAAAATCCCAAGAAGAAGAAAAAGAAAAAATTTACGCATCTTGTTTTACCTTTAGTAGAAGTTCTTTTGCGCACTCCAGTGCGCTTTTGTCTGTTACATCAATTATGATATCTGCAACCGCCGTATATTGTGGCAAACGCTCATTATAAAGCTCTTTTGCTTTTTTGATGTTGTTTAGAAGTGGACGTTTTTTAAGCTTTCTTGCGGCATTGGGATGGTTTTTTATCCGCTTGATAATCTTCTCAAACGGAGAATTCAAAAAGACAACCGTTCCTATCTCTCTAAGGTTTTCCTGCTTGTAAAAGCCGCCTCCCGTAGAGATAAGAGTGTTAGTCACGCTAGCTTCAAGCCACAAAGAAACCCTCTTCTCCAATGCTCTAAAATACGACTCTCCCTCCTCCTCAAACACCTTTTTTATAGTTCTATTTTCCATACTTTCTATCAAATCGTCCGTATCTATGGAGATGTAGTCAGAGATTTTGATTATTTCTCGTGCCACACTCCCCTTTCCAACGCCCATAAAGCCTATTAAAATTATATTTTTCATTTTTATTATTCCGCTTTCATTGTAAACATGCTCATATCAAAATCAGGTTTTGTCTTTATGGTTTTAAAATAAATCAAAACAGCAGAGATGATATTTAGCTCTAATAGTACCATACTGATGATAAAGGCAAGCGCAAAAAATCCCAAGAGTTGCACAACAAAAAAGGAGAAAACAAAACCAAACAGAGAGAAGATAAAAAGGGCAAATTGCCATTTGGCAACTTTTTTGTTAATCATCTCATTCATCGTAGGAATGGTCATATATCCTTTGGCATTGAGATGAAACCAGACCAAAAACGGAACTATTTTGTAAAGCATGCCCGACATGATAGAGAAAATAAAACCACCGCCAATCAAAATAGAGACGACAACACTATACTTTTCATCAAAAAAATCATTTACTACCCATGAAACAGTGCCAAGAGTCATAAAAATGACAGCACTCTTCCAATACCAAATCGTAATATCACTTACTTTTCTGCGCCTTGCACTTAGCTTTAACCAAGCCAAAATAGCAAATGCCATAAAAAGAGAAGCAACTATGGATTTTGCAACTATCGCATACGAGGGTGCAAAGAGATTGAAAATCAACCAAAGCAAGAGACCAACTACAACAACAAGTACGGCAAATCTCTGGAAAAAAGGCTCAAATTTTGGGGCGACATAAAACATAGGCAAGATGTGATAAGCAACGCCAATAATCAAAATACCCGCAAACCCAAAAATCGCCCAAACGCTATGGATATTGGCAAAGAGAAGATGGGACGAACCAACTTTTCCAATCCCATAAGATGCCAAAAGATGCACTCCCAAGATGGTAATCAAAAGGGCAAAGATGAGACTTGTTATCATCGCACGGATGCTTGCATTGAGATGAACAACTGTTCTGAACGCAAAAAGCATAGCAATGATAAGAAGTAAAAATCCTCCTCCCAAAAGCAGTGATGCCGCAAGAAGAAGCTTAGAGAGACCAAACCATAACCCAAAAACCATTCCAAATGTGCCAAAGAGGAGAGAAACATAGGAGACTTTAGAGACCAAATCTACTTTTGAGATTTTTACCCCTGCAAGAACTGGAAGCATCTGTACAAGCGCACCAAACATAACAAAACTAAAAAAACCTATAGTAACGGCGTGGGCGATAGCTATAGTTTGGGGTGCAAAACGGCTCGAGAGAGTAGCAACATCGCTAAATAAGATAAAAAAACCTGCCAACATCGCAAAAAGCGGTGCTGTTGCAAAAAATCTTAGCGGTGCAGTTATGGGCGGTGCTTGGTCAACCGATAATCCGTCAAAATCCATATCCGCCTCCTCTGCCCTACTCGACTATCATTGATTGCATCATATCTACAATGCGGTCTGATTCAGCACTCAGGTGTTGTTGCGCCATAGTGTAGAGCATCTGCTCCTCTTTCATGTTGTGTTGCTGCATCAAAATCATAAGCGTTTCACTGTTTCCAAAAAATTTATCCTTATCTTTTGCCTCTATCGCCTTGCCCATCTCTGCTAAAAGATTTCTCATTTGTACATGTTCATGTCTCATGATTGCCGTAGGACCTTGTGTCATTCCTGTTTTTTGCTCAAACTCTAAAAACATAACACGCTCTTCCATCTGAAAATGTCTCTCACTGTTTTTTGCAAACGCTTCATACGCCTCTTTTGCATTTTCTATTGATTTTGCGGCTTCATCTTCCATTTTTGCAAAAAGCTCATCGCAACGACCATGATCCTCTGTTAAAAACCCTTTTATTGTACTCATTTTTCTATACCTCAATAATTTAAATTTGGGTATTATAATTGTCGTTATCTTAATTTAAAGAGCTTTTTACTATAATACCCGCTTTAATTTCCATAGGATAAATAATGAAAAACAAAAAACTCATTACACTTGGTTTTGCCTCTGTTACAGTGGCTCTTGCTCTTCTTTTTTCAACCAATCTTTTCGCCGCAACCGCAAAAAAAGAGCAAACTAAAGAGGCATCAAGACTTGAGGCTTTGGCAAAATTCACAAAAGTTCTCAGCATTGTAGAGCAGTACAATGTTGATAATGTGACCATTGAAGAGCTTATGGACAAGGCGTTAGCGGGGATGATGAGCAACCTTGATGCACACTCCAACTACCTTTCACAAAAAGATTATAAAGACTTAAAAGTTCAGACAAACGGGGAGTTTGGCGGACTTGGAATTACAGTCGGCGTTAAGGATGGTGCGCTTACAGTTATCGCTCCCATCGAGGGAACACCCGCAGATAAAGCTGGCATAAAAGCTGGCGATATCATTTTAAAAATCAACGAAAAATCTACTCTTAGCATGACCATTGATGAGGCTGTTTCTATCATGAGAGGAAAAGTTGGCACAAAGATTGAGCTGACAATTGTTCGTGAGGGAGAGACAAAACCTCTCACTATCTCTATCACAAGAGCTATCATCACTATCGAATCAGTTTATGCAAAAACCATCGGGGACAACATCCAGTATATCCGTGTTACAAGTTTTGATAAAAAAGTTGTGAGTGATGTATCTAAAGCAATCAAGCAGAAGAAAGCAACAACAAAAGGAATTGTTCTTGACCTAAGAAACAACCCTGGTGGGCTTCTTGATCAAGCAGTTGGGCTTGTTGACATATTTGTCGATAAAGGTGATATCGTATCACAGAAGGGCAAAAACAAGGCAGATGATGAAGTTTATACCGCAAAAGCGGCTAACACACTTACCAACGTACCGCTTGTTGTTCTTGTCAACGGCGGAAGTGCAAGTGCTAGTGAAATCGTTAGCGGCGCACTCCAAGACCACAAACGTGCTGTTGTTGTCGGGCAAAATACATTTGGAAAAGGAAGTGTTCAGGTTGTTTTACCGATAAACGATGAAGAAGCAATCAAGCTTACAGTAGCAAGATACTATCTGCCAAGCGGAAGAACTATTCAGGCTGTCGGTGTCAAGCCAGATATTGAGGTTTTGCCAGGTGAAGTTAAAACAAGTAAAAATGAGTTTGCATTAAAAGAGGCAGACCTTAAAAAACATTTGACAGAAGAGCTGGAAAAAGTCAATGGTACTCAGGATGAGAAAGAGGGCAAAGTGGATTCAAAACATGTCATATCTGATGAGATGATACAAAAAGATATTCAGCTTAAAATAGGTACTGATATCATAAAAGCATTAATTATTACAAAAGGAGTATAGTATGGAAAAAAGAGAGTTGATTTATGAGGGAAAAGCAAAAAGACTCTTCACGACTGATGATGCAAATTTGCTAATCTCGGAATTTAAAGATGATTTGACTGCATTTAACGGAGAGAAAAAATCGAGTGAAGCTGGCAAAGGTGCGCTAAACAACAAAATCTCTACAGAACTCTTCAAGCTTTTAGCCCAAAATGGTATCCAAAGCCATTTTGTCAAGATGCTTGACGACAATCACATGCTCCACAAAAGAACAGATGTTATACTCATTGAGG
>JAOTSA010000102.1 GCA_030247515.1 Sulfurimonas sp. | reverse complement strand
TATCTATACCATACATATTATAATATTTTTTAAAATTATTTTTTGCTGTTATAAAAGCCACAAAATGATTAAAAAGCATACTATCAATATATTTTTCTGATTCCCTTATATCAAATCTGTTAAATCTATCTTTAACTAAAATTTTTTCAATATTCTCAAAATCATTTGAAAAGGCAAGTGTAAACGGCATAATGTTTTTATTTGGATTTGGATTTTCTACAAATACCAATAATGTATTTTTCTCCTCTTTATTTAATTTTTTTAGTGTATCTTTGATTTGAAATTCTTGCCACTCATTCAGGTATTTGTCATTGAGAGTTTTAATCTCTCCTTGGTATTTCATCTCCAATTCTTCAAGTTTTTTTCTTTCGTTATCCAAAATATCAAATAATCGTTTAGCTTGTGCATCTGACATTGATGGCATAATATCAAACCAATATTGTCTCTCTTCATCATCCATGGATTCTGTATTTAGTATGAGTTTAATAAGTTGATTTTGTTTATTATAGACTTTATCATCAATATTAAACTTAATAATTTTATCTGATGTGGGTGTTTTTAAATCTATATCTTTTGCGTGTAATGTATTTATTGACAGTATAAAAAATATCAATAACAAATTTTTTATTGCAGAGGTAAAATTACATTTAAAAGTAATTTTTGATTTGGCTTGAAGAGTTTCTTTGAAATTTGAGTTTAGATATAAGCTATGAAGCCAAAGGCTTTTTACTCTCTCTCTATCTCTCGAAGAGCGGTGCTTTGACGCATATGCTTACCTTTTAAAGTTGAAGTCGGTTTTGCTTAAGATGTGTGTTTTACTAAGTTCTCGCTATTGTAACAAATTTTATCTTGTTTTCTTAAATTTTTATTTAGCACTGTGATTAAGTGACTGTTTTATGCGTGGGATTTACACAAATGATGGGTTTGGCATGTGAAAAGTTTTTATAAAATAGTAATCTTTAGTATTGCAATTTTTTCGATTTTTTTTGAAATCATTTTGGTTGTTAGGCATTTCTTTTGTATTCATCGGTAAAATAGACTTCTGCATAACCTCCAAACTAGATTCCAAACTTGTGCCGCAAGGGTATTTTTTGGAAGTGAGGCTTTAGCCTCGCTTAGTTACTAGCCAACTCTTCTCTTAAGAGCTTATTCGCCTCATACGCCAAACGCATAACCCCTACCGCATAGTTTGAAGAGTTGTTGTAGCTCATGATTTTTATGGCGTACTCTCTTAAATGTTGAAGCTCCTCTTTGTCGCAGCTGAAACATTCATACTTTTTTTCTCCGTTTTTGTCTAGGGCATAGACGAAAGAGGCTTGTTCATTGTTAAATTCAAAGTCATACCACTCTGATTCTATTTGTGCGACATCTCCGACTTTCTCCCACTCTAAGAGTGTCGTAAACCCAGCTTTTTGATGTAAAAAGTTGGCAACAGAGACTATCGCATCTTCTAGTTTGGTCAAATCCCCGATTTTTGTTTTATACCCTTTTGCAAAGACAAAATTTTCTGGCATAAACTGAGGAATCCCCACCGCTCCAGCATAAGAGCTTGGAAGATCGCACGCTTCTGGCGCAACGCCTCTTTTGTAGCAGTGCGTGATGATAGAGACCATATTTGCTTTGCCCATATTTAAGAGCCATTTCTCTCTTTGGCTGTTTGGTTTTGTTCTTAAAATAAGAGTGTTAAAAACGATAAAGGCATCATGGGAAGGCTTGATTTTGCCAAGGCGTGTCTCTTTGATAAGAATAGCGGCAATCACTTCACGGTTTACTCCATACTCTGCCTCTACAAAGTCGTAAACCTCTGAATGCTCCTTGAGGTGTGTGACCATCTCTGAGATATATTTGACAAGCGTATTGTTGGCTTTTTTCTCATTTTTTCTATGTGTTTGGATATGTTTTGGCTGAAGATATTCGTAGCTTTTTTCATCAAATTTTTTTGTTTTAAAGTTGGAGAGCAAAAAAGCATTGGCATATTTATATGAAACACCATTTTTAACCGCTTTTTGACAAACTTCCTCATAGATTTTGTTTTTAAAATCGCAATTATCATTTTTTGCAAAAAGAAGCGTTGCCAAAAAAAGGAGTAAAAAAAGTTTGTTCATGATGTGTGTCACCTTCTGTTTTTTATCTGTTTATTGATACGGTAATAGTATAATAGCAGATTTTAATGCAGGAGCAAACTATGGAAGTAGATAAGGCGTGCAACAATGAGATTTGCATGAAAAGCAAGGAGTGTGCAAGATTTCAATCTTACCTAGACGGAAATCAAGACTATAAAACATTTAAAGGCACAGAAGTAAAAGGGTGCGGGCAGTTTATACAAAAGTAGCTTCTGCCTCTTGTAGCCTTTGTGGCGTGCCGATGTCATGCCATTTGCCTAGATGTAGTGATGCACCTATTCTCTTTTTCTCTATTTGGCTTCTTAGAAGCGGTGCAAGAGGTGCTTTTTTAAGCTCCAAATCCACAAACAGCTCCTTTTTATAGTAACCGATTCCACTAAAAGTGTATTTTTCATCGCTATCATTTATAGCTCTGCCCTCTTTTATCCCAAAATCTCCATTAGGATTGTGTTTAGGATTTTCTACCAATACAAGATGTGCCAAATCGTCAAAAAGCTCAAAACACGCATCAAATTCATAGTCACATAAAACATCCCCGTTTACTACCAAAAAAGTATCGCCCTTTATCAGCTTTAGTGCATTTGCTATACCGCCCGCACTCTCCAATGCACCCTCTTTTTGCTCATCCGAGTATTTTATGTTTACCCCCCACTTTGAACCATCGCCCAAAAACTCAGGTATCATATACCCTAAATGGGCTATATTTATAACTATATCCATAAAACCAAGAGATGCAAGTTTTTCTATATGCCACACTATAAGAGCCTTGCCACTTACCTCAATAAGCGGTTTTGGTATCTTGTCTGTTAGCGGACGCATCCTCTCGCCTCGCCCCGCTGCCAGTATCATCGCCGTCATTGTTGTTTCTCCTTTAAAAAACACTCTCGCCACTCCTCTAACTTTCGTTCATTATAAAAGCGAGGTGGGTAAGTGCCTAAAAATTTATGTTTTACTAGCATCTATCAATAACTTTTCTAAAAGGTATCATAGTGGATTTTACAAAACCCTGTTTTTCATAAAACTTATGGGCTTTGAAGTTATCGTCGTCACTTAAGAGAGTTACACGCATACATCCTTTTGCTTTTATACACTTCAACGCAAAGTCCATCAGAGACGAGCCGATATCTTGCCCACGATACCGCTCATCAACAATCATATCTTCCAAAATAGCCGCTTTTGCTCCCAAAGCCGTTGAGAGTGTATATAAGATATTTACCGTTGCGACTATTTCACCATCCCGTGAAGCAACAAAAATCTCTCCTATGCTCTCATCCGAGATGATTTTCGCTAATGCTCTCTCTTGGGATGCCTCATCTGGCGTAAATTCCACCTCTTGCGTAAAAAGTTCATTTAAAAGTCTGCACAACTCTTTTACATCTTGGGCACAAGCTACTCTGTAAGTTATCATAAAATCAGTCCTTGTTTTACATGTAAAGTATAAACTTTTGCATTTTTTACTCTTACATCAATACTTCCCGTAAAACCTAAACTTTTAAGATTTTTGATAAAGAATGTCATAAGAAACCCATGGGATATGATTAAAGTGCTTTTCTCAAAATCTATACTTTTGGTAAATTTATCGACTCTTAAAATAATCTTTTAATGTTGCTTGTTGCCCAACTTTGAAGTTGCGAATATAGTGATGTTTGTTGAAAATATTGCAAGCTATATGCTAACCTTAAGGCTTTTTCAATTTCATTTCCATCTGGATTCTTTAGAAGTACGAGACCAAGCACTTTAGTCATGTCGTGTCCTGAACAAACTTGTCGAATATCATAAGATTCCGCTTCTGAGCTTTCAATCTCATTTTTTAATTGTTGTTCAGCTATTTGTAAATTTGGTTTTCTTTTTTTTGATTCACTTATTAATTCAAACAAAAAATTTACTTCATCGAAAAGTAATTGCTCATCTTTTAATTGAATAAAATTTTGAAACTTTAAACTATCAAAAGATAAATCTCTTTCTTCGCCAGCATATTTTTTCTTTTCATTAAAATATCTTGCATATCCTATTGTTAATACAGCTGCATAAGTTTTTTCTTTAATATCAATAGTTCTTGCGTCTGCTTTACCATACTCTGCAATTACAGAATCTAAAGCGGGAGACTCAATCATTTGAATTTCCATATCATGAAAATCAGTAATAAAAAGGTTATGAACAGTTTGAGTGTTTAAGAGATGGTCAAAGTCAGCATCTTTGATTCCAATAATTTGGGTATAACCCTCAGCAATTAATATTTCCAAAGCTTTAATAACTTTTTCTTTACCAACCAGCCCTGTAGTATCAGCATAATCTTTGACAAAAAACTTTCTAAACAATTTTATATCCGTATTGCCCTCAAGCAAAATGAATACTTTATTTTTATTACTAGGATGACTTATAGAAAGTCTTATTTCGGAAAGCTTAGAATCTAGCTGATTAGCTGCTGTTTGTAAACTATTTACTTCCAACTGAAGCCTCCAAATTAACAGTAAGCTCCCATCTATCATTGATAATCTGAGGAGAATGGGTTGCAATAACCACATCAATTTTTTGTAAATTTATAATCTCTTGAATATCATCTAAGAATGCTTTTTGCCAGACAACATGCAAGGATATTTCAGGTTCATCAATCAGCACAAGTGAATTCTCTTTTGCTTTAAATAAAAGTTCATAAAGCAATACCACTTCATGTTGCTCGCCAGAAGATAAATCAGTAAGTTTCAACAACGAATCATGAGTTGTTTTAAAAATAAATCCTTTTTCTTTATCAATTTCAATAGATTTAAAATTAAATCTTCTTTCATTTAATATTTGTGTAAATAATTCTATCTTATTTACCAAAGAATCAAAAACTGACAACTTTTCTTCATTGTCCGCTAAATATAAAGATAATACTTTGGTATCCGTTTCTGGAATATCAGAAAACATAGAAGTATCATCATCAACTTTTAGTAAGCCATATTCTGAAATTTTTTGTCTTTTCTCTTGTAAAGCATTTAGCCTATCTTTTAAATTATCATTTTGCATAGTGTTACTATTTTGTTGAAATAATCTTTTTGGAAAACTACTATCCAATGATTGTGTAATTTGTGCATACTCGCCAATTTTTTGCTTTATTAATTTACTTAGTTCTTGTGAGTATTTTTCAATAGTATCTGTAATAACTATTTCTCTACGCATTCTATGGTCAGAAACAGGCTCCCTTAATACAAGTCTTTGTTCTTGAATAAAATACACTTCAATTCCTTCAAAAATTTCTGAAATCCTATGTGGAATATCAGTGTTAAACTTTTCTGTCATGTGTTCAGGAATATATTCATTAAACTGATATAAAACATCCTCGATTGATAAAACTTCGTTTGTTGATTCATTAATCCATTCGTTTGGTGCAATTCTTCTTATAAATGGAGGGGTAAAACCTTCAAGCATATGAATTGGGATTGTTCGTTCTAAGTTTTTCATAATTTTTTTAGATGGATAATCGAAAGATTCAATTAATTTTTTATTCTCTTTCAATGTAAACTCTATTTTCTGTTCATTTTCTTTATTTTTCTTATGTATTTCTATTGATTGATTATTATCAAAGGTATAAAT
>JAOTSA010000101.1 GCA_030247515.1 Sulfurimonas sp. | reverse complement strand
GTATGGACAATGTTGTCATCTTCAAAACAGCGAACGATATGCAAAATAACCTCTGTTTCACGGATGTTTGATAAAAACTTGTTGCCAAGACCTTCGCCTTTGCTCGCACCTTTTACAAGCCCTGCAATGTCAACAAAGTCAACCGTTGAGTGTTGGATACGCTCAGGATTTACTATCTTTGCAAGTTCTGTAAGTCTTATATCTGGGACTGGAACTACTGCTTTGTTTGGTTCGATTGTACAAAACGGATAGTTTGCCGCTTCTGCATTTTGTGCTTTTGTGAGTGCGTTGAAAGTTGTCGATTTACCGACATTTGGAAGTCCTACAAGACCGATACCTAAACCCATGATTGACCTTTTATGCTATAAAAATAATTGCGCAATAATAGCAAAAGGTTGCTTAGATGCTCTTTTGCGGCTCGGCAATGAAAAATCCCTGCGAACGGTTTACATTTAGTTCTTTGACTTTTTCAAAAACCTCTTTACTATGAACGAACTCTGCAATGGTAAAAATATTTAACTTTTTAGCAAAATCTACAATCACTTCAACAATTATTTGTGCATTTATATCTTTGTCAAGGTTTTTTATAAGCGTGCCATCAATCTTGATATAGTCAATGTTTAATTTCAAAAGATGCTCAAAGTTTGAGTATCCGCTTCCAAAATCATCTATTGCAATTCTGCAACCTAATTTTTTCATCTCTTTGGTAAATATAGAAATTTCTTCGTAATTCTCTATACCCTCTGACTCTAAGATTTCAAATACAATTTTATCGGCAACACCATACATCGCTATTTTGTTTTTGATGTAATCCACGATATCGTTATCTAGGATGTCCTCAACTGACAGGTTTACTGAAAAGTCATATTCAAGATGTTCAAAATGTCTGCAACTTTTTTCAATCATAATCTTAGTAAGTGTGCTATACAATCTGCTCTTCTTTGCAATGTTTAAAAAAAGATATGGGTTAACTATGTTTTTATTATCGTCAATTAGGCGAATCAAACACTCATAACTGACAATTTTATCTGTGTAATTGTCAACTATTGGCTGAAAAAATGGAACAATCATATCCTGTTCAACTGCTTTTCTAAGTTTTTTAACCCATTCCATATTTTCTTTATACTGCTTTTCGATATGGAGTTTTTCATCATAAAGCAGAAATGATTTTCGCTGTTTTTTTGCTGACTTTAGAGCTATATCCGCTTTTTCCAAGCCGCCATCAGTCTGGTACGCTCCGCCTATAGTTGCTCTTATGCCGATTTCATTGTTTTCATGAAATAAAATCATTTTTTCAATATCGCCATTTAGTTTTTGTGCGATTCTTATAAAATCTTGCAGAGGAGGTTTTTGTAAAAAGAGCAAAGCAAACTCATCGCCAAAGAGATGGTGTACGACTATATTTTTGTCTTGTTCGACCATAATTATGAGCCGTGTAGAAAACTTCATCAAAACCGCATCGCCGACAAAGTGTCCAAAAAAATCATTTATCTCTTTAAAATCATCAATGTTGATGATTAAGAGGGCGGTGTTGTCAAAAAAAGTTATATCTTTTAGCAAACTAAGTCTATTCGGCAGATTTGTAAGCGAGTTTGCATAGAGCTGATGTCGCAGTTGAGATGTTTTTTCAGTTACTTTCTCTTCTAGGTAGTGGCTGATATCTTTTTGTTTTTTTGCATATTCTGAAATTTTATGTTGCATTTCATTTAATATATTTGAGATTAAGCCAATTTCGTTGTTTTGTGAGGCAAATGGAATCTCTATATGTTGCTCTGGAGTGTAGTTTTTTAACATTTTAGAGATTGTACGAAGCGGAGAGAGAAGTTTTCTTATGTATAAACTAAAAAATAGAAATACTATAACAAGTCCAAAAAGCAGATAAAGAGTCATACTGGCATGCTTGCCTACCAATTCTTTATATTTTTTATTTGAGTAAATAAGAGTAATTGTGCCGATTTTTTGTTTGGTATCTGGCTGAAAAATAGTGCTTTCAACCACAAAAGAGCCATCTTGATTCTCTTTGTAGTGTTCGGAGAGTTTTTTATTTATGATTTTTTCAGGTGTTGCAATTTTTACGGAGAGTATATTTGGATTTTCTAAAAGTTGAAGCACTATTTGATTGACATTTTCTTGCATGTCAAGATAGATATTGAGTGCCACTAATGGTTCTATCGTCTTTGCGATGATATCGGCTTTTTCCATCTCCATCTGGTAAAAAGCCTCTCTGTTTATTTTTTCAAAGACACTTAGCACACCAAATGTAATAATGAGTGAGACAAGTGCAATCAAAAAGACTATTCTCGTAGAAAGAGAGTTTGTATTTTTTCCTTTCATACAGACAACCTACAAGCCAGCTACAACTGTTTTGTAACTGTTAAACAAAGGGATATCGTTATATAACTTTTTTTGTATATCACTTTTGCTTTCAATAAATTTGACAATGCGATAGAGTGAATCTACAAAACTTATATCTTGAGAATGGAGATTGTTTTTATTGCAATAAAGCACGGTTGATTTTTCCAACACTAAAGAGAAGAGCAGACCGTTTTTTAGGTTGTCTATATCATAAGAAAAAGTTACAACACCCTTTTGCTGGGCAACTTCTGCAACTTTTTTAATCTGTTTTTCTGAATTTAACGAGTATATTGCAGATGTTTTAGTCTCTTTTGAGAGATTTGAAAACTCTACTAGATTTATCTTGTAGAGATAATCGTTGAGGTGACCGTTATATTTTTCATCAATAAACTTTTCAACCTCCAAAGCTGTTTCATAATCATCTTTTTCATAAACGATAGTATAAATAATTTTGCCATCGACAAGCTTGCTCTCTAGTTTTTTATCAAGCATGATGATTTTTGGAAAGATGGATGCCTGCGCTTTTAATAATAGGTTATCATAGGTATAGCCATAAGCAAGATTTATAAACATAAAAAGCAAAAGGAGTATTTTTTTCATTTAAAACTCCTTTGCCAAAGCTATCAAAAAGCTTCTGTTTTCTTGGGCATAATCTTCATAGTATGTTTTTGGCGATGAAGGATACGCAACATCGGTGTCAAATATATTTTTTAAGCTAAGCGTCACTTTGTAGTCATGTTTTTTGTCTCTGTACTGCAGAGCCGCATCAACCGTCAGATAGTCCTCTGCATCTTCACGGACATCACCGAGTGCTCTCTCTTTTGAACCTACATATTTGGTAATGCCGCTAAGAGACAATCTACTGTTTATATTGTAGATATAGTAGCCTTTTATGAGATGATTTGCAACATTCGGGAGAGATTGGCTTGTTCCGTCATCTCCTATCTCTGACCTACCTTTTACGAATGAGTAATTCAAATAAAGTTGGTCGGCAGATGATATATACCCTTTATACTCAACCTCAAAACCGTATATATCAGTATCGACAACATTCTCATATTGCGGGTTTGCCGATGAGTTGTGTATTTGGTCTTTGTTTAGAAGATAAAAAAGGTTTGTTTGCAAATATGTATCGCTTGAAAACTTTTTTATATATGCCACTTCAAAAGCATCAACTTTTTCAGGTTCTAAATTTGTGCCGCCGACTCTTGCATGATTGTTTTTCGTAAACATCTCTTGCCACGACGAGTTTCTGTGAGAACTACTGTAGATGGTTTTGAAAATATTATCCGAGTTAAACTGATATACCATAGAGATTCTGGGATCTAACCCCGCATCTTCATAGGAGGTCTGTTCATAATTAAATCCATAGATAAAGCTTAAACCGTCATTCAGTAAAAATTCATCTTGCAGTGAAAATGTAACTGCATTGCGTTTTGCATCTGCATCAAAAAACGGATATGTTTGCGTGTAATCATAAGGTTCTGGTAGGCCTGTTGACCAGTTTGAGAGTTTTGAGGTCATCTCTATCGTCTCTTCCTTTACAAAGCGATAACCGGCAGTAAGTCTATGCCCGTATATACCGTTGTATTTGAGGTAAGAGGATTGATAGAGTGTTCGCTGTTTTGCTAGATGCTCTCCGTATATCCCGTTTGTAAACACGACGGGTGATATAGTACCTAAAGTGTCATATTGATACATATCAATAAATGTCAAACCATCCGGAAGCAGTTTGGATTTGGAATCAAATGTGTCATATTTAACCCCGCCTTTTACTTCTATGTCATAGTTGCCGATCTCTTTGTTATACCCCAGTTCAAGGTAGTAGTTTGGAAGTTTTACTCTGTCGCTCTCTTGAGGCAGAGCAAGGTTTATGCCGTAGGCACTCCCTTTTTTATGTTCATGCACTCTTGCTTTTATGGAAAAATCTTTATACTCCAAGTTTGCGCCAAGCGAATACTCTTTTAGCCATAACGGCGCATCTCCGGAGCGAGACAACGCTCTGTTGTCAATCCCCGGCATACTTAAGACACCCTGAGACAAACCGTCAAAACCGGCAGGTAGTTTTTTGTTGTCTTCTTGTGTAAAAAAATCTACAAAAATCTTAAAATCTTCTGTTTTGTAGGTTTTGATAAACCCGCCCATTCTATAGTCGTATGAGCCATACTTAAGAACCATCTTGTCGCTAGATTCAAATCCTTCAAAATCTTCGGCATAGGTTATAACATGAATAGAACCTGCGTAAGCATTGACACCGTCTGTTTTGCTTCCAGAACCTCTTGTGACTTCTATGCGTTTAATCATCTCAATGGGAAAAGAGAGATACTCAGGGTACGCATCAAAAAAAACGTTGTTAACTAAGACTCCATCTATAAATAGTTTTGACTGACCGTAAGAGAGCGGATTTGAACCTCTAAAGATGGGAGTTTGAGTATTTACATTGTCGGTTGCCATATCAACCCCAGGTACTAAAGAGAGTGCTTCTTTAAGGTTTGATATGCCTAGCTTTTCAAGCTCTTTGCCTTCAAAAACAGATATGATATAGGGCTGATAGTGTTCATTTTGTTTTGTAGTGGTCGCAACTTTGTTGAAATGCTCCATCTGGTTTGTTATAGACTCCGCTAAACCATCTACATCTGTATCTGCAACGCAGGAGTAGGTTAGGGAGGATAGTAAAATAGCGGTATTAAACAGTCTGTTTTGCATAACTCTCATTCCATTTTTGGATAAATTCAGGATTGTCTTCGCCTAATCGGGTTGTATATAAGATGCAAGGGTATCTCAGACCCATTTTTCCATGAAGCTGCTTTTCAGCCAGCGGTTCATAGCACATTCTATATATCCTTAAAAGCCTTACAAAGCGTGGCTCCAGCGCACCGTAAGTGTATTCTATACCAAGATACCTCATTTTTACATATAAAAGCTCGTTAAGGTGATGTATGATATGTTTTGTTGTTACCATATCTCTGTATGCGGCATCAATAAAAATCCTAGAGAGTTCGCCCAGCTTATCTCTTTGAAAGAGAGTTCTCTCAAATACCATACAGTTTTCAGCGGGGTATCCGTGCGGGGAGTTGTAAATCAATCTTACCGTTGCACAAACATTTTCAAGTTCGTCCAATACGGCAAAATGAACAGAGTATGGGTCGTAAATATCACTCTCTTTGTTGTCAACATAATGGTTGGCATCAACATACTCTTTAAATATCTCGGTTTGTGTAATCACTTTATACCTAAACTCAAATACTTTTTCAAGCAGCTCTTCACTTATGACTTCTACAAATTTAAAATTCATAATACCCTCTCTTTTAAGGATTTAACACTCTGCTTGATTGTATTTAAATAAAAATAAATGGATACTAAAATTTAATATAAATTTATAT
>JAOTSA010000100.1 GCA_030247515.1 Sulfurimonas sp. | reverse complement strand
ATACTGCATCGCATAGATGCGTCTTTTCTCATCAGCGATAGCCGCATAAGGAGAGTTTGCAGATGTAGCAATCGGGGTAAATCCTTCAGGAAGGATATCTACCTTGTCACTATGGCTCATCCAAACGATTCGCCCGTCATCACAATCTTTTAGAAGCGGTGAACAACCGTTCTCATAATTATTTATCGTCAGTTCAGCTTTGCCGTACTCATGGTGATTTGAGCGGATAACGCTACCGCCAAAGTCAACTGCAATTCTCTGCATGCCGTAGCAAATACCAAGCACAGGAATCCCCATGCTATAAACACCTTGATCCACCACATACGCATCTTTGTTGTAAACAGAAGAAGGACCACCGCTAAGAATGACACCCTTTGGGTTTTTTGCCTGTATATCTTCTACTTTCGTATGGTAAGGAAGAATTTCACAGTAAATCTTATCTTCTCGCAAACGGCGAGCTATAAGTTGCGTGTATTGAGAACCGAAATCCAATACTATAATGCTAACATTTGTCATTTGATTGCCTTTAAAAAGAGTGTTTGAAGAGGGTTATGCACCCTTTTGATAACAAAAGGATACACAAAGTTTGTTTAATGTTTGATGTAGAGTCCTAGTACATGATACTGAACATACCAGATAGCAAGTGAAACAAAATAGCCTACCAAAATAGTCCATGCATACTTCATATGTGAACCAAAGGTATAGATTCCAGGGAGTTTGCCCATAACACCGACACCTGCAGCAGAACCAAATGAGATAAGCGAACCGCCGATTCCAGCAGTCATAGTAACCAACATCCACTGATCAACGCCCATATCAGGATTTGCTTTTAGGATTGCCGACATGACGGGAACATTGTCCACGATAGCAGATAGGAAGCCTACACCGATGTTTGACCATGTAGGACCAAGAACCGATGGGTCATAAACTACAGCCGCAAGTCCAAGCCAACCTACAAAGTGAAGCGCACCAACCGCCGCTAAGATACCAAAGAAGAAGAGAAGCGTATTATTCTCAATCTTTGCGATAGAGTGAAAAACATTAAATTGAGAGTTATGTACTTTTTTAAGTCTGTACGCATAAAGTTTTAGCAGAGAGAGACCAAAGAGCATACCCCACATTGCAGGAAGATGCAACACTTGATGCGATAGTACAGCACAAACGATAGTAAAGACACCAAGCCCTATAACAACACTCGCACCATGCATCATCTCAGGTTTTTTCTCTGTAGTTGCATCAAAAAACGGTGTCTCATCTGGTACAAATCTGCTTAGGAGATAACCCGTTACAAGAAACCCTCCAACAGAAGCAGGGAAGAGGAACAAAAAGTCAACAAACTCACCTTTTCCTGCCGCCCATGACATAAGGGTTGTGATATCTCCAAAAGGACTCCACGCACCCCCAGCATTTGCCGCAACAACGATATTTATCGCCCCTGGAACCAAAAATGACGCTTTGTTGCGCTCAATCGTGACAAGAACCGTAGAGAGGATAAGAGCAGTCGTTAAGTTGTCTGCCACAGGAGAGATGAAAAACGCCAATAACCCCGTTGCCCAAAAGAGCTTTTTATAGCTATACCCTTTAGAGACAAGGTTGTATTTGAGTCTGTCAAAAACGCCCATGTGAATCATCGACTCGATGAATGTCATAGCAACAAACAAGAAGAAGAAAATCTCTGCAATCTCTAGGATAATATGCTCAACTTGCGTATGCACCATATTCATATCCATGCCATTGAGGGCATAGTACATTGCGACAAGAATAAATAAAAAAGTACCCGTAAAAAGCGCTGGTTTAGCTTTATCCAAATGATACTTCTCTTCAGAAGCAATAAAATAGTATCCGATAACAAAGATAATAAGTGCGGCAAACCCCACCCATGTAAATGTCAAATCTGGTATAGCACTAGCTACACCCTCCGAACTGGCAAATGCGAAACTAAAGCTAAGCATAATCATCAAAAGCTTAATCATTATCATCCTTTTTTATAAAATGTACCCCGATGGACTCATCTCTAGCTAATGCCGCAAGCACAATCTCTCTTGCCGTGAGTAAACGAAATTTGAGAAGTTTACCAATTTTTTCTTTTAAAAGAGCATTAATCTGCTCTAACGCACTATTTAAGCCCTTTTTTGTTCTCACAATCGAGACATTTTCCCACATGATGCGGCGAAGCAGATTTTTCTTCTCTTTGTCCTCTTTAAAGCTCATCACATCATTGGCAACATCAAAGAGAACCTCTTTTTTTTCGCACGGCTTCTTTAAAATATCTTCAACAGCCCTTTTTCCAAAAACAAGCCCCTCCAAAAGAGAGTTGGAAGCAAGCCTATTTGCGCCATGCACTTTTGTAGAGGCAACTTCACCCACAGCATAGAGAGAACGCACGCCAGAGACTGCTCCGTTTACATCTGTTTTAATGCCGCCGATAGCATAGTGAAATGCGGGCGAGATGGGAACTCTCTGTTTTGGCACATCAAAACCAAGTGCTTGAAGATTTTTGTAGAGGTTTGGAAAGCGTTTTGTAAAGTAAACATACTCGAAATTTTTAAATGAGAGGTAGGTTTGCATCCCTGTTTTTTTGTTGTAGTCATAAATCGCTTTGCTCACGATATCCCGTGAAGCAAGCTCTCCTCTCTCATCATAATCAAAAAGAAATCTTCTGCCGTTCTCATCTTCAACTGTAGCACCCTCGCCTCTTAATGCCTCGGTTAGAAGCAGTTTTTGAGCAGAGTCGTTGTCAACAAAAACAGTCGGATGGAACTGCATCATCTCCATATCGGCAAGTTCTATCCCTTTCATGACACAAAGTCCCTGCATATCGGCACTGATGCATGGTGCGTTAGTGTGGTAGGCGTACAAAGAGCCTACTCCGCCGCTTGCGATGATGACATTATCGGCATAGATATTCCTACACTCACGATGGTCAAGTACGGTCACGCCATAACATTCTCCATCTTTGATAAGCAAATCAACAACTCTGGCATCTGTTAACATAGGGTGCGGGTTTTGCTGAAGTAAAAAGTAGTGCATATAGCGACCCGTTGCATCTCCTCCCGCATGCAAAATCCGCTCTTTTGAGTGTGCCGCCTCTTTTGTGTAGAGCAGTTTTCCATCTTTGTCTCTGTCAAACTCAAATCCCCGCTCTATCAAATCATCAATAATCGCCTTTGAGTTCTCGCTTAGAACTTTTACCGCCGCTTCATCGCAAAGACCCGCTCCCGCATCAAGTGTATCTTTTACATGAGAAGGAATATCCTCAGCATCAATCGCCAGAGCAATTCCACCCTGTGCATAAAAACTGTTGCACTTAAATGTCTCTCTTTTGTTGATGATAAGGACTTTTTTATCACGGCTCAGGTGCATAGCAGCATAAAGCCCCGCTACCCCTGCACCCACTATAATGACATCATATTTCATTTTTGTGCATTACCATTCTCGCTATTGCTGTTTTTTGGCTGTGTAATAATAAATTTAATGTTATCATCACCTTTTGGTGCGTTCTCTTGATAATATGGGCTGGCTTTATATCCACATCCGCTTAGATTAAGCGAAAAGATTGCTATAATTACTATATGAAAAACGCTGCTCAGATTATAGATTCTATTCAAAGTAAACCTCAATTTTCTAAACTGTTTTCGCATAAATGCATGCGAAGAGTCAAATCTATGTTTACACCGCCTGTGCAGAGAATGATCAACTTTACTTACATTAAAAATAAAACACTATTTTTTGTATTTAATCATCCCGTTGGGAAACAAGAGTTTGATAATAATATACAAAGTATTAAAAGCGCTTTAAAATTCTATATGCCCCCAGAGTGTGTTGAGGAAGATGAACCTCTCTTTAACGATATCAAGGCTTTTGTAACACATACGCCAAGAAAACTACACAATGAGATAAAAGAGACAAAACAGGTTTATAAAGAGCGTTCAAGTGGCAATTTTGAGATACCCATACAAGACGAAAAACTCCATTTACTTGTTGCAAGCATCCAAAAAATCATCAAAGAGATGCAAAACAATGACGCTTGAAGAGACCATTAAGCAACTTCCAGATTCTGCTGGAATTTACCAATATTTTGACATAGAGGGACGGCTTCTTTATATAGGAAAAGCGAAAAGTTTGGCAAAAAGAGTAAAAAGCTACTTCTATTTTACCCCAGAGCTAAGAGCAAACCCAAATCTCTCAAGCAGAATCTCAAAGATGATAGAGCAAACCGTCTCGCTTAACTATATCGTTGTCAACTCCGAGCATGACGCACTTATCCTTGAAAACTCCCTTATCAAACAACTGATGCCAAAATACAATATTTTGCTTCGTGATGATAAGACCTACCCATATATCTACATTGATAATGGAGAAAAATATCCACGTTTTGAGATTACAAGAAAGATTATCAACTCTTCTACTATCAAATACTATGGTCCATACTCTGTTGGCGCACGTGATATCTTAGATTCCATCTATGAACTCTGCTCTCTTGTGCAAAAAAAAGGGTCTCTTGCATCAAAAAAACTCTGTCTCTACCACCAAATAGGCAAATGTCTTGGTCCTTGTGAACTTGACGTACCACAAGAACGCTACAAAAAAGAAGTTGATTTTGCCACCCAGCTTATCCAAAATAAAAGCAAACTTCTAAAAAAACTAGAAGAAAAGATGCTATTTTACGCCGAAAATCTGCGCTTTGAAGAAGCAAAAGAGATTCGTGACAGATGTGAGCGCATCAGCCGTTCAGAGATAAAAAGCGAGATAGATTTTGCAAGCAATGAAAACTACGACATCTTTGCTATCACACATGTAGAGACAAAAGCCGCTATTGTACGTATCTTTATGCGTGATGGAAAAATTATCTCATCCTCCCATGACACTATCGTATTGAATGAAGGATATGATGAAGACGAACTCTACTATAGAGCTATTATGGAGTTTTACACACATGGCAAACCTCCTATCATTGCGCCTATTTTGGTAGGTTCTGATTTTGAAGGCAAAAAGATTTTAGAGGAGTATCTAAGTACCGTTTTTGAGAAAAAAGCCACTATTCATATTCCCAAAGTTGGCAAGAAAAAACAGCTTGTTGATCTAGCACTACTCAATGCCGCCGAACTTCTCAAAAGAGAATTGAAACCTAAAAACAGCAGCATCACACAAGAAGTGCAGGAGCTTTTTGGACTTCAAAGAACGCCAGAGCGCATAGAAGTTTTTGACAACTCTCACATGTCTGGCGTGGCAACGGTCGGTGCTATGGCGGTCTATACAAACGGAGCGTTCGAGAAAAAAAGCTACCGCATCTACCATCTTGACGCAAGAGACGAATATGGGCAAATGAGAGAGATGCTTACAAGAAGGTGTGAGAGTTTTGAGAAAAATCCTCCCCCAGATTTGTGGGTTTTGGATGGCGGAGCTACACTACTTCATCTTGCCCTTGAAATCCTAGAGTCAAATGGTATTTTTTTGGATGTTATAGCCATTGCAAAAGAGAAAGTTGATGCAAAAGCACACCGTGCAAAAGGCAAAGCCAAAGATATCATGCACTCCAAAGAGGGCAGTTTTAAACTCCAAGAGAGCGATAAGAGACTACACTTTGTACAAAAACTCAGAGATGAGGCACATAGATGCGCCATAAACTTTCACAAAAAAACAAAACTTAAACTTGATCAAGAGAGCAAACTTTTAGCCATCAAGGGAATATCCAAAGCAAAAGTTATCAAACTACTCAACCATTTTGGAACATTTGAGGCACTCTATAAAGCAACTATTGAAGAGATAAGTGC
>JAOTSA010000099.1 GCA_030247515.1 Sulfurimonas sp. | reverse complement strand
GTGATATTGGTGATATAAACTCAAAAGCGGTTACGCCCATTGCAAACGAGATAATAAGACTTAGTGCCAAAACCCAATAGCGAAGATTTCGAGTTGCAGGTTGTCTTTTTGCAAAATCATCTACCTTTATCTTTCTTCTCAACAATGCAGCTGCATCAGTGACAAGATTGACAGGACAGACCCAACTACAAAAAGCACGCCCACCTACCACAAAGTAAAAAATGGTAACAATAAGCGCACCAACAACCAAATCTATAGCTAAAACAGCTCCAGCCGCAAGCATTTGAAGTGCAGCATAAGGGTCACTCAGTGGAATAACACCAAAGAGTGAAGAGGAGCTAAGATTTCCCATCAAAGCAGTCCATCCCCAAGCATTTGCACCAAAATAGAGAAAAAGCAGAGTTGCTTGCGTTGTTCTTCTAAAAAAGAGATATCTATATTTATTCCAAAGTGTTTTCATTAGTATAAATCCTTTGTACCGCTATTTAAAGAATCGACAGCACTCTCTTTACTTATCTCTGTTGTTGACTTAATCTCTTTTGCATTTTCAAGTCTCTTCTCGTCGTTTTTATCCCAACCTTTTATATAGTGGCTTCCAGCTTTTCCCATTGCTACCTCTTTTGGAAGTATAAAAATTGCAGGCTTTTCAGTAACACATGCTTTTTCGCAAAGTCCACAACCAGTACATGCATCTGCATGGACTACAGGAGTGAGAAAAGCATGCTTTCCTGTTCTCTCGTTTTTATGGTACTCAACAGAAATCGCTTGACCTAAAATCGGGCATGCTCTGTAACATGCATCACATTGTATGCCCCAAAAAGCTATACAAGTCTCTCTGTCAATGACAGCTAGTCCCATCTCAGCTATGTTTATGTCAAGTTTTCCGTTTGTTGTTACGCTTGCCTCATTCAATGCACCTGTTGGACAAACAGGCACACATGGAATGTCTGGACACATATAACAAGGGATATCTCTAGGGATAAAATAAGGTGTCCCTAAAGGTTTATGATCGCCTGGTTTTGCTAGCAATAATGTATCGTACGGACAAGCTTCAACACAAAGCCCACACTTGATACAAGTTTTTAGAAAATCCTCTTCTTTGATAGCTCCAGGTGGACGCAAAAGAAGTTGAGAAGCAGTTACTTCATCAACGTATGCACTCCATATAAAGCCGCCAAGAGCAGCTATACCAGCACTTCTTGCCATTCTCAAAATAAATTTTCTTCTATCGCTCTCTTCTCTTTCTGTCATCTTTTACAGGGAATTTTGCTAAGCAGAACTCCCTCTCCTTTGTTTTTTTGTTGGTCTATGCTTTGTAAATTTTTACAGCACACTTTTTGTAGTCTGTCTGTCGAGACATTGGACATGTCGCATCAAGACAAACTTTGTTGATAAACACTTTTTCATCAAACCATGGAACGAAAACTAGTCCTCTTGGAGGTCTGTTTCTACCACGAGTCTCAACCCTTGCTTTTACCTTGCCACGGCGAGATTCAACCCAGCAAAGCTCACCTTGTTTAACGCCTTTTGCATCAGCATCTTTTGGGTGCATATAGCATAGAGCCTCAGGAACCGCACGGTAAAGTTCAGGAACACGCATAGTCATAGTTCCAGAGTGCCAGTGCTCAAGCACACGACCTGTACATAACCAAGTATCGTATTTTGCATCTGGCATTTCTGGTGGATCCATGTACGGGCGAGCAAATATTTTAGCTCTATTTGGCAATGGCTTAGGTTTACCGTCTTTATCTGTAATTCCAGTTAGGTTACCTTGTTTTAACGCTTTTGCAAGTGTTCCGTAGAATGCATGTGAGTTACCTGTTTCTTTAGTAGCTTTTGCTGCATATGGGTCATACTTAGCGTTAAATCTCCACTGTGTCTCTTTACCATCAACAACTGGCCATTTAAGACCACGAACTTTATGGTACATATCAAACGGTGCAAGGTCATGCCCGTGTCCACGTGTAAATGCTGCATACTCTTCAAAAAGATATTTTTGAATAAAGAAGCCATAACCTTCAAATACTTTGCCGTCACTTCCAACAACTTTTCTGCTGTCTCCGTAACCTTCAGTATTGTCATATCCTTTTTGGATAAGGTCATTTTGGTCAAGTTTGTATGATTTTGCAATATCGTTAGCAAAAAGAATCTCAAACATTGTTGTATCTTCTTTGTAACCCATCGCTTTTGCTTTTTCAATCATACTTGGAAGAGCTTCTTTTCTTGGACCGCTTGGCTTCCACTCACCCCATACATCTTTAACTGTAAATCTCTTAGAAAGTTCAATCCACTGCCATGTATCACTCATAGCATCTCCAACAGGAAGTACTTGCTGTCTCCATAGTTGAGTTCTTCTCTCAGCGTTACCGTAACCACCCCACTTCTCATAAATCATAGCAGATGGAAGGATAAGGTCAGAAACTTTTGCAGAGATACCAGGGTAACCATCAGATGTTACGATGAAGTTGTCCATCTCACGTGCTGCTTTTAACCAGTGCTCAGCAGATGCTGTATCTTGGTAAGGGTTACAAACGTTTACCCACGCAAACTTGATAAGACCATCTTCGATATCACGGTGAATCTTCATGATATGTTGTACACCAACAGGGTTGATTGTTCCCTCTGGAACCATCCACTTGTTTTCTGTGATTTTTCTGTGTTCAGGATTATCTACCATCATATCGGCAGGTAGTCTGTGTGTAAACGTACCAACTTCACGAGCAGTTCCACAAGCAGAAGGCTGACCAGTTAGTGAGAACGCACCATCACCTGGATTTGCTTGTTTGTTTAGTAGGAAGTGAACGTTGTAAGAGAGTGTATTTACCCAAGTACCACGTGTATGCTGATTCATACCCATTGTCCAGAAAGATACTACTTTTCTGCCTTTTTCGATGTAGAGGTTTGCAAGTGCTTGAAGCTTTGCTTTGAACTTCTCTATATCTTCATCAGGGTCACCTTTTGAAATTTTAGCAGTATAGTCAAGTGTATATGGTGCTAAAGCTTTTTTGTACTCTTCAAAAGAGATTTCCCAGTGACCAAGGTTTCCAAACGGAGCATCTTGATTTTTCATGATGTCACCCTCTTTGTACCCATAAGGTGCCAATGCAGGTGCTTCTGTAGCAGATACCGCTTTGCTCATCTCTTTTGAAACGATTTCCATCTCAAGAGCTGTATATTTACCCTCTTTGAGTGATTTCTCACCCTCTTTTCTCATACCATAACCAATATTTACAGGGCTAGCTGCAAAAATCATATGCTTTTTGACGAAATCCCAGTCAATGATTTTTTCTGCATCATCTCTGTAAACGATTTCTCTTGCGATGTAGTTCCAAAGTGCTAAGTCAGTATTTGGAGTAAAGATGATTTCGCTATCAGCGATATCTGAAGTTCTGTGTGTATATGTTTGAATAGAGATGATTTTTACACGCTCTGGGTCAGATAACTTTCTATCAGTTACACGAGACCAAAGAATCGGGTGCATTTCTGCCATATTCGAGCCCCAAGATACGATTGTATCTGTTAGTTCGATATCATCATAACAACCAGAAGGCTCATCCACACCAAATGTTTGGTAGAAACCAACAACTGCAGATGCCATACAGTGACGAGCATTAGGGTCGATTGCGTTTGAACGGAATCCACCTTTCATCATCTTTTGAGCTGCATAACCCTCCATGATTGTATATTGCCCTGAAGCAAAAATACCAACACCTTCTGGACCACTTGCTTTAAGTGCTTTTTTGATGTTGATTTCCATCTCATCAAAAGCTCTTTTCCATGATACTGGAGCAAACTTGCCTTTTTTATCAAAGTTTCCATTTGCATCAACTCTAAGTAATGGCTGCGTAAGTCTATCCGCACCATACATAATCTTAGCATTAAAGTATCCCTTGATACAGTTAAGACCACGATTTACTGGAGCAGCTGGGTCTCCCTTAACAGCAACGATTTTACCGTTTTTAGTTGCCATCATAATACCACAACCTGTACCACAGAAACGACAAGCTGCCTTGTCCCATCTCCAGTCGCCCTCAGCTTCTGCTGCCGCTGCCTCTAGCTCCGCTGGTACACTCATACCAATCGCTGCTGCTGCAGATGCCGCCGCTGAACTTTTAAGAAATTCTCTTCTTGAAAGTGACATATTTTCTCCTTAAATAATTTTAGAAACACGAATATTGTAGGTTAATAAACCTTACTCTTTTGTTAAGGTGCCCATTAACATCGTAAATAATATCACTATAAATCAATAAAATCTTTGATTTGGGTCATAAAAGTAGTTTTTTAAGTTAAGAATAGTTTAAAAAATGCAGAAATGTAAATATAAGTAACACTTACAAGGATAATAAGTTGCTACTATGGAACTTTATTGTAAATCTTGGCAACTTTTGATGAGTTTATCAAGTTCTTGTTTAAGGTTTGCTAGCTTTTTTGTCGAGTTTATCAACACTTCCGTGGACTCTATGACCATGTCTTCACTGTTGGTTAAGTACCTTGAAGCTGATGCTTTGTCTTTTAGTTCTGCCAAAATAGTATCAAACTCATCTGTCAGTTCTTCTAGCTTGGAAGAGGCTTTTTGGGATTGAAGAAGTGCTTCATTGGAACACTCGACGGCGGAGTTTATTTTGTTGATAAAACAGTTTATGGTGTCGCTTACTTCTAAGATTTCACTCTCACTCTCTGCTTGAAGCTGAATGGGTGCTAGATTTGCGATATTTCCATTCTCTATAAGCATTTTGGAGTATTGCATAAAAGAGTCAACATGAGATTCTATGGATTTGAGCTGCATCATGGAATATAAAAAGAGTAAAAAGAGAACAGCGGCGGCTGAATATTGGAAGTTTTTTATGAAGTTTGTCTTCTCTTCGCTATAGTTTGTGTATAGCGTAACAAGCTTATCAACGTTTTGTAGCAGTGTTGTGTTTTCTGCATGTATGGACGCAGCAACTTTTTCAAGTGCTTCTGTGTTTTTTATTTGAGAGTTTTCAAGACGTTTGAAATTTTGTACATCATCATAAAACCTACCCCACAATATATCTATTTCAGTGAGTTGTATGCCTATCTCATCCGTATGAAAAGGGGCTATTTTTTTAGCATCGTCTCCAAATTTTAGTGTCTCCAATCCCTCTATAAAGGTATGGCACGCCTCATCAAGTTCAGAAAAATCGCCTACGGAATGGTGGTGGATATAAAATACATTTTTTGCAATTTTTTGTGTAAGCATCCTCTGTTTTCCAGCTATGTTGATAACAAGGGCATCTTTAATGTTGTGTTTGTTAAGGTAAATAGTTGTTCCTATGACAGAGGCGACAAGAAACATAAGCAACGCACCGATAAACTTTATCTTGGTGCTGATTTTATTGAATTTCATCATGAAAGACCGCCTTTATAGATGTTGATGAGCATCACTCTGTCTAAGATAATGACATTTGCATTTTCTATATCTATGATGGAGTTTCTTTTTAATTTGTTTAAAACCCTCGAGAGCGTCTCTGGCTGGATATGAAGCATAAAAGAGACCTCATGTCTTTTAAGAGAGTTGAACATCTCCAAATCATTGGCAAGAGTAAAGGCAACTTTTGCACTTGCATCAAAGACAAGCTCTCTGTTGACAACACAATGAAGCTGGTGTGTTTTTAAGAGAATTTCATTTATAAATTCATTGTTGAGAATATTTTTTGATAAAAACTCCTGCTTGAACTTGATAAAATCAACTTCTAAAACAACGCTCTCTTCCATGAACTCAGTATTTGAAAAACAGTGGATAGTGTCACTACTAATGGTCGTAAGCTCTGAAATAAGGGAGTTTTTATAGATGTAATAT